>JANOPS010000065.1:0-33741 GCA_031421995.1 Gemmatimonadaceae bacterium
CGTGTCCGCGGCGACCGCTTCGTGTCCGGGCGTCAGCGCCGAGCCAGCGCCCTCCGTTCGTGCGAGTACCATGCCGTTGGCGTCGGCCAGGATCACGCGTGTGCGAGACCCCCCACCATCGACGCCAACAACGAGAGGAACACTTTCGAAACCTTCTGCGCTCATGCGCGCGACTCCGATGGGTTAAGCGCGACCGACGGTGCGGCGTGCGTGAATGACGAGAGGATGCCGATCAAGAACGTAATCGTGGTACCGATCAACACGTACCACGGCCACGCGATCCGCGCGAACGGAGCCAATGTCGTCGCGAGCTCGGGAAACCAACCAGCGATGACCTTCGCAAAGACCACGACGCTCATGGTACCAATGCCGACCGCCATGCCGGTGATCGCGTCGCGCTGCACGGCACGACGCACCAGAATGCCCAAAAAGAACGCACCCAGCAGCCCGCCGTAGGTAAACGAGGCAATCGACAGCGCGATCGTCACGACGGGTGTGCCTTGATCGCGATAGAGCAGAGCGCCACCGATCAACACGGCTGCCCACACCAGCGTGAAGACTTTGCTGATCTTCAAGACACTCGGGTCATCGTCGCGTTTGCCGCTGAGCGGAAGGTAGAGATCGTGCACCGTGGCGGCCGCGAGTGAGTTGAGTGCGCCGCTCACGGTACTCATCGCGGCCGCGAGGATCGCCGCTATCACCAGGCCCGTAAGCACTGGCGGCATCTCTTCGACGATGAATCGCGGAAAAATCGCGTCTGGTCTTGGAAACGCCACACCGTTGTAAAACGAGAACAACCCCACGCCGATGAGGAGAAACATCGCGAACTGGCCGAAGACCACGAAGCCACTGCCAATCAGCGATCGTCGCGCCTCGGACAGATTCCCGGAGGCCATCAAACGTTGGACGATCATCTGGTCGGCGCCGTGGGATGCCATGCTCAGGAAGGCACCGCCAACAAGCCCAGCCCACAGCGTGTGCGGTCGATCAATCCCCGCGTACAGATCAATGACTTGGAGTTTGCCAGCAGCGCGAGCCGTCGAGAGGATCTCGCTCCAGCCGCCTTCGACACCTTTCCCGATCAACACGGCAGCAGCTAGTCCGCCAATCAAGTAGACGCCCGTCTGCAGGACGTCGGTCCATACGACGGCGCGCATGCCGCCATGGTAGGTGTACAACACTGTGAACGCGCCGAGTACCAGAATCGAGACAGGACCGATGTATTGCGCCGGCACAATGGGCCCGATAATGAGGGCTATCGGAATCGCCGTCGCGAACACCCGGACCGAGTCGCCAAACGCGCGCGTGACCATGAAGACGATCGAGGCGAGTCGCCGAGTCGCCAGCCCAAAACGTTGTTCGAGCAGCGCGTACGCGGTGACGAGCTTGCCGTCGTAATAGCGCGGAAGCAGCGTGTACGCGATGACGACGCGACCAATAATGTAGCCGACAGCAATTTGGAGGAACGACAAATTGCCGACGTACGCCAACCCCGGGATGGAAATGAAGGTGAGGGCACTCGTCTCCGTGGCCACGACCGAGAACAGAATGGCCCACCACGGAATCTTCTGGCTGGCAACGAAGTAGTCTCGCGCATCTTTTTGACCCCGCCCAAGCCAGACACCCAACCACGTGGTCCCGAGCAGATACACGACGAGCACGACCCAGTCGACGGCCGCAAAGCCACCCTTCATGAGTACCACTCCTTACGCAACGACATAAGCCTCCATGGCAAAGTACTCGGCAAGTCCGAGGCGATCGAGTTCCGCTGACGTCGCTTTGTTGCGTTGCTCCACGCGCTGCCAGAACTCCCGTTCGTCTTGGCCAGGGAAGGGCATCGAGTCTTTCTGCGATTGATGCTTGAAGATTGCCTGAACCTTGAGCGTGAGCTCTTCCTGCGACATGGGGCAGAGCAGCGTGGCCTCCGTAATCGGCCATTCCTGCCACGCACCGCGATACAGCCACACCTGTGGTCTCGCCGCCCTCGTTGCATCGCCGTAGACCTCATGGAGCGCCGCGTCGATCGCCTCTTTGCACATGCGGTGCGTACCGTGCGGATCGGAAAGGTCTCCCGCGACGAACACGATGTCTGGCTGCATTTCACGGAGCAATGCGGCAACGATGCCCACATCGGCCGGTCCAATCGGATCTTTGCGAACTTTTCCGGTCTGATAGAACGGCATGTTCAAGAAGCGTGCGTTGGATCGGCTCAAACCCATGACTTCAATCCCGCTGACCGCCTCGGACTCGCGAATAATGCGCTTGATGTCCTGGACCTCGGGAATATCCACCTCACCCGGCTGTTTGGCGTCGAGGAACGCCCGTACGGTGGTCACCAGCGTTCGTGTCGCCGTCTCCCCCGCACGGCGCTCGTCCGGAAACTTCTGAATGTGCTCGGCGTCCATACGTTCGAGGAAATCCAGGTACCGGCGCACGTCATGATCAAACACCGCGATGTTGCCGCTTGTCATGTAGGCAACGGTGATGTTGTTGCCGTTCTCGACGAACTTGCGAAGAATGCCACCCATCGAGATGACATCGTCGTCCGGGTGCGGCGAAAAACAGATCACGCGCTGTCCCCGCGGCAGTTTGCTTTTGCCTTTGATCTTGGCACCCAGCACATTGAAGACCACACCGTTGACCGCGCCTGGCGACCCATGCCGACCCACAAGCGATGACAGCTGCTGCTCGGCGTAGTCCTGTTCCGTGAGCTTGAGGATCGCTTTGCCCGTGTGCTTGGCGAGCCACGTGACCGCGCGTAATTCGAGCGCTTCTGTCCACACGAGCTCGTCGACAAGCCACGGCGTCGCGATACGTGTCAGGTCCGCGGCCGCGGCTTCGTCGAGATAGAACGTCGTATTGCCGTGCCGCTGCAGGAAGGTCGCCGCCACTGCGCGGTCAATCTCGCCCTCGACGGCCCGGCGGACAACGCCGGCCTTGTGCTCGCCGGTCGCAAGGATCGCGATTTCCCGTGCCGCGAGAATCGTCGCGATACCCATCGTGATGGCCTCGCGGGGCACGTTGGCCTCACCGAAAAAATCGGCGGAGGCGTCGCGACGCGTCACGCTGTCGAGGTGAATCAAGCGGGTGCGACTGGCCTCGCCCGAGCCGGGCTCGTTGAATCCAATGTGCCCAGTCTTGCCGATTCCCAACAACTGGAAGTCGATACCCCCTTCGGCAATGATCGCCGCCTCATACGCCGCGCACGACCCATGCATGGTATCACGCGTCCACGCGCCGTCGGGGATGTGCACGTGCTCGTGAGGAATATCAATGTGGGAGAACAGATTCTCCCACATGAAGCGATGGTATGAGTGAATACTGGTCTTCGACATGGGCCAGTATTCGTCCAGGTTGAACGTCACGACATTGCTGAAGCTGAGTCCTTCGTCACGATGGAGTCGGATCAGCTCGCGGTACACGCCAATGGGCGTGGATCCGGTGGCAAGGCCGAGGACCGTGCGCTGACCGCGGGCAGCGTGCGTACGTATGAGGGTCGCGATACGCGCGGCAACCACGCGCGCGAGGTCGTCGTGGTTGTCGACGACGACGGTCGGAATACGCTCGCGCGACGTACCGGTCGCGCCGGCGTGCGCAAAATGAGGAGATGGCATATGGGGAATGTGCACAGGCCCGCGCCTCTCGACGAGGGCACGGGCCTGTGGATGTTGCCGTCAGGGAGTGGGCAGGTGCCCGCTCCCGGAGGAATCACGCCGAGAACGAGCTCCCGCAGCCGCAGCCGCCGGTGGCGCTCGGGTTCTTGAACGTGAACCCCGAGCCCTGCATCGAGGTCACGTAATCAATCACGGTGCCGGAGAGATACTGGGACGAAAAGGGATCGACGAACACCTTGAACCCTTCGATTTCCACGATGGTATCGTCTTCAGCGCTCTTGTCCTCGATCACTAACCCGTACTTGAATCCGCTGCATCCGCCGGGCATGACCGAGACGCGAAGTCCACCCTGCTCAACCGTCACGCCTTCCGCTTCCATGAACTTCTTGACTTCAATGGCGGCGACAGGCGTGATCACGACCATCACATCAGGCTGCTGCATCGTGCTCATTGCTTCCTCCGAGACGACCAGACACGCGGGGCGCGCTGGATCTAGTGATGCGAACGCTCCGCTCGGTGCCGCGCTCGCGGAGCCGTGTGAAGCAAGACCTATTGGTAAAAATAGCGAGTAGATCACTCCCGTTGCAAGAACTGGAGGCGAAGGCCCGCGGATTTCTTTGCTAGCGTTCCCCGTGGCCCGAAGCCCAGGCATCCGCGACGGCGTCGGCAAGAGCGGCTCGCACAGCCCCAATCTTTCGATTTTCACGCGTCGGATTCACGCGATTGGTCAACAGCAAGACGAAAATCCCTTGACCCGGGTCCATCCACAGCGAGGTGCCGGTGAAGCCGGTATGGCCAAAGGCCGAGCGTGACAGCCTGGTCCCCGCCGAGTTTCCTCCAGTAGGGGTCTCCCAGCCGATGGCGCGGCGCGAGACGGCGCTGTCTTGCAGGCGCGTGATGGTACCGACCGTTTCCGCATCGAGTACGCGTTGGCCGTCCACCACCCCGCGACCGAGATACATGCGGGCGAAACGCACAAGGTCTCGACCACTCGAAAAGAGGCCGGCATGGCCCGCGACACCGTCAAGTCTGGCGGCGTTTTCGTCGTGCACTTCGCCGCGGATATGGCGCTGGCGCCACGGATCGATTTCCGTGGGCGCTATGTGCTTCCGCCAAGCCGTTGGCGGCAGATAGCGCGTGTCCGACATACCAAGCGGCGCGAAGATGTGCGCCAGATCGTACTGCGACAGGGGCTCCCCGCTCACGCGCTCCACGACCTTGCCAAGCAAGATGAATCCCAGATCGCTATATACAAATCGCACGCCCGGTATCGTATCTGGAGCGGTCGCGAAGATTTGCTGAAGTGCCTCGCTCGCATTCTCCGCTTCCTTGTACAGTGGCCTCCAGGCCGGCAGGCCAGCAGAATGTGTGAGCAAGTGCCGTATGGTGATGGGCGCCACGTTCGCCGCCGTCCATTCAGGGAGGTAGCGCACGACGGGTGTATCGAGCCCGACTCTGCCGGATTGCACGAGCTGCATCACCGCCGTCGTCGTCCCGATCACTTTGGTAAGCGACGCGAGGTCCCACACCGTGTGCGCGTTCGGACGATGACCGTCGGCACTGTCTAGCACGCCGACCCCCACCTCCGCGATCACGCCGTCAGCGGTCCCCACAGCGGCGTAGGCGCCCGGGAACGCGCCGTCGCGGACCGCACGCTCAAGCACGGCGGCCATCGAATTGTGCACGATGCGCGCTCGCGACTTGGCGACCGTTGGGTCCCGGCGCGAACCGCGCCCGTGAAGGGCGCAAGCGCCGACCAGCATGGAACCGAGCGACGCCATGAAAAGCCACCGCACACCGTGAGCCGTGCGATGCCCCTGCGTCGGGCAGGAGCGGGGCGACAGGGCTCGTGCGGTCCGGGACGTGTTCACTGGCTGGCCCCGCGCCGACCCGTCCGCGTGAGGCCGTCCCCTCGCGCAAAGAACCCCGGCAGCGTAACGGGCGACCGCCCACCGATGGCGCTGCGTCCGAGGATCGCATGCGCCGCTGCACGCTCGAGCGCTTCCCCGCGTCCGTACGTCACGAGATAGCTTGGGATATTCGGCATCTGTCGAATCTGGTACGGATTTCCGCCGGCCACCACCACCAGTTTTCCGGTCGTCGCGAGTCCCGCAATGAAATCAGCGATCGCGCTGGGGATCGCCAATCGCCCCTCGCCCTCAAGCGTGCGCGTGTACGTGTACACCACGATGCGGTCGGCGCCTTGCGCGATCCGTGCCAGCGAGTCGAGTTCCGGTCGTCCGGATCGCGGTGAGAGGCGCGTGGTCTTCACGTTCGTCGCGAGCGTTCGCAGCTCTCCGGTGAACCACGTGCCGGCCAGCGGATCGTTATCGGGCGCGAAGGTGAACACGTGCAGCGCGGCGGTCCGTTGCATCGGCACGAGCGAGGCGCTGTCCCGGAGCAGCGTCACCGCCCGTTCCGCCACCTGCTGGGCGAGCGCGCGATGCTCCGGCGCGGACACCACATCGCGGAGCGTGTTCATCGACACGATCGGGCGGGCAATCGCGCCGGTGCGCAGCTTGATCTCGAGAATGCGGCGTACGCTGGCGTCAATCTGTCGGCGGCTGAGACGACCGCTCTGCACGGCACCAACCACCGCGTCGATGGCCCGCGTGACGTCGGGGGGCATCAAGATCATGTCGTCGCCGGCCTCGACCGACCGGATGGTGCTTTCCTCAACCCCGTACGTCTTCGTGATGCCTTCCATCGTCATCGCATCGGTCACGGTGAGCCCGCCAAATCCCAGCGTGTCGCGAAGCAAGCCATGCATCACGCGTGCCGAGAGCGTCGCCGGCGTGTTATCACCGTAGGCAAGGGGAAGGGCAATGTGCGCGGTCATCATGCCGGCCGCACCAGCGCGAATGGCGGCCCGGAACGGCACAAGCTCCATGCTGTCGAGCCGCGCTCGCGTCGCGTTGATGACCGGCAAGCCTAAATGGGAGTCCGTATCGGTATCGCCGTGACCGGGGAAGTGCTTCGCGGTGGCCGCAACGCCGGTGGCCTGTAGTCCGCGAACGAACGCGGCGGAGAGGGACGCCACCGCGTGCGGGTCTTCGCCGAACGATCGCGTGTTGATAACGGGATTGGACGGATTGTTATTGACATCAACGACCGGCGCAAAGGCCATGTGGATACCAACCGCGCGTGATTCTCTTCCTGTAACACGGCCCATGGCTTCGGCCAGCGAGTCGCTGGCGGCGGCGCCGATCGCCATGTTGCTGGGGAGGACCGTTGCGCTCCCCGCGCCATAAAAAGATGTCACAAAAACACCGCCTTCCAACCGACCCAGCCCCGGCTCGACGTCGCTCGCCACCAACAGCGGAATTTTCGCCTGGCGCTGCAGGCTGTTGAGTTTCTCGGCCACCTCGATCGGTGACCCGAGTGACATCACCAGACCGCCGATGCCGTCGCGCGAGACCTGCTCCACCAACCGCGCGTAGGACGCCTCGCGACGGTTCGTGTAGTCGCCAAGCACCCAGACCATCATCATCTGCGCCACGCGCTGCCGCAGCGTCAGACGCGCGAGCGTCCGCTCGATATATTGGCGGTGCTTGCGAGGAAGCGGAGACCCTGGTGTCAGCGGGAGAGGCCCGGGGGGCGTCATCCTGTCGCGTCGGCGACCAGTGAGTGAATCTCGCGGTGGCGACGGCGCGGCGCGCGAAGTCGCGGCAGGCGATACCTTGTAAATGGGTGGCGCAGGCGTGGCCGCGCTGGCGCGACTGACGAGCGCGAGCATCGCACACAGCGTCAGCAGCGTCAGCAGCGTCAGCAGCGTCAGCAGCGTAGGCCCGCTGCGCCGCGCCGCACATGGCAGACGCGAGCTGCGCGAGACGGCGCGGAGGTAGGGAGGCACCAGCATGATGTGTTGGCCGGAGTACGGGACCGTCGCGCCATTGCGGCTTGACGGCATCATTTGGAGGAAACGTGACGCGACGCGATACCCTGCAACAATACCGATGCGCACCGGCGCGTGCGTCCTGGATCCTGACCGGCCGAATGATTTGCATCGCCTCGGCCGTGCTGTCCGCCGCCTGCGCCTCGGGTGGACGACCGGACAACCGTCCAGTCGACGAGGATGGTCTCAGCGGCATGCCGTTTCGTGGAGACCGGCGCGTGCGCCCCGGCATTTCGGTGCTCCTGGACGATAGCATCAAACTCGTGGCCGGAAAACGGGTGGCGTTGATTACCAATCAGACGGGGATCGACGAGCGCGGGCGTCGGACCATCGACTTGCTCACGTCTGATCCGCGGGCCCAGCGGGCAGGCGTAAAAGTGGTGCGTCTGTTCGCTCCCGAGCACGGCGCGAAGGGGACCGCGGATAAGCCCAATCTTGCCGACGATACCGACGAGAAGACGGGCCTGACCATTCACTCGCTGTATCAGCGGTCCACGATCGCCCCTCCCGACAGCCTGCTCCGGGACGTCGATGTCCTCGTCGTGGATCTGCAGGATATCGGCACGCGCACGTGGACGTACGTTGGCGTGATGCTGTATGCCATGAAGGCCAGCGTGCGTCGCGGCATTCCGGTGGTCGTGCTCGATCGCCCGAACCCGATTTCCGGCGCGCGAACCGAGGGGACGATTCTCGACTCCGCCATCGCGAATCCCAACGAGTCGACGCCCGAGCGGGTGGCAAATGGTTTCTCGCTCTATCCGATGCCGCTTCGCCATGGACTCACGATGGGTGAGATGGCGCGTCTCTTTCAGGAGCAATTGAAGGTTGGCGCCAAATTGACCGTGGTGCCGATGCGGTACTGGCGCCGCCAGATGTGGTTCGACGAGACGGAATTGCCGTGGGTGCGCCCCTCGCCGAATATGCCAAACCTGACGAGCGCCCTCCTCTATCCCGCGCTGGTGCCCTTTGAAGCCAGCAACGTGTCCGTCGGCCGTGGCACGAATGAGCCGTTTCAGCGATTCGGCGCCCCGTGGCTGCGGGCGGATACGCTTGTCCGTCTGCTCGAGGATTTGTCACTCAGTGGCGTGAGATTCCGCGCGGAACGATTCACCCCGAATCAGCCCGGCGACGGGAAGTTCGCCGGGCAGTCCATCCCGGGCGTTCGGATTGAGGTGACCGACCGGGACTTGGTGCAACCTGGCCGACTTGGCGCGGCCATCCTGTGGGCGCTCTCGAGAACGCAGCGGGACAGCCTCAAGATCACGACCAAGGGATTTGACGAGCGCATGGGCAGCGCCCGCGTCCGGGAGCAGATCCTCTCGGGTGCCGACCCGGATGCCGTCATGGACCGGCAATTGCCCGGGGTGGTGGCGTTCGAACGGGACGCGCGAAAGATCTATCTCTACCGTTGATGCGTCTGCCGTCCTAACTTTGTCGGGCTGGTCGCGCACATCTTCGCGGTCCGGCCGCGCCGCGGGACGAGGCTCGCCTCGTCCCGTAGTCATTTCTGGCACACTGATCTGGCACACCGACCCGCTGTCGACCACATGCTTGCACTCTGGAACACGATCCAACGCGGCTACCTACGGTTCATTGAACCTGTTGCCGACTTGCTCGTGCGCCTGCGTGTCCACCCGAATACCATCACCACCGTCGGGACGCTGTGCACCCTGATCGCGGGAGGCATTTTTGCCTCAGGCCATATCATGACCGGTGGGTGGTTCCTGGCGGTCACCGCCCTGTTTGACGTGCTCGACGGAACGGTCGCCCGCCGGACGGGACGCAGTTCCGTGTTTGGGGCGTTTTATGACTCGACGCTCGACCGGGTGTCTGACGGCGCGTTGATGGGCGGGCTGATGATCTTTTATGCCACCAGTCCGGTGCACGCCAGCGTACCGCTGCTGGTCATCACGCTCTTCGGATTGATCGGGACGTTTCTCACGTCGTATACAAGAGCCCGGGCCGAAAGCCTGGGTATCGATGCAAAGGTTGGACTCTTGCAGCGCCCCGAGCGCATTACGCTTCTCGCGGCACCACAAGCGCTGTTTGGCCTCGCCCTGAACGGGTGGGTGCTTGCTGGAATCGTCACGCTGTTGTCGGTGACCGCATGGATCACCGCCGTGCAGCGTATGCACTTTGTCTATCGCACCACGACCGAACAGGGAGAACAAGCGAAGTGACCGATACGAAACGGGGTACCGCCGGGGCTGTAGCACCGGCTGCAGGGAAACTTGCCATCTTCACGCCGGGGCTCGGCGCTGTGGCAACGACGTTCATCGCCGGCGTTGAGCGCGTCCGTCGCGGCCTGTCCGTGCCGATTGGGTCACTCTCGCAAATGGCGACGATCCGGTTGGGGAAGCGTACCGACAATCGCAGTCCACTGATCAAGAACTTCGTTTCGCTCGCCGGCCTCGATGACATCGTCTTCGGCGCGTGGGATCCCATTCCGGATGATGCGTTCACGGCCGCGACGCGCGCCGGCGTGCTGGAGAAGTCCGACATCGATCCCATTGCCGATTTTCTCAAGACGATCAAGCCGATGCCGGCCGTGTTTGAAAGCCGGTACGTCACGCGCATTACCGGTGCGACGAACGTCAAGACGGGGAAGAACAAGCGTGACCTGGCAGAGCAGATCCGGGCGGACATCCGCCAGGTGATGTCGAGCAACGGTGCCACGCGCGGCGTCATGGTGTGGACCGGATCGACCGAGACGTACATCAAGGCGGGTCCGCAGCATCAGACCATCGACGCGTTCGAGGCCGCCATGGAGGCCAATGATGATTCGATCGCGCCCAGCATGTTGTATGCGTACGCAGCGATCATGGAAGGCATCCCGTACTGCAACGGCGCGCCCAACCTGTCGGCCGACTTTCCCGCGCTGGTCAACCTGGCCAACGAGAAGGGCGTGCCCGTGTCGGGCAAGGATTTCAAGACCGGCCAGACCTGGATGAAGACCATCATCGCGCCAGGCCTGAAAGCGCGTATGCTTGGCCTTGAAGGGTGGTATTCCACCAACATTCTTGGAAACCGCGATGGCGAAGTGCTTGATGATCCCGCGTCGTTCAAGACGAAGGAAGAGTCAAAGCTTTCCGTGCTGCACACCATTCTGCAGCCCGACATCTATCCCGAGCTGTACAAGGATTTTTCCCACGTCGTGCGCATCAACTACTATCCGCCGCGCGGCGACAACAAGGAAGGCTGGGATAGCATCGACATCAAGGGATGGTTGGGCTATCCCATGCAGATCAAGGTGAACTTCCTGTGCCGCGACTCCATTCTTGCCGCGCCCATGGTCCTTGATCTGGCGCTCTTCAGCGACTTTGCGATGCGCGCCGGCATGAAGGGCATTCAGGAATGGTTAAGCTTCTATTACAAGTCGCCGCAGACCGCTCCCGGGCTGCAGGCGGAGCATGATCTTTTCATTCAGCAAACGAAGCTGAAGAATACGCTCCGCCACCTGATGGGTGAGGAGCAAATCACTCACCTCGGACTCGAGTACTACCAACAATGACTTCGCTCGCGCGTTGGTCTCGCCACATGCTCTTGGTCGCGCTGCCGTTCGTGGGCGCGGCCTGTGCCGCCGACAAGCGGCCGCGCGGAGAGCTCCGGATGAAGACGGAATCGTTCACGATTCTGATTTCTCCGGAAACGAGACCAACGCGCGCGCTGGAGCCGATCTATTGGAACGTGGTGGTGCACGACCGCGAGACCGGCACGCCCATTCAGGGCGGGCAGGGACGGATTTTTGCGACAAGCAAAGATCGGAAGTCGATTGCCAATGGGCTGGCAGAAACGGGGCAATTGGGAACGTACCGCACGAATTTGATGTATGTCACCGCGGGCATGTGGGCCATGGCGATGGAGTTCCGTCGGGACTCCACGCTTCCGTTGCAGCGCACGGAAGATTGGACGCAGGACATTCTCTCGGCCAACGAGCCTGGGGATTTCACGACGCCGGCCTCAAGTGTGCCTGACACTGCCGCGCTTCGAAAACCGGATTCGACGAAACGCAAAGGACCCTGATTGTGCGACACTTTCATCGTACGACGATTGCACCGGACATCGTGATGTCGTCGGCCGACACGTTCTTCCCGTCCATCGGGCTGTCGACGGGCGCCACCGAGCCACGCGCGCGCGGCTTCTCCGGAATCCTCGGCGCGATGACCCTCTCGGTGCGCATGGAAGGTGGGCACTACACGTTCGTGGAAGTGCACACCGATCAGGCTGGGGAGAGTCGGCTCGACAAGAACGTGAAAAAGTTCTTCAACGTGCTGCATCGCCAAGCCGATGCGCGTCATCGCATTGAGGCAGGATATTGATGGCGTGTCGCTGCTTGGCAGGGAGGGCGAGTCATGGCTGCAGCCGATAGGTCCGCGCCGGCCACGCCGCTTTCCGAAGATCGCGTGGGGCGCAATATTGGCGTCGGATGCTTTACTTTCTTCGTCGGCGGCGTCACCGGAGCCATGGTCGGCGTCGGACTGGGAAAGCTGTCCGGCTTTTTCATGCGCTGTGCGCCGCTTGCCGGCCTCCCGGCCTGTGAGTGGTGGGTCTTTGCCGGCTATGGCGCTGCGATCGGGGCGATCTCACTACCAGTACTAGCCCTCTGGCGACTTCGACGCGCGGATCGCGCAACGGACGCCGCAGCGGCTCTTTCTCCATACCGAGGATGAACGCGTGGCACGCATAGATGTCCCGATGCCGCAGATGGGTGAATCCATCGCGGAAGGCACCGTTTCGCGCTGGTTGAAAAAAGTCGGTGACGCGATCAAGCGTGACGAGGCGCTCTTCGAGATCTCGACCGACAAGGTCGATGCCGAAATACCGTCGCCGGCCGCCGGTATCCTCGTCGAAATCCTGATCGGCGAAGGACAGACGGTCGCCGTACAGACTGTGGTCGCACGCTTGGAGACCGACGCGGCCGCGGCGCTTGCGCCAGCGCCTGCCGCCCCCCCGGTTCAGCCCGCAGCAGCCGTTCCTCCACCTGCAGCGGCTGCCGCGCAACCGGACGTCGTCGTTCGCCCTCCGGCAGTTGACGGCCCTGCCGGTTTCGAGGACCGCATTCGCACGAAGTCGTCGCCGCTGGTTCGCAAGATCGCCGCTGAACATGGCGTCGAAATCGCCCGCCTGTCTGGGTCCGGGATCGCCGGCCGCGTCACGAAGCGCGATCTCGAAGAGTACCTGGCCGCGAAACCGACCGTAGCCCCCGTTTCCATGCACGCGCCCTCGGGCGTCGCCGACGCGCACGGACCCATGCCGACGGCCTGGGCAGGTGATACAGTCGAAGCCATGACCAAGATTCGGCGGCTCACCTCTGAGCACATGACGCTTGCCAAGAGGACGGCCGCGCACGTCACCTCGTTCTTTGAAATCGACCTCACGCGCGTGGCGCGCATCCGCGCCGCCATGCGGAAGGAGTTCGAAGCGCAATCGGGGGAGAAGCTGACCTACCTGCCGTTCATCCTGCAGGCAGTAACCCAGCAGCTCAAGCGCCATCCGGTACTCAATGCCGCCGTGGCGGGAACAGAGATCATCTATCGGAAGTCGATTAACCTCGGCATCGCGGTCGCGCTCGAACCCGCCGGATTGATTGTGCCCGTGGTGAAGCAGGCCGACGCGCTGTCGTTGGTGGGTATGACGCGCACAGTGAACGACCTTGCGACGCGTGCACGCAGCAAGAAACTGAATCCGGCCGACGTGCAGGATGCCACGTTTACGGTCACCAATCCGGGCGTGTTCGGCTCACTCATGGGAACGCCGATCATACCGGTAAACACCACGGCCATCCTGTGCCTGGGTGCGATTGAGAAGCGTCCCAAAGTCATTACCGGGCCCGATGGTGAGGACACGATTGCGATACGCACCTGTGCGTACTTCTCCATCTCGTTCGATCATCGCGTTGTTGATGGGGCCGATGCAGATCGGTTTATGGCCGATCTCAAGAAGACGCTGGAGAGTATTCCGGATGTTGGCTTCTAGGTGGGTGAGCGCGCACGATATCTCACGATGGTCGAGTGTCGCATCGCGCGACCAGAGCGCGATGCGTACCGAGCCACGTTGGCCGCGCGTCGCGCGACGGCGCAAACGCTCGGCGCGCATGTATGGGCCTTCGAACGGATCGATGACCCGGAGGTGATCGTTGAGTTTACGGAAGCCGCAAGCGCGACGGACGTCGCGGCGGTACATGGTGGACAGGTACCGTCGCCGTTGTGGCGCGAAGTACAAGGAGACTGAGATGCCCGCGCGCACGATTCGAATTGACGGCCGGGAGTGGCAAGTGTACCCCTCAGGTTTCCTCACGCAATCGGTGGGCGATGAGTATGGGCTGATCTTCGTCTGTTCGGAGGGCGGTGAGCGCGAAGTGCGGGTCACGCGCTATTCCCCAGTGGCGAGTGCGCGGGGGACCGGTCGTGAAGCATCCGTGGCGTTGATGGATGTGTCTGAACTCGAGGTCTTGTTTCGCACCTCGCAGCCCAGTGCTCGCTCACCTGAGGCCGGGTATCGGCCATGATGCTTTCCATGGCGGAGCCGGGGGCCGACATGGCGAGCCCGTCGGCGTTCGTGGACCTGCAGGTGCACAGTACGGCGTCCGATGGGGCGTTGCCGCCGGCGCAAGTGGTGGAAGCCGCGCAAAATGCGGGACTCTACGCGATCGCTCTCACGGACCACGACACCATAGACGGTGTGGCCGAGGCCGAGGCCGAAGGTGTACGGCGAGGGGTCCGAATCGTGCCCGGTGTCGAACTGAGCACGCACTTCGGAGACAACGAGCTGCACCTCCTGGGCTTGCATCTCAATAACACGGACGCGATGCGTTCCGCGCTCACCGAATTCCAAGCGGGCCGCGTGACGCGCGCGGAAAACATCGTCGGGACGCTGAACCGTCTGGGAATACCGGTGACCGTTGAGGCGGTGCTGCGCGAGGCGGGCCTCGGTGCGGTGGGTCGTCCCCACGTGGCGCGTGCCATGTTGGCGGGTGGCTGGGTGAAGGATTTTCGCGAGGCCTTCGACAAGTGGCTCGGATTCGGTCGGCCCGCGTATGTCGATAAGCCGCGGTTCGAAGTGGCGGACGGCATTGCCCTGATTCATCGCGCTGGGGGATTGGCATTCTGGGCGCATCCTGGCGAAGAGGCCACGGCCGCACGCGTCGCAACGCTCGCCGAGGCGGGAATGGACGGTGTCGAAGTGTTGCATCCCAGTCACCCACCGTATCTGTCGCAAAAGCTGTTCGGTGTGGTAGAAGCCGCTGGGTTGTTGCCGAGCGGTGGCTCCGACTGGCACGGAACGCACGACGGTCCGCGCCGCCTGGGCGGTCAGCTTGTACCCAAGGCCTGGTTGGATTGGCAGGATGCCGCCGTCAGTGCGCGCCGTGGGTCGCCGGCGACGATGCCATGAGCGGCCGACGCGTCACGCTCGTCACGGGTGGCGCACGACGAGTTGGCGCAGCGATCGTTCGCGGCTGCGCGGCACGCGGCGATGCAATCATCTTGCATCACGGAAGTTCGCCAGCCGACGCGGACGCGCTCGCCGCGGAGCTCCGGAGCGGCGGTGCGAGTGTGCATGTCGTCCAGGCAGACCTTGCCGATGGAAACTCGCCGGATCTGCTGATTGAAACGGCCCTGCAGGTGTTCGGGCGACTCGATGTGCTGGTCAGCTCCGCGTCCGTCATGCGCCGCGTGAAATTTGGCACCGTGACGGCGGCCCAGTGGGACGACACCGCGGCAATCAATCTGCGCGCGCCGTTTTTGTTGATGCAGGCGGCGGCGCGCGCAATGACCAACGGCGGGGTCATGATTCAACTGTCCGACCACCTCGCGTTCGAGACGGGGTTTGCGCACTTGATCCCGCATCAGGTGACCAAGGCGGCGCTGACGCAGCTGGTGGAAACAGTAGCCGTGGCGGTCGCACCGCGGATCCGTGTGAACGCTGTCGCACCAGGGCTTGTGCTGGCGCCTCCGGACATGTCGCCTACGGCGCGCGAGGCGTTTCTTCGGGATGTGCCGCTCGCCCGCGAGGGTACGCCGGATGACATCGTCGCCGCGATTATGTATCTCATCGATGCGCCCTACGTGACCGGCGTCGTGCTGCCCGTCGACGGCGGGCGACACCTGCGTCGGTAGGAGCCAGTGACCAACATGCAGCAGGACGCCCCTGGGGATTCGAGCCAGACGAGGTTGGAGCGACAGCCGCTGGTTTTTGACCGGGTGGTCGTGATTGGCGGCGGCTGCTACGGCTCGTGGTATACGCAGCAACTGGCGAAGGCCATCGCACGGAATGCCGTAACGGTCGGCGAGATCGTCGTCGTCGATCGGTCTCCCGAGTGTCGTGTCGGGACCGCGCTCGCCGATCATGGCTATCCAGGGGTGCCAGTCCGTCTCGCCGTAGAGCCGTGGAGCGAGTACCTGAAGACGTGGCTGGCCGCAGACCGCGCGGCCTTACAGCGGGACGCCATGGTCCCTTCGCCGCTCATGCCACACCTGTGTCTGGATTGGCTGATGGACCGCGCACGAGCCCGGTGGCCGGATAAAACCGTGCAGGTGGAGCCGCTCCCGGCCGTCCCAGTGCTGCCATGGGAGCGGGCGGCTCCGGATGGGCGACACTATGTCAGTTTTGCCTCGTGGACCTGCCCGGTGAACTGCATTGAGCCCGCCAAGTGTCCTGCCACACGCGGCGCTAGAGAGTGGAGCATGCCACCTTTCGTGCAGGCCTACGCGGCGCAACACGGGAAAGCGATCAACGCCGCGTGTATCTTTCACTGTACCCATCGTGTGTATGGTGTCGGGATGATCGACGCGGCGGCGATCATCGCGGCGGATGCAATCGTCGCGTCACAGTCGGCGACCGAGGCGGTGCATGTGCTGGTGGGTACCGTGTCGCACTGCCACGGAGCGCTCGGGCTCATGTCTGTTGCCTGACACGCGCTGCTGGTCCATCGCACGCACGTACGTCGCATGCCTGCGTCTTGTTGTGATCGTGTAGTCGAAGGATAAGGCGCGCTTCTTCCTGATGTTGTTCTCCAAACCGTTACCACCAGACATGAACGCCACACTTCCCCCATTGTCGACCGCCACAGACACCTCCGCCGACGCTCGTGGAGGCACCGCGACCGCCGAACGTATCGTCATTATCGGCTCCGGCCCGGCGGCATGGACCGCTGCCGTCTATGCGGCGCGCGCCAACCTGCATCCGGTGGTGTTCGAAGGCGAGCCCATTGGCACAGAGTTGCCGGGCGGTCAACTCATGTTGACGACGGAAATCGAAAACTTCCCGGGTTTTCCGGAACCGATTTCCGGCCCGGATCTGATGGACCGGATGAAGGCGCAAGCACTGCGGTACGACACGCGTGTGGTGTCCGAGCTCGTGAAGTCGGTGGACTTCTCTGTTCGGCCGTTCGTGCTTCGTCCGAATTACAGTGCGCCGATCACCGCACACACAGTGGTCGTTGCCACGGGTGCCGCCGCGAAGTGGATCGGTCTGCCGAATGAAATTCGACTGGCGCAGTCCGGGGGCGGCGTGTCAGCGTGCGCCGTGTGCGATGGCGCGATTCCTTTCTATCGCCACAAAGTGCTCGGCGTGGTGGGCGGTGGCGACACGGCGATGGAGGAGGCGATGTACCTCACCAAATTCGCGAGCGAGGTCGTCATCATCCATCGACGCGACAGCTTCCGCGCGTCAAAAGTCATGGCGAATCGTGTCCTCTCGCATCCAAAAATCCGGGTGATCTGGAATGCGCGCGTGACGCAAGTGTTCGGCGATGACGTGCTCACCGGCGTCGAACTGACCGACACCATCTCCGGCACCACGCAGGTGCAGGCGCTTGGCGGACTGTTTGTGGCCATTGGGCATGTGCCAAACACGGCATTCCTAGGCGGCCAGCTTGACCTGACCGAACATGGGTACGTCAAGGTGCAGTCGTGGCGCACGGTCACGAACGTCCCCGGTGTCTTCGCCGCCGGTGACATCATCGATGATTACTATCGGCAAGCAATCACCTCGGCGGGCACGGGATGCATGGCCACCTTGGAAGCCGAGCGCTGGCTCTCGCACTTGGGGATCGGAGAGTCCCCGGTCCTCGAGACCGCCGAGGGTATGGCGCATCTCGCGCCAGAGGAGTTGGCGGGATGACGGTGTCGCTTCACGTCGAGCAACTGACTGTCGGCCCACTGGAAGAGAACTGTTGGCTGCTGGCTGATGCCGTCAGCGGCACAGCGGTCTTGGTGGATCCCGGCGATGAGCCCGACCTTCTGCTTGATGCGGTGGCGCGCAGCGGCTGCACCCTCAGCGCGATTTGGCTCACGCATGCGCACTTCGACCACGTGGGGGCGGTCGCCGCTGTTGTCCGAGCGCAGCCGGTCCCCATCCGGCTGCACGCGCTTGACCTCCCGCTGTACCGCATGGCGGCGACCGCCGCCATGCGGTTCGGTCTGGTGGCGGAGAATCCTCCTGAGCCTACAATACCGTGGAACGAAGGGAACACGGTGCGTCTCGGCGAACACGCATTCGACGTATGGCATCTGCCTGGGCACGCACCCGGCCATGTGGCGCTCGTCGGCTCGGACTATTGCATATCGGGTGATCTGCTCTTCGAGGGTTCTATTGGTCGGACCGACCTCCCGCTGTGCGACCCGTCTGCCATGCAGCGTTCGCTGGGGCGGCTGGCGTCGCTGTCCCCTCATTTGCAAGTGTTGACCGGACATGGGCGGTCAACAACCATTGAACGCGAGTGCGCGCAGAACCCGTTTTTGCGCGGCCTCGCACGACCAGTAGGCTCCTGATTTCTCCTATCGTTCGCCTCCTCCTCCTTCCGGCAGGTTCCTGATGTCCCGTGTTCAATTCCCGCGGCCGCACCGATCGGTAGTGCGGCGTCTCAGCGCCTCCGTGGTTGGGCTCGCATGCCTGGGGTGTAACGGATTGACGAGTGCAGATCCCGTGACGAATCGCTACGGCGCCGTCAGCATCATTGGTCGCAACGCGGCAAACAACCGCGCCGTCGCGAACGCCACGGTCATTCTCTTTGAAGCGTTTACCACCGCGCTACCCAGCAGCGAGTTGCAGCAGAGTGACAACTGCGTCTACGCGCCGGTGGACACCAACGTGACCGTGGCCCGCGGCGTGCAAAAGGCCGGGCCGCTGGTCAATCTCGCCGTCGGGAGCGCGACGTATCCCATGACGTACGATGATCGGAATCTCCGCTACGCGACCGATGCCGCGGTGCCGTTTTCATATGTGGTGGGCGATTCCGCGCAGCTCACCATTCCTGGAGACCCCGCCGTCTTTCCTGCCACAAGCATCAAGGTGCGGCTGGCCGAGCCGCTGCTCCCCGGTGCGGTGAGCGTTCCCACCGGCACGACGCCGATGGTGTTCACCTGGAACGCCGGTCGCGATACGTCGTCCGCCATCATCCTGTCGTTGCGCTACGCGAACCCGGCGTCGTCGGCTTTTGCGAACGAGCAGATCTACTGCTCACTCAAGGATGACGGGACCCATCAACTGCCGACCAGCGCATTAGCGGCGTTTGTTGCGTCCCCGAATGACAAGCGACGGCTGCAAATCACGCGATGGCGCACCCGTGAGCTCCGGGTTGACGGGCGCACGTTTTTGCACATCGCCTCGTCGATCGATACGACGCTGGTGTTCCAGCCCTAAGTGATACGCGGCGAGGTCCCGTCTATGGCAGATCGTGATGGCGTCATGCGGATCGAAAGCGACCCACTCGGTGAGCTCAGCGTCCCCGCGGATGCGCTCTACGGCGTGCAGACGGCGCGGGCGGTCCTCAATTTTCCGATCAGTGGGCTCCGACCACTCGAACCGTTCGTCATCGCGCAGGTGTGGATCAAGAAAGCGGCAGCACTCACGCACAAAGAAACGGGACGTCTCGATTTCACGCGGGCCGACGCAATCATTCACGCGGCGGACGAGGTGCTTGCCGGACAACACCGCGATCAGTTTGTCGTCGATCCGTATCAGGCAGGGGCGGGCACGTCGCATAACATGAATGTCAACGAAGTCTTGGCGAATCGTGCCAACGAGTTGCTGGGCGGCGCGCGGGGCAGTTACACGCCCGTGCATCCCAACGACCATGTCAACATGGGGCAGAGCACCAACGACACGATCCCGACCAACATTCGGCTGGCGATCCTGCGACAGCAGCCAGCGTTGCTGGAAGCGATCAATCAGCTGCATGACGCGCTCCATGCGAAAGGAGTTGAGTTTGACGACATCGTGAAGGCGGGGCGTACGCACCTCCAAGACGCGATGCCGATCCGGCTGGGCCAAGAGTTCACAGCCTATGCGGCGACGCTCGCTCGGTGTCGTCGCCGTCTGAGTGAAGCGGCGGACTATCTCAATGATCTCGGGATCGGCGGCTCTGCCGTCGGAACCGGGGTGCTGGTCGAAGCGTCGTATCCGGTCTTGATGAACGGCCATCTGAAGGCGATCACGGGCATCGATAGCCTTCGCGTGGGTGCAAATCCCATCCAGCTGATGCAGAGCATGGGTGACGCGGCGGCGTTCTCCGGCGCATTGCGCGGCTTGGCACTCGATCTCTCAAAAATCGCCAGTGATCTGCGCCTGATGGTGTCCGGTCCACGAACCGGACTCGATGAGATCACGTTGCCCGCCGTGCAGCCTGGATCGTCCATCATGCCCGGGAAGATCAATCCGTCGATCCCGGAGATGGTCAACCAGGTCTGTTATCAGGTCATTGGCTGCGACACGACGGTCGCTATCGCCGCCGAGCACGGTCAGTTGGAGTTGAACGTGATGATGCCTGTCATCGCGCACAACATCCTCCTCTCTATGCAGCTGCTGACGAACGCGGTGACGGTGCTGGCGACGCGATGCGTGGTGGGCATTGAGGCCAACCGGGCGATGTGCGAGTACTGGGTGGAACGGTCCGCCGCGCTGGCCACAGCACTCATGCCGCAGATTGGCTATGCCGCTGCCGCCGCCCTCGCCAAGCGTTCGGTGCACGACGGCGTCTTGATCCGGGAGCTCGTGCAGCGGGAAGGGATCCTCTCTGCTGAGCAGGCCAGCGTCGTGTTGGATCTCAAACGCATGACCACGATCGGCATTCCGCAGGGCATTCCGCAGGACATTCCGCAGGGCATTCCGCAGGGCATTCCGCAGGGCATTCCGCACGGCCTTCCGCACGGCAGTCCGCAGGGCGCCGACCAGCCGTCGGGGACGGGATGAACCGCGAACGGGTATCTGGGGTCTCAGGATTTGCCGACGACTCTTGTCCCTTTGGACCGCGGCCCCTAGTCTGTACGGTATGCGTATCACCACTTGGGCCGAATACGGCCTCATCTGCGCGCTGCATCTCGCGCGACGTACGGGGACTGGACCGGCGACGGGGCGAGACATCGCTGGTCGCGAGCGGCTGCCGGCAGACTACGTCGAGCAAATCTTGTTGCGCATGAGACGAGCGGGGATCGTGAGCAGCACCCGGGGAGCGCGTGGTGGGTATGCGTTGGCTCGCGAGCCCCAGATGATTTCGGTACGCGAGGTGATTCAGGCCTCCGAGCTGACGACCTTCGATCTGCATTGCGTGAGCCATCCGGTGGACGCTGAGCGTTGCGCCGACTCGGAGAGTTGCAGCATTCGACCGGTCTGGATGCTGTTGAAGCAACGCATCGATGAGGTGCTGGAGGGGATCAAGTTAAGTGATCTCATGACCGACGAAGCGACCGTCCGCTATCGTGTTGGCCTGCCGCCACTCGAACTGCACAGCGAGGCGCGCGCCGGCGCGCTGCCCGTCCTGCAGGGGTGAAGGTGCTATGGGGTTGATCGCGAACTGGAAGGCGGCACGTGAACGGCGTCGTCTCGCCGACGCGTTTCTGCAGCGACTCCTCGTCCCCATCGAGCCGCGGGTGGTCGAGTGGCTGGCGTCGGCCTGCGGTGACGTATCCGTGGCGCAGCGCGAGTTGACGTTCGCCCGTCGTGCGATCGGTCTCACGGCCGCAGGCCGCGATGCCCTCGATGACCGAACGGCCTCTGACGTAGCCCGCGCGATGGCCCCGTTGCTTGAGACCGAGGCTAGGCAATCGGCGCGCGATGCGAGTGAGTGGGCGGATCGCTGGCAAGCGTACCGTTCGGCGCTGGCCGCGCGCGGGGTGCCGGATAGCCCGACGGTGCGATTCGCGAGGATCATGCTGTCCGGGGTCGGGATTGGCCAACCCGCACCCAGCACGCTCACGCAAGCGGCCGACCTCCTGCAATCAATGCGTGGTCAGGCAAACGAGGCGCTACGGGCAAGCTTTGGCGCTGCGTCACTGCCCGAGGACATCCGCCCCTCTGCCTTGCGATCCTAAACGGCGCAAACCGCCGAGCACGCGTGCTCAAGCGCTGTACGATTCGAGCCGGTCATCCGGAGGCCGATGCAGCGCAAAAGCGCTCCATTGGATGCCCTGAATGACCGGCTCCCTCGAATTCATGAATGCCGAAGGCCGGACTCGAACCGGCACGCCCTTTCGAGCACTGCGACCTGAACGCAGCGCGTCTACCAATTCCACCACTCCGGCGATGCCCGCCTTGTTACTGGCACGGCATGACCGGAAGAATAGACCGTGCACCATTCGGATGTCAACTGACTAGCTTGTGCGCAGCCATGGCTACCAAGGATACGAAGGACACCGACGAGACGATCGAGCCGATCGCGCGGAACAAACGCGCGCGGCACGACTACGAGATTCTGGACACCTGGGAGACGGGCATCGTGCTCACTGGGACCGAAGTGAAGGCGTTGCGTGAGGGACGCGCCAACCTGACCGATGCGTTTGGCATCGTGAAGGACGGCGAAGTTTTTCTCTTGAACCTCCACATCGGATCCTACGGTCAGGGAAACGTGTTTAACCACGAGCCAACGCGCACGCGAAAGCTGCTCTTGCATCGCCGAGAGATTCGGCGGTTGATCGGCGCGGTCGAGCGACAAGGGCTCACCATGGTGCCCCTGGACTTGTACTTCCTCCGCGGTCGTGTGAAGGCACGATTGGCGCTGGTGCGGGGAAAACAACAACACGACAAGCGGGAAGATTTGAAGAAAAAAGACGCGGAGCGTGAGATCGCGCGCGCCATGCGGTCGCGGTAAGGCACGATGCTGTTGGCGGCCCTCTCGTTCGCGGCACAAGTGGCGGCGGCCCAGCCGCCGCTCGCCATTCTGTTTGGCGACCGACGACGCACGGTGCCTGTCGTGGCGCATCCAGAAGGCGGGTCGGCCCTTCGCGCCGATCTGCTTGGGGATGCGCTCGGCGGTCAGTTTTTTGCCGATGGCGGAACCAAGTACCACATCCAACTCGCTGCCACGCGGGTCGAGATCCTTGTCGGCAGCGCGTTCGTCGTGGTCGCCACGGACACGCTCCCGTTGTCAGCACCGGCCTATCGTGTTGCCGGGCGCGTGTACGTGCCGTTTGCGCTTGTGACGGAGCTCTTGCCGCGCATTGCCAGTGGGTTGCTGTACGACGCGGAACGACGCGAGCTTCGTCGCTTCGGAGACGTGACCGCGCGTCGCGGGGGGACGACATCGACCCGGGCAACCGGCGCCGTGTCGGTCGACGCGAGGCCACCGGCGTCGCCCGCGCCGACCGGCCCGCGTGCCGCTGTGCCCCGGACCGAGTCCCGCACCGACGCCAATCGTAAACGGGTCGTGGTGATCGACGCGGGACACGGAGGCATTGACCCCGGGATGTCCGGTCCCATCGGTGCCGCCAGCAAGGTCTTCGAAAAGGACATCACCCTTGCTGTCGCGCGACAGCTCAAGTCGGCGTTGGAGCGGCGCGGGATTACCGTAGTGATGACGAGAACGTCCGACACGTTGATTGCCCTCGGCGATCGCGGGCGTATTGCAAATCAGGCGAAGGGCGACTTGTTCATCTCCGTTCATGTCAACGCTGCGAATCCCAGTTGGAAACAGCCTGGCGGTGCACGCGGCTTCGAAACGTACTTCTTGGCCGAAGCGAAGACCGAGGACGCGAAACGCGTCGAGGCGATGGAAAATGAAGTGATCAAGTTCGAGACGGCGGCAGACGTGACGAGCAACGATCCCCTCGGTTTCATCATGCGCGATATGGCGCAAAATGAGCATCTGCGCGAGTCGTCGCGTCTGGCCGACCTCATGCAGCAAAGCATGACACGAGTCCATCCCGGTCCAAGTCGCGGGGTGAAGCAGGCCGGTTTCATGGTGTTGGTGAGGGCGTTCATGCCAGCGGTGCTCGTGGAAATCGGCTTTGGGAGCAATGCTCGCGAGTCTGCGTACATGACGACAACCGAAAATCAACGCGAACTCGCCGACGCGCTCGCCACCGCCGCAGAGAATTTTCTGGCGCAATACGCCCGCAAGATCGGCGGCGGCACGTGATGCATCGCGCGGCGGCGCGAGCCACATCGCGATACCTGAGGCGTCTGCTCATGGTCGGCCTCGTGTGCCTGGCCAGTGGGTGCGTGTACTTCAACGGCGTGTACAATGCATCTGCCGCCGCGCGAAACGGCGACGCGCGCCTGCGGCGTGGCGCTGAATCTGAGGCGGCAACGTTTTTTCAAACGTCTGCAGCAAAGGCGGAAACGGTGTTGGTGCGTCATGCATCGTCCTCCTGGCGGCATCGTGCCCTGTACTTGGCCGGCCGCGGTGCGGCGCTGGGCGGGCAGTGTGATCAGGCGCTCCCTCGCCTCCAGGAATTCCTGTTGGTGCCCGACGCCACGGTCGATGATCGCGCGCGCGCGCGGGTTGCCCTCGCCTCATGCGAACTGCGGTTGTCGCGGGTGGCCGAGGCGCGGGCGCGGCTGGATTCGCTCACCGACATGGGCAATCCCGACGTGGCCAGGCAAGCGCGCTTGTGGGCGGCGCGCGCGGCACTCGCCGCCGGCGATCGCGATGCGGTGACCGGCTATCTGCGCGATGCTGACGACAACGTGCTGCCGTGGGAACTGGTGGTGGCCTCGCTGTCCGCGCGCGAATATGTGCGCGTGGAGTCTTTGCTGGTCCAGCGCGCGGCACGCAAGGACTATCGCGACGACGTGCTGCGAGCGGTTCGCGAATTGTGGGATGCCGGCGACTTTGCTGCCGCCGAAGCGGTCGTTCACGCGTATGAGACAGCTGGCGTCCGCGACGCCGCGCGCGCCGCGCTGCACTTCACCATTGGCGATTTGAATCTACGGACAGGACGCGATTCCCTGGCGCGCCAACACCTGTTCGCGGCGCGAACCTTGGCCGGTCGGGATACCGTGACGGCGCGCGAAGCGAGCGCTCGGCTCGGCTACCTGCTGCTCCCTCGCGTCACCACCTTGCGGGAGATTGACACGTTGGTGGCGCGGCTGGATAGCACCGTGCGACGAAGTCAGTACGCCCAGCGCATTGCCGAGCGCATCTTGCTGCTTCGCGTGTTGGTGCAGGCGGACGACGCGACGGGCGCATCGGTGTATCTGGCGGCTGAAGTGGCGCGCGACTCCCTGCGCGCGCCCTCGCTCGCCAAGTCGCTCTTTTTGCGGATCGCGCGCGAGATGCCAGGCACGCCGTTCGCCGCGCAGGCGTGGTACGCCGCGTCGCTCTTGGCGCCCGATAGCGCCGACGCCTGGACGGCGCACATTCGGAGCACGTACGTCAGTTCGTCGACAGCCGCGTGGTTGCGCGGCGAGGATCCCTCTACGCGTCCCGACTTTTCGATGACACCAGACCTGCTCACCCTGCGTTGGAACGACGCGCTGCGGATTTGGACCGACAGTGTGCGACGGTTGCGGACGGCGCCGAAATCAAACCCCAAGTCCGCGGAGCGCAAATGACGCCCGCAGCGGGGCAGCCATGACGCACACGCAGATGCACGTGGCCGGGCTGGATTTTCGCAATCCCATCGTCCTCGCTTCGGGCACCGCCGGATTTGGCAGGGAGATCGATGATGTCGTGGATCTTGGCGCTGTGGGCGGCCTCGCGACCAAAGCCGTCAGTGTGGCACCGCGGCACGGCGCGCCCCCGCTACGGGTGAGCGACTTCGCCGGCGGCATGATCAACGCGATCGGGTTGGCGAATCCTGGGCTGGACGAGGTGCGGCGATCGGCCATGCCGTGGCTTGCGGGACGCGACCGTGGCCTCCGGATCCTGGTCAACGTGGTCGGCAATAGTGTGGAAGACTTTACCACCGTCGTGTCCGAACTTGAGGCAACGGATGGCGTACACGCCTATGAGTTGAACGTCAGTTGCCCAAACGTGAAATCGGGCGGAATGGAGTTTGGAGCAGACCCTGTTGCACTGGCATCGCTCGTCGCGGGGGTTCGCCGATGCACGGTCAAACCGGTCTTCGTCAAACTGTCGCCGACCCTCGGTGCCGGGATCGTCGACGCCGCGCGCATCGCCGTTGACCACGGTGCGAGCGGCCTGACCTTGGTGAACACCATGCCTGGCTTGGTCATTGATGCGGAACGGCGGCGTCCGAAGATTGGCTTTGGGACTGGTGGTGTGAGCGGCCCCGCCTTGCTACCGCTCGGCTTATTGGCAACGCGGCGGGTGTCTCTGGCGCTGCCGTCGGTGCCGATCATCGGACTTGGCGGCGTGTCTACGGCCGACGATGCGGTGCAGTATTTGATGGCGGGGGCCACGTTGGTCGGCGTCGGCACCGCGGCGCTGCGTGACCCGCGCGCGCCAGAGCGCATCGCGCGGGGCCTGGAGTCCTGGGCGCGCGCGCGCGGCATCGACACGCTTCACAGTCTCATTGGGACCCTGCAATGGCCAACATGAGTGCGCCGCGTGGCGTGACGCCGATTGTCGCGCTGGATGTGGCCGACGCCACCGCCGCGTACGACCTCGTGACGCGGCTTGGCGACACGTGCGACTTCTACAAAGTTGGGCTTGAACTGTTCACGGCCGTGGGGCCGTCTATCGTGACGTCGCTGCGTGCCCAAGGGAAGCGAGTTTTTCTCGATCTCAAGTTGCACGACATTCCGAATACCGTGCAGGCGGCTGCCCGTAGTGCAACCCGGCACGGTGCCAGTCTGCTTACGGTGCATGCGTCTGGTGGTCGCCTCATGGTTGCGGCCGCCGTGGCGGGGGCGCGGGAGGGACAGGGGGATCAGCCCTGTGGCATTCTGGGCGTGTCGATCCTGACGAGTATGGACAGCGTGACGGCTGGTGCGGTGTGGGGCCGCCCGCCAATCGATATTGTGGCGGAGGTGGTGCGGTTGGCGGGCGAGGCCAGTTCCGGCGGTGCCATCGGCATGGTGTGCTCGGGGCATGAGGCCGCGCCCGTTCGCGCAGCGTTTGGCGACGGGCTTGGGCTGCTGGTGCCCGGGATTCGCCTCCCAGGCGGGGATGCCCATGACCAGCGGCGCGTCATGACGCCGGTGGCGGCGAGGGATGCCGGTGCCAGATGGATTATTCTTGGACGCGCGGTCACGCAGGCCGGCGATCCTCGATCGGTGATGGCGCAGATTCGCGAATCACTGGCGGGCGATGCCTCCGGCGATGCCTCCGGCGATGCCTCCGGTGGTGCCTCCGCTGATGCCCCGGTGGGTCCTGGCGGTGGGACGGTGGTTGCCTGACGGCCAATCAGTCGGTTTTGGGGGTTGTGAGCGATGCACATGCTAGCTAGAATCAAGGGCTTACCGTTTTTTCGGTAGCAATTTCTCGGCCGATCCGCCGGCCACATTCGCTTCACGCGTGCGCGGAATCGTTCGGTGCGTTGACCGTCGATGCTTCACGCGTGATGGACACATGGGGAGTCCAGCCGGCTCGGGCGCGTTCTGCGTGCGTGGGTGCGGGAGACTCCATCGGCGCTAGTGCGTCGAGGATGGCCCGTGAAAGTTCGCAGCAGCGTCAAGCCGATCTGTGAGCACTGCAAAGTCGTGAAACGACAGGGCGTGACTCGCATCATCTGCAAGCGCAACCCCAAGCACAAGCAGCGTCAGGGCTAAGGGGAACGCACAGACTATGGCACGTATCGCAGGCGTCGATCTCCCGCGTGAAAAAAAGGTTGAGATCGGCCTTACCTACATTTTCGGCATCGGTCGCAAGACCGCACAGCGCATTCTCGAGGCGACGGGCGTCAGTCCGGCGCAGCGCGTGCGTGATTTGTCCGATGCTGACGTCAACAAACTCCGTCAGGAGCTTGAGCGGAATCATCGCGTCGAAGGGGCCTTGCGCACCGAAGTCGCGATGAACATCAAGCGACTCATGGACATTGGGTCGTACCGTGGCTCGCGCCATCGCCGCGGGCTCCCCGTGCGCGGGCAGCGCACGCACACGAACGCGCGCACCAAGAAGGGGCCGCGCCGCGCTATCGCGGGCAAGAAGAAGGTGACCAAGTAAGCCATGGCTACCGCAAAGAAATCCAAGCGCGTCGTCGAGGCCGAAGGCATCGCCCACGTCAGCGCCACATTCAACAACACGACGATCACCATCACGGACATGCATGGCAACGCCGTGTCGTGGGGGTCGTCCGGCAAGGCCGGATTCAAGGGCTCGAAGAAGTCGACGCCCTTCGCCGCCACGGTCGCCTCCGAGCAGTGCGCGCGCGAAGCGCTGACCGCGGGCGTCCGTCGCGTGCATGTCCGCGTGCAGGGGCCCGGGTCGGGTCGTGAGTCGGCCATCCAGGCGCTCGCCGCCGCGGGGCTGACCGTGAAGTCCATTCGCGACGTCACGCCGATTCCGCACAATGGCTGCCGTCCCCCTAAGCGTCGGAGAGTCTGACCATGGCCCGCTATACTGGTCCGAGCTGCCGTCAGTGCCGCCGCGAAGGACAAAAACTGTTTCTCAAGGGCACCAAGTGCTTCACGGAGAAGTGCCCCGTTGAACGCCGCCCGTACGCGCCTGGCCAACATGGTCAGTCGACAGCGCGCCGCAAAAAGATGTCCGAATATGCCAAGCAGTTGCGTGAGAAGCAGAAGATCAAGCGCATGTACGGCATCAGCGAAAAGCAGTTCCGCAACACGTTCGAGCGCGTCGCGTCGTTCCCCGGGATTACTGGTCACAATCTGTTGGCGGCGCTCGAAACACGCCTCGACAATGTGATCTATCGCATGGGCTTCGCGCCCAGCCGGAAGGCGGCACGTCAGCTCATCCGCCACCGCCACATCGAGGTCAAGCAGCGCATCCTCGACGTGCCGTCGTATCAGGTGCGCCCAGGTGAGGAAGTTCGCGTGAAGCAGTCGTCACGTGAACTGGTGCTGGTCCAGGCGGCGCTCGAGCAGAGCGGCCGTGGATCATCGCTCTCGTGGATCGCCGTTGATAAGGAGTCGTTCAGCGGTCGCGTCTTGGAAAAGCCGGTTCGTACGGCCATCCCCATGGCCGCCAACGAACAACTCGTCGTCGAACTCTACTCGAAGTAAACGCAGGTCAAGTACTGAGTACTGCCGTTCACGTACTCAGTACTGCAGGTCCACCTGAGTACTCCGTTCGCAAGTACTCAGTGCTGATCAGGCCCCGCACGCCTCTACGGGTCTGCCACGCGTCGGGGCGAGGCAGAGCGTCGTCGGTGCTCCTGCACCGGCGTGATCATTTCACACAACGACACTCATGGCAAACACGATCGATCTTAGTGGGCTGGTTCGCCCGCAGCTCGTAGAAGCGACGAAGCGCGACGATTCTCCCAATCTGGCAGAGTTCCGTCTCCAGCCGCTCGAGCGCGGATTTGGCTATACGCTCGGCAACGCGATGCGTCGGCTCCTCCTGTCGTCGCTTCGCGGCTCGGCGGTGTGGGCCTTTCGTATCGACGGCGTGCTGCACGAGCACCAGACTATCGGTGGCGTGGTCGAAGATGTGCATCAGATCATCGGGAATTTGAAGACGCTCACCCTCGCGCTGCCCGACGACGTCGAGCAGAGCGTGCTGCGCATCTCCAAATCTGGTCCCGGCGTGGTCACCGCCGCGGATATTGTGGCGGTCGGTGGCGTGCGCGTCATTGATCCGTCGCATCACCTGTTCACCATCACCGACGAACGGGATTTGAACGTCGAGTTGTACGTGAACAAGGGACGTGGATATCTCGAAAGCGATTCGCACCCCGCCGACAAGAACTTGCCGGTGGACGTCGTACGTATTGACGCCATCTACAACCCCGTGCGGCGCGCCAATTTCACCGTTGCGGAAACGCGCGTTGGGCAACGCACCGACTATGATCGCCTGACACTCACGGTTGAGACGAATGGCACCATGTCGCCGGAAGAAGCGGTCAGCTATGCCGCGGCTCTGGCGCAAACCCACTTTCAGTATTTCGTGGGCTTTGGATCCTCCGCCTCAGCGCAACCTGGCGCAGCGGGCGACGGTGCCAACAGCGACGCGTTGCGTCTCGCTGAGCTGTTCCGCACGCCGATCGACGACCTGGAACTCTCAGTGCGCTCGGTCAACTCACTCAAGAATTCCAACATCCGCTCGCTCGGTGATCTGGTTCGCCAGACCGAGGCGCAGATTCTGCAAGTGAAGAACTTCGGCAAGAAGTCACTGCAGGAAATCGCCGCGCTGCTCGAGAAGGAAGGGCTCAATTTTGGCATGCGCTATGAAGAGACTGTGGACGGTGTCCGCATCCTCGACATGGGCACGGCGCCCAGCCGCGCTGCCGAAAACGCGCCCGATGACGACGACGACGAGGATTAACTTCTCATGCGCCACCGTAAAGCCCACCGCCAACTCCGGCGGACCAGTGAACAGCGCCTCGCGCTGCTTCGCAACCTCGCCACCTCGCTCATCGAGTCTGGCGCCATCGAGACAACCGAAGCGAAAGCCAAGGAGCTTCGCCCCTTTGTCGAGAAACTGATCACCAAGGCACGGTCTGGCACGCTGCACGCGCGTCGACTCGCCGGAAAGCACGTCCACAAGCGCGAGGCGGCGGACAAGCTCTTCCAAGAGCTCGGTCCCAAGTTCGCCACGCGCCAGGGCGGGTACACGCGTATTCTCAAAACCGGCCACCGCAAGGGTGACGGGGCAGAGATGGCGCGGATCGAATTGATCCTTAGCTGACAGGACGACGCACACATGGCTATTCAACGGAATCGATGCTTCGTCTGCGACAAAGGCGTCGCCTTCGGCAACAGTGTTTCACACGCCAACAACAAAACGCGCCGTACGTGGAAGCCGAACCTCCAAGTGGTTCGGACGCTCCGCGAGGGCACGGTGATTAAAGTCAAGGCCTGCACGCGCTGCATTGCGGCTGGCAAGATTCAGCGGGCACCGCGCGGTCAAGTCGCGGTCGCCTAAGCGACGTTCATGAATGCCAGGCGGGAAGTTCGCGACCATCACGAACTTCCCGCCTTCGCATATTCGCGCCACAACCGATCGGCGTTCACTCTCGACTCGTAACTCGTTATGACAACGGCGCTCATCACCGGCATTACCGGACAAGACGGATCGTATCTGGCGGAGCACCTGCTCGCCAAAGGCTATCACGTGGTCGGCGTCGTACGCCGCTCGTCGACGACGCCGTACGAGCGCATCGCGCACTTGGTCGACAAGGTGGAGTTGGTGTCGGCAGACTTGTTGGATCAAACATCCTTGACCGACGTCGTGGAGGCCACGAAGCCCCACGAAATCTACAATCTCGCCGCCCAGAGCTTCGTACAAACGTCATGGCAGCAGCCGGTGTTGACCGGCGAGTTTACCGCGCTGGGCGTGACACGCATGCTGGAAGCGGTTCGCAAAGCGGCCCCCAACGCGCGGTTTTACCAAGCCAGCTCCAGTGAGCAGTTCGGCAAGGTGGTCGAAACACCACAACACGAGGACACGCCGTTTTACCCGCGGTCCCCCTATGGAGTCGCCAAGCTGTATGGCCACTGGATCACGGTCAACTACCGAGAGAGTTTCAACCTGTTCGCGGTGTCCGGGATCCTCTTCAATCACGAGTCGCCGCGTCGAGGGCTTGAATTCGTCACCCGCAAAATTTCTGATGCCGTGGCCCGCATCAAGATGGGGATGCAACGCGAGGTCCGCTTGGGCAACCTTGATGCGCGGCGGGATTGGGGATTTGCCGGCGACTATGTCGACGCGATGTGGCGCATGCTGCAGCAGGACACGCCCAATGACTATGTCATTGGCACGGGCGAGACGTACGCGGTTCGTGATTTCTGTAAGGCGGCCTTCGATGTGGTCGGTCTCGACTATCGCGAGTTCGTCGTGCAGGATCAGCGGTTCTTTCGGCCGGCCGAAGTCGATCTTCTGGTGTCCGATCCGACACGAGCGCGGACAGAGCTGGGGTGGACGCCGACCGTCGCGTTCGCGGGTCTTGTGCAGATGATGGTGGAGGCTGATCTCGAACGGTACGCGCGCGCACGATGACGGCATTGCCGAGCGTCCGAGAGCTATGCGCGCACTCGTAACGGGTGCCGCCGGGTTCGTCGGCGGGTGGCTAACGCGTGCGCTGCAGGCGGACGGCTATGCCGTCACGGCACTCGCGCTGTCTCCGCCATCACCCGCGCCAGACGCACGCACCACCGCCGGGCCCGCGCTCGACTGGGACTATGGAGACCTACGGGACGATGCCTTTGTCAAACGTGCCGTTGAGCGCGCCGCACCGGATGTCGTCGTACACCTGGCGGCGGTGTCGCACTTACCCACCGCTGCCGCCAATCCACCGCTTGCCTGGGACGTGAATGTCACCGCAAGCGCACGGTTGCTGCACCAACTTTCGCAATGGCGATCCGCGCGCGGCACCGATCCGACGGTCCTCATCATCGGGTCCGCCGAACAGTACGGCCGGCACGACAGTACCGCCGCCCCGTTGCGGGAAGACAGTGCGCAGGCTCCAAGGACGGTGTACGCTGCCACGAAGGTGGCGCAGGAGGTCCTGGCCCTCCAGTGTTGGCGCGCCGACGCGCTGCGGGTGGTCGTCGCGCGCAGCTTTAATCACAGTGGTCCCGGACAGGAGCCCCGCTTTTTACTCCCTGCGCTGGTGGCCCGTGCGGTCGCGCTTCGCGATCAGCCGCGCGGCACGCCGCTCTCCGTCGGGAATACGTCGCCGATTCGAGACTTCCTGCATGTTCAGGATGTGGTCTCAGCATATATTTCGCTGTTGCGACACGGTGTGCCCGGCGAGGCGTACAATGTCGCCAGCGGCGTCGGGCGGTCCGTGCACGACGTGATTGCGCGGGTCCTCTCCAGGGTCGGTGTTGACGCGCCAATCGCCACCGATCCAGCATTGGTGCGACCCGTGGATGTACCTGCGCTGGTGGGCGACCCCGCCAAGTTGCAGACAACGACCGGATGGCGCGCGTCGCGCGCCTTCGACGACATCATTGACGACATCATCGACGACGTAACCCATGCCGCGACGCACTGACCTGCACCGAATCCTTGTGATTGGCTCTGGCCCGATCGTGATCGGCCAGGGCGCCGAGTTTGACTATTCCGGCACGCAGGCCATTAAGGCGTTGCGTGAAGAAGGCTATGAAGTGGTGCTCGTGAACTCCAATCCGGCCACGATCATGACCGATCCGGAGTTCGCCGATCGCACATATATCGAGCCCGTGACGGCCGAGTTCGTCGAGAAAGTCATCGCCAAGGAGCGACCGGATGCAGTGCTGCCCACGATGGGCGGTCAAACCGCCCTCAACGTCGCGCTGGCACTGTACGACGACGGCGTGCTGGAGAAGTACGGCTGCGAGCTCATTGGCGCGGACGCACGCGCGATTCGGGTCGCCGAGGACCGCAAGCTGTTCGCCGAGGCCATGATCAAGATCGGTCTCACGTGTCCAACCGGTCGAACCATCACCACCTTCGAGGAGGCGCTCGAAGCCGTCGACGCCACCGGATACCCCTCAATCATACGGCCGTCCTTCACGCTCGGTGGCAGCGGTGGTGGCATTGCGTACAATCGCGAGGAGTTTGAGCAGATCGTGCGCCGAGGTCTCGATTTGTCCCCCGTGCACTCGGTCCTCGTGGAGAAGTCGTTGCTGGGATGGAAGGAGTACGAGCTCGAAGTCATGCGGGACTGTGCAGACAACGTCGTGATCGTCTGCTCCATCGAGAACTTCGATCCGATGGGTGTGCATACGGGCGATTCCATCACCGTCGCCCCGGCCATGACCTTGAGTGATCGCGAGTATCAAGTCATGCGCGACGCGGCCATTGCGATTATCCGAGAGATTGGCGTCGAAGCGGGCGGATGCAACATTCAGTTTGCGGTCAATCCGGCCGATGGCGAACTCATTGTCATCGAGATGAACCCGCGCGTGTCGCGATCGTCCGCGCTGGCCTCGAAGGCCACTGGGTTTCCGATCGCGCGCATTGGGGCCAAACTGGCGGTCGGCTTTACCCTCGACGAAGTGGCG
>JANOPS010000066.1:0-3029 GCA_031421995.1 Gemmatimonadaceae bacterium
GAGCCCGGGGACGTGGTGGTCTGCGATGACGTGCTTGAGGCAATCCTTGTCTGGCGCGCCGGCCATCGCCGCGTGATCGCCTGCGCCCGCGACGAAAGCGAGTCCGAGATCGCCCTCCTGGCCGGACGCGTGGCCGGCTGCGGCGCGGAGCGCGTGCAGTTGGCGTTTCCAGCGGACACGCGCGGGCATCGCCTTGTGCAGAAAGTCGGCACCGCCTTGGCGGTGCTGGGCATCCAGTCCCTCCGAGTACCTCTGCCGCGCGGGCCGGACCGATCACACCGGGGGGACCCAGAGCTACGCCTACGATGCCCTCGGCCAGCTCGCGAGCACGACCGATCAGGCCGCCGGAGGCAGCCAGCTCGCCACGACCTTCTCGTACGACGCGCAGGGTCGGCTCGCACAGCAGGCGGTCCCCTCGGCGAGCACGCTCGCCACGTGGACCTACGACGTCGAGGGTCGACCGACCATACGCGCCGAGGAGGGCTTCGCCGACTCGATCGTCTACGACCCGCGCGGCAAGCGCCTGCGCGTAAGGGGCAAGACCACGATGATGGATGCTGCGGTCGCGGGATCCGTCCTCGCCTACGACGCGCTCGGCCAGGTCCTCGCCAGTGCGAACGAGGACAGCGAACGGCCGCTGGTGACGGACGAGATCCGGATGGACGGCCATGGGAACCAACTGGTCCGACACGCGAACCGTCTTTCGTCCACGGTGAACACCGAGGCGCGCGACTCGAGTCGGTTCGTTGGCCACCGCCTGGTGGAGCGCGTGGGGGAGCACAAGCCCGACAACCGTACCTCGCCGAATGGGCTCGAGCCGGCGATCAAGATCGCCGACTCGCTTGGCATCTCGTACGACTTCGCCGGAAACGTGACGTACCAGATCCAGGTCAAGCGTCTCGGCGTACTCGCCGGCAGTGGCGTGAACACGGCGCGCGACTCCGTGGGGCATTCCTGGAGCTACAACTTCTACGACGCGGGACAGCGGTTGCGCGCCGCCCAGCGGACGTCGATGTCGCAGAACGCGACAAACCTCACGACCTTCGACGAGTACTGGTACGACGCGCTGGGCCGACGCGTGGCGGTGCGGACGCGCATCGACTCGGTGGCCTACTGTCCGATGGTGAGCAGCTGGCCGTCGCCGTCATGCCAGCAGCAGTTCCTGCGCACCGTCTGGGACGGCGATCAGGTGCTGCTTGAGCATCGCGGTGTCGGCGGGTGGCAGGAGGTCGACGGGAATCTCGGCTATGAGCCCGGAGGGCCCTGGTACGGCACGGTGCGCTATACGCAGACCGGTGCGATCGATGCCCCGGTGATCGTGTGGATCGGGAGCACGCCGCGCGTCCTGCACCGCAACTGGCGCGGAACCATCGCGGGCGCCACATTGGCCAATGGGAACCCGGACACGGATACCGTCTGGCCGGCTGCGGTGTCCGACGTGTGGATGTCGCCGGACAGCCGGCAGTCCCCGCCGCAGCCGAACAAGTGGCTCGGGAGTCTGGTCACGGAGGGGAAGGACGCGACGGGAACGCTCTATCGGCGGAACCGGTACTATGATCCGGCCAGTGGGAGATTCACGCAGCAGGACCCGATCGGGCTCGCGGGGGGGCTCAACCTTTATGGGTATGCGGGTGGGGACCCGATCAACTTCGGCGACCCGTTTGGGCTCTGTAAGGTGCGAGTCGGCTGGACAAAAACACGGGTCGGAATGGGAACGCGCCACGCGTTCATCGAGGTAACTCGACCCGACAACTCGCGCGTCATCTTCCGCGGCGGGCCGACTGGAGCGAACTCATCGGCGGCAAGCAAGAACAGCGCTGACGGATATGTGCAGAATGCGGATGCGACGAGTGCCGAGACGAAGAACGTCAGTCAGAACGGCCAGTCGGCGGCGGGTCCGATTCTGGCCGAGTCGCAGTCGCCAAATGATCCAGGGAACGACTCTCAGGGGGCGCTTGGTTACGACGCGCCAGTGGTGGACAACGACAAGAGTTGCGCCAACTATGAGCGTTCTTTCGAATCTTCGGTCGGCAGAATCAATGAAGCACAGATTGGCTACGGATTAAATCGCAACAGCAACTCGGTGGTAAACACGTTGCTTCTGCGGGCAGGGCTCGGCTTCTTGCAGACAGGAGGGCGGCGCGCACCTGGCGCGGGGTCCGTCCTGCCAATCTGGTGAACACGGGAGACGTTCGGATGAGCTCTGCAGCAAGAAAGATCATGATCGGTGCCGTGCTCACGCTGTTGATCATAGTCGTCGTCGTTCCTCGCTATGTCTACCACAATCGCGTCAGAGAGACCGATGTACGGACTCAACTCGCCGCCGCGGGAATCGTGGGGCTCGGCCCGGAATACGTGGCGACTCGACTAGCATCACTGCCACCATTCGCGGACTCGCGAATGGTGGTGGGCGAGTACGACCCAGCGACGCGAACACTTTACGGCAGCATCGACAACGCGCGACGTCTCGGCCCGTACACGTGGCGCATTGTGGTCACGGTGCGGTTTGACAGTACAGGCTCCGCAGCTTCGTTTGAGACCAAGTACTCTGCTGTGCGCCCACTCTAGTGCTCTTGGTCGCGCCGCTCGAGGCAATCGCTTTGAGCCTAACCGCGAGCTGTGCCGTGGCGGCGTAGCCACCATCGGCACCAGCTTCGGTTAGCGCGGCCGGACATCGGAGCGACACGCGCTTCGGGCAAACCGTTGATGTACTCGCTTGACCGGAGCGTGCACCGTCCGTTGCACGCAGGAAGACCCCATCGGGCTCGCGGGCGGCATGAACCTGTACGGGTACGGGGCCGGCGATCCCATCAACAACAGCGATCCGTTCGGGCTGTGCACTCCGTGGCCAGATTGCATGTTTCAGGCGGCGGCCAACTGGGGTGCCTCACGCGGAGGAGCACTCGGTGGTGCCGCACTGAATCTTGCCGCAGCGGCGAATGGCGCATCGGAAGCTTTCGGAACCAACGACCTAGGCGCCGCGGTTGGCAGCGGGAGTGTCAGCGGTACCGCGATCGCCGCAGCGGGAT
>JANOPS010000067.1:0-31666 GCA_031421995.1 Gemmatimonadaceae bacterium
CTCCTGCCGAGGCGTGAGGATTGACGCCTGAGCCCTGCTCAGGGCTGAGGCCTCAGGCAGGAGCTCTCGCCTCAAGCCCGACAGCTCACAGCCCACGCCTGTAGGTGCCTCATGCCTTGTCTACCTCAGGCCTCAGGCCTCAATCCTTCTTCATTCTGTACCTCATCCCTTGATCTGTACCTCATCCCTCGATCTGTACCTCATCCCTCGATCACGTCATCCCTTCAGAAACGATTGTAGGGATGAGAAGAGAGGCGCCGCCTTCCATTCACCACCCCGTTTACCTATCTTCTACGGCTAGTCCTTCCGGGCATTCCGTCCGGGCACCCCCTCCCCCCGCTACGGCCGCGCGGGGGGCACCTCAGTCCATAGGGAGAAAGCCGAGTGGCAAAACTGAAGATCCGCCGCAATCCAACGCGGCGTTATGAGGCTGTATACATCATCGAGACAGCGCTCGAAGATGCAGCCATTGTGGAGAAGCTCGAGAAGCATCACGCGCTGCTCGAAAGCGCTGAGCCGGTCGAGTACGAGCATTGGGGCCGTCGCGCGTTGGCATACAAAATCGGACGCCACGAGAACGGGTACTACGTGATCGCGCACTTTACGATCGACCCCAAAGTCCTCCCGGAATTCGAACGTGCGCTCAAGCTGGATGGCACCGTCATCCGCTACATGATCACGCTGCACGAGCATGAGCTCGGCGCTCCGAAGTTGAGCGACGAAGAACTTGCGTCGCGCCGCCGCCTGTCTGACGATGACGACGAGGAATAACTGATGCGCCGCCAAAAGAAGCCCTGCCCCGTGACCGAAGCGGGCATCCGCTATGTCGACTACAAAGATGACCGTTTGCTCGCCCGCTTCATCACGGACTATGGCAAGATCCTGCCAAGCCGCCTGAGTGGCGTGGATGCGCGTCACCAGCGCCAACTCTCGCGCGCCGTGAAGAAGGCGAGATTTCTGGCCTTGTTGCCGTACGTCAAAGGACAGACTGCCTAGCATGTCCGAAGCCGTCGCGTCGAGAACCGTCGCGACGGCGACGTCCCCCGCGCCACAGGAACGTGGGTGGCGTTGGTTCGTGGTGTCGTTGGTCTTGATGGTCTGTGTCACCACTGCGCCGCAGTGGACGCCATCGTTGGCGCTCCTCAGCGGGACCGTCCGACTCCTGTTGCCGATCGAGCAGTTCGCCGTACTGGTGCTGGTGGCCATCGCTGCCTGTGCGCTGGTGGGGTGGTGGGCTGGCGGGAGAGTGTGGGTCACGGTGGTCTGGGTGGCAATGACCGCGTGGATGCTGTGGCGGCTCCCCCTGCCATTCAGTGGGTACGGAGCTTTTCTCCGAGGGTGGTCGGTTATTCTCGGCGCGGCCTTCGGTTTGCTGTGCATCGCAACACGCGCGAAGCCATTGCTGGGTCGCGCGCTCGCGGCGACGGGAATCGCTGTGCTGGTCACGGTGATCGGTCTCTCGGCGCAGGCGCGCGACGGCGGAGCGTTCGATGCGGCATCCAGAATGTTCGGCCAAGAGTATCAGCGACGGACGGCTGAATCGTTGGAAAGCTGGCGGAGGCGCACAGAGTCGAGCGCGTGGCGGACATTCGCCGGCAAGATGCCGGCATCAGCCGCACGGGCCGATCAGTTGGTCCAAACGCTGGGAACGTTGGGCGATCCGGGATCGAGCGGATCGGCAGGAAGTCTTGTGCCTCGCGGTCCGTTGTTGATGCTTGCGCCGGCGTTGTTGGCGTTGGAATCGCTGCTCGCGCTCGCCTTGGGCTGGGCGGCATATCATCGCTTGTCGCGCGTTCGGTTGGGACCTCCGCTGGGAGCCCTTCGCGAGCTGCGCTTCAACGATCAGCTGGTGTGGGGGTTGGTCGTCGGCGCGACACTGGTCCTGCTGCCAACGCTGGTGGAGTGGCGCGCTGTCGGCGCCAACTGTTTGTGCTTTTTCGGTACGCTGTATGCGCTTCGTGGGGCTGGCGTATTGACGTGGTGGATCCCTGATCGCGTCGCAGCACTCGTGCCGCTCGGATTGGTGATTGTGGTTCCGCTCCTCGGCCCTATTGTGGTGCTCACGCTCGCGCTTGCGCTCACGTTTGTGCTGGGACTCGGCGATACTTGGCGCGATTTTCGAGCCGGTGCCACCTTGCACCGACCCAACTCGCTCCGCTGACCTGGAGTTTCTCATGGAAGTCATTCTTCGTAACGCCGTCGACAAACTCGGGCACCCTGGTGACATCGTCACCGTGTCGGCCGGTTTCGCTCGCAACTTTCTGATCCCTCGCGGCTTCGCCTTCGCGGCAACCGAAGGGAATCGCAAGCGCATTGCCCAGGAAAAGGGGCGGCTTGAAGCGCTTGAAAATGAACGGATTGCCGCCGCACAAACGATCGCGGACAAGCTCGCGGAAGTCTCCGTGACCTTTTCCGCGCGCGTTGGCGAGGAGGGCAAGCTGTTCGGTTCCGTCACCACGGCCGACATCGCGCACCAACTGGAGGCGCAAGGCTACAAGATCGAAAAGCGCCAGATCGAACTCAACGAGCCGATCAAGGCGCTCGGCGTCTACCGCGTGGGCATCCGCCTGCACGCCGACGTCAAGCCCGAAATCAAGGTCTGGATTATCAAGCAGTAAGGCCAGCTGCACCGTTGTCCGAGGCCGGGGGGCGCATGCACTATGCCCCCCGGCTTTTGTGTTCCCCCCTGTTCCCGTGACGCCCGTCGCGCAACCTTTAAAGGTCCGTTGGGTACCGCGATACTGTCGGACCTTTTTGGCCGATCTCCCTCTTCGTCTCTTCGATGTCTGAACGCACCGCCAATCCAGGCGAACCTATAGCACGCCAAGCCGCCGCCCTCGCCGCCGATATGAAGGCCACCGATATCGTGGTCCTCGATCTGCGCGGTGTGACGGACATGACCGACTTCTTTGTTATTGCTAGTGGCACATCCGACACCCACGTACGCGCCGTAGCAGACCATGTCCAGACAGGGTTAAAGGCGGCTGGGGTGTCTACCACCATGACGGAAGGGCTGACACAGGGTCGTTGGGCGCTGTTGGACTACATGAATTGCGTGGTTCACGTGTTCCACCCGACGCTTCGACAGTACTATCAGTTGGAACGGCTGTGGGGCGACGCGAAGCGTCTTCCACTCGATGACGATGGACAGAGTTCCGGGCACTCCACGGCCGCGCCTGCGGCCGCTCGATCTGCGCGATAAGCGGACGGAGTTGTTCGAGGGCACATCTGGGAGGGGGGTCCGGTGATTTCGACTATGCGACGTATCGCCCAAATGGGCACACGGATGGCTGTAGCCACGACGACGCTGCTCTGCGCCGTCGGCGCGCCGTTGAGTGCCCAAGGGTACTTCGGCCAGAACCAGGTGCAGTACGACAAGCTCAAGTGGCGGGTCATCGAGACTGAGCATTTCCTCGTGCACTACTACCCCGAAATTGCCGACGTCGCCCCCGACGCCGCGCGCATGGCCGAGCGGTCCTACGCGCGCCTGTCGCGCTTGATGTCGCATCAATTTCGCGAGAAGAAGCCGGTGCTGATCTTCGGATCCACCGGGGATTTCGCGCAAAGCAACGTCTTCGGCGATAACGGCGAAGGCACGGGCGGTGTGACCGACCCACTGCGTCAACGGATGGCGCAGTTCTTCTCCGGCGACTGGGCGGCGTTCGAGCACGTGCTGCAGCACGAAATGGTGCACGTGTTCCAGTTCGACATTTTCTCGCGCGGCCGAGCAGGCGCCGGCTTGCAGAATCTGGCGCAGGTCAATCCGCCGCTCTGGTTCATCGAAGGCTTGGCGGAATACTTTTCGATCGGCGAGAAACATCCCTGGACCGACGCGTGGGTCCGCGACGGCGTTGTCAATGGCACGCTGCCCTCGATCCTGCAGATGACCGAACGTCCCGACAAGTACTTCCCGTATCGGTACGGACTGTCGGTGTGGCAGTACGTGGGCGCACGGTGGGGCGACGAAGTCATTGGCGAAGTCATGAACGCCGTTCCGTCACTTGGCATCGATCGCGCCTTTCGGCGTGAGATCGGCATGGGCCTTGATGAACTGAGCGCCGAGTGGACCCAGGCGATGCAGGCGAAGTACTTGCCGCTCATCGCGCAACTTGATCGTCCTCGCGCTTTCGCGGAGCCGCTGTTGACGCAGAAGCGCGCGAAGAGCGTTGCGAGCCTCTTTGTCGCACCGGCCCTGTCGACCGACGGCAAGTACATCAGCTACATCGCGTACGGCAATTTGTTGAAAGGGGAAGTGTTCCCCGACCTGTATCTTGCGGACGCTGTCACAGGCAAGCGGTTGTCGCGACTCGTCAAGTCCACCAACAATCCGGACTTCGAGCAACTGCGCTACATCTATTCGCAGCCGTCATTCTCACCTGACGGCAAGCTCCTCGCGTTCACCGGACAGCGCGGCGGTCGCGACGTGCTGTACGTCTTGAATGTGGCGTCGCGCGATATCGTCAAGGTCTTTGACCTCAAGCTTGATCAGGTCCTCAGTCCGAGTTTCTCGCCGGACGGTCGTCGCATCGTGTTCAGTGGGTCCGTGCAAGGCACGAGCGATTTGTACATCGTGTCGCTCGATCAAGCGGGCGCGCAGCGCATTACCAAAGACTGGTACAGCGATCTGCAACCGCAATGGTCTCCTGATGGAAAGACCATCGCGTTCATCAGCGAGCGCGGACCCGACAGCGACTTCGAGATCCTCAAGATCGGGCGCTTGCGCGTATCGTTGCTGGACCTCGCAACGAGCGACGTGACCGTCATCCCGCAGCAGGCGGGGCTCAATATCAACCCGCAATGGGCGCCCGACGGGCGATCGATCGCCTTCCTGAGCGACCGCACGGGCACTTCGAATCTGTTCTTGTACGACTTCGATGCCAAGGAGCACTACCAACTGACGAACGTCGCGGGTTCGATCAACGCGGTCGCGGAGATTTCGCCCGCCATCTCGTGGGCGCGCACGGCCGACGTGTTGGCCTTTGTGTATTACGAAAAAGGCGAGCACGCGATCTGGACCATGAAGGATCCTCGCAGCCGCAAAAAAGAGCCGTTCCGCGAAGCGGTGGTGGTGGCCGCCGGCACGGGACCTGGCGGAACGGTGATGACCGCCGGGCCGATTGCTCCGGCCTCTCCGCCCACGGTCGCGAGCCTCTCGTCGCCTCTCCGATCGGGCAGTGTGCGCGACAGCGTCGTCACTCGCCAGTCATTTTACCGGCCGCAGAACGCGGTGGCTCGCGCATCGAGCGAGTTACCGGTCAGCTTGGTCGCGCGCTCCGCCGAAACGATCAGCGTGCGCGCCATGATGGACAGCTTCGATTTCAACCTTCCGGATACCACACGATTCCGCGATGGGCGCTACAAGGTGCGCTTCACACCAGAGTACGTCGCGCAACCGTCCATCGGTTTCCAGGGTGGTGGCAACGGGTTTGGCCAGGGCACCTACGGCAGCACCACGGTCATTCTCAGTGACCTGCTGGGCGATCATCGACTGGCGCTGGCCGGATCGCTGAACGGGCAGCTGGCCGACGCGCAAGTCTACGTGGGGTACACCAGTCTCGGGTCGCGCTTGCAGTACTCGACCGGCATCTCACAAACGCCGATTTACCTCTTTTCGAATTCGACCGAACAGGAAGTCGGCCCAAACCAAACGATCCAGACGCAAGAGACGGTGCGATTGGTCTTTCGCGATGTCTTTTTGTCCGGGTTATACCCGATCAATCGGTTCACACGCTTCGAACTCGGTGCGCGGTTTCAGAATATCGACCAGCAAGTCTTTTCGATCTTTCGCCAAGTCGACTACAACTTCCAGATCGCCGGGGCGTACCAGCGAGGCGACACTCGGAATGTGGGATCTGCGAACAACTACTCGCCGTTTCTGGCCTGGGTCACGGACAACACACTCAGCAGCTACAACGGTCCCATTTCGGGAACCCGTGCGCGACTCCAGGTCGAGCCGAGCTTTGGGACTTGGCGACGCAACGATTACATCGTTGATGCGCGTCATTACACGCCGCTGCTGTTCAACTACATCACTCTCGCCACCCGTCTGGTTGGGAACCTGACGATCGGCCGTGATGAAAACCGCTTCCCCAAGTGGATCGCGCGTCCCGATTTCATTCGCGGCTACAATCGCGACAGCTTCGGATCGGTGCAATGCAGCGGTCTGCCCACGTCGAACACGTCGCAGTGCAATTCGGTCGAGACCATTGGCAGCCGCGTCGCGTTCGCGAATGCGGAACTGCGATTCCCCATCCTGCGGCGTTTGGGCAATGGCCAGTCCATTGCCCTGCCACCACTTGACGGGCTGTTTTTCTACGACGCGGGCGTGGCGTGGTCGGCCGGACAAACGGTGCTGGCCAAGGAGACGGCAAGCTACGATTTCACCCGGCAGCGCGCGCTGCTGCAGAGCTACGGGTTCGGCTTTCGCCTGAACCTGTTCAACATCGCGATCATCCGGTGGGACTACGCCGTGCCCATGAACCGTCCGAATCAGAAGCCGTTCGGCACCTGGTTCTTCGGAGCCAGCTACTAGGCATTCCGCTCGCGCCGGGCGAGGAGTACGCTCGCGCGCGAACGACGGTCCGCGATTGCGAATCCAGCGGGGAGGACCCCTCCCCGCTCCCGCGGTAGAGGGGTAGTTTATCACTGTGCGCACGCTCTTCGCGTCGGCGCTCCTGGCTCTCGCGTGCGGCTGTTCTGATCGCTCGTCCCGCCCCTCCGGAGCAGGCGCCTCTCCCAGTATTCCCGGTGGTCCGGACCCTGTCGTGCTGCGCCTGGCGCGGGACGGGGGCACGGTGACCGCCTTTGACTATCCGGCCCTCAAGAAGGCGCTCTGGAAGTCGGGTTCGCGCGCGCCCGCCCTTCGTGAGATCGTCGCCTTTGGCATCGAAGATGGCTATTTGGCGGGGATCGATCAGCGCGGCTCGGCCGTGCGGATTGACCTCCGCCTCGGCACCGTATCGCGAAGCCGAGACTCGCTGCTGCGCGCCGCCACGTCGGCCGACGGCACCGCGATTTATGCGCTGACCGCCTCCGGCATAGTGACCCGCTTCACCGCGACCGGCGGCGATACGTGGACTCTGCGCCCGCCGCAACCGATGTCGGCGCTCTTTGCCCAGGCGGATGGCTCGCTCATTGGTGCCGTGGCCGAGCGAGACCGCGTGGTGGTGTGGCGCGTACGACCACCGGGCAAGGCCATTGTCGATAGTGTGATCATCCCCGCGGACGGCAGCACACTGGCAAGTGCGGAAACGCTCGCCGCGACCGCGGGAAGCGTTGGAGACCGCGTCTTCTTTGGCGTCAACGAGTCCGTCATCGCCGTCCGAACGCTGGACATGCAAGTCGCCTTGAACCTGCCACTTGGGGCCCCCGTACGCGCGCTCGCCGCGACGCCGAGCGGCGACCGTCTCTTCGCGGCGGTGGAGGGCGACCCGAGTTTGCGGATCGTCGATCGCTTTGCCGAGCGGGTCAGTGGCCGCATCAAACTGCCCGGGGCGCCGCTGGCGCTGCGGATGGATCCGCTGGGTCGGTGGTTGCTCGTGCGTGGGGGAGGCGACTCCGTCCATGTCGTGAGTCTGGCGAACGACGAAGTGATCGGCACGGTGAAATCGCAGTGGCGGACCGACCTCCCGTTGGTGCTCGCGGATGGTGCGCTGGCGCTTGCCCGCGGGAACGATGTGGTGCTTGCGGATGCGACGAGTCTCCGCGATACCCGGACGATTGGTGATGGTGCGCAGGACTTCTGGCTCGCGTTGCGCTGGAACGGATTTCGCCCGCGCGCGAAGGGGCTTGATGCCCCGGTGGAGTTTCGACGCTCCGCTCCGCGCGACAGTGGCCTGCCCCCAGAGCCGGGACCTGACACGGCGCGCGACACGAGCGGAACCGCCTTAGGTACCTCGGCGGAGCTCAGGGCGTCGGCGTCTCTCGGCGGGACTTTGTCAGATGCGCCGAGAATTACGGTCTCACCGGGCAGCGCGCCAAGCCGCTTCACGGTATCATTCGCGGCCGTAGAGACAGAACGTGAGGCTCGCACCCTTGCCCTTCGGCTGCGCATCAACGGGACGAGACCGCGCATTACATCGATGGAGCGCAACGGAGGGACCCTCTACCGGGTGGTAATGGGTCCATTTGTCTCGCGGGCCGACGCCGAACAGATCGGCAAGGCATCTGGACAAAGCTACTGGATTTTTGAGGGAGTCCCATGACTGGTTTGCCGGCGTCCGCTCCCCACTCGTGGGAGAACGAAGGACAGCAACTCGCACCACTCTTCGACACCGTGTGCGCCGCCGTCATTGCGGGCACCGATGCGAACGCCGCGGCGCAGACAGCCATCGGCATCGCGCGCGTGCAAGGTGCTCGTCGACGGGTCGCCATCGCGGACTTGATTGGCGAGGCGCCGGCACTTGAGGCGCTCAATCGCAGCGACGATCCGCATGGCATCGCGGACAGTTTTCTGTATGGCGTCTCGTTGAACCGCATCGCGCGACAGGTGAATGCCGCCGGGAGCGTGTTTCTGATGCCGAGCGGCACCGAGGCGGTGGCGCATGAAGCCGTATACAGCAACGAACGCTGGCGGAGACTCGCCGCGGGATTTGAGCAAGTGGGTGCGCTCTTGTTGATCGTTGCCGTCCCTGGTACGCCGGGGTTTGCCGACTTGTGTGCGTACGTCGGGGCGGTGATGCCGGTTGGCGACACGCGCTTTCCCACGCCCGTCGGCATCGCGATTATCGCGCCGCCGGCCGCTCCCGCGTCGCCCCCGCCGCCCCCGCCACCGGTAGAACACGTTGCGCGCGCACGCGAAGCGGCGACAGAGACCAGTGACGGTCAGCGACGCAAGCTGATCGCCGCCGTGGTCGCCCTGTTTGCCGTCGCCATCGCGATCGGCGCGTTTTGGTCGAAAATCCTTCCGCTGCTGCCGGCACCGGTCGCTTCGTGGTTTGCACCGGCCGCGACGGATTCGACGGCGAGGCTCGTCGCGCCGACGCCCATGGACACCGCCCCCGTACCCGCACCCGCGACGGCGTCCCTGAGTCCGACCGATAGCGGCGACACCACGGCGGTCTCCGCAGCGGCCAACACGTCGCCGACGCTGACGATCGCCAACGCGACCGACTCCGCGACCGCCGCACGCTATGCAATCTTCTACACGTCAGCGAACACACTCGCCCAAGCCATCACCGACGAACGGCTCACGGCACTCCCAGCAATGGCGATTTCACTCGTCACGCTCGACGGGGCCGAGTGGTACCGCGTATTCATCGGGGCGTCATCCCGGCGTGACAGCGCGACAGCACTTCTCGCGCGACTGAAAGACAGTAAAGTCCTCAGCGGTGGGAATGTGATCAGTGTGCCGTTTGCGCTGCGGCTTGAGCGAGGGCTCACGCTCGCGGATGTCGGAGCGCGAATTGCCGACTATGCCAAGCGGGGCGTTCAGGCGTATGCTCTACGGCAGGCAGATGGAACAGCAACGATCTACACCGGAGCGTTCGAGTCGCCCACTGAGGCGAACACGCTGGCGGATTCCTTGCGAGTACTCGGCGTGCCGTACGTACTGGCGTATCGAACAGGGAGAGGGTACTAGTGCGGTTGTCGAAGCTCGAAATACATGGATTCAAGGCGTTTGCTGATCACACGGAGTTCGTGTTTGAACGTGGCGTGACCGCAATCGTAGGCCCGAATGGCAGCGGAAAATCCAACGTCTCCGACGCAGTGCGTTGGGTGCTGGGGGAGCAGCGGGCGCGGGCCATGCGCGGTGCAAAGATGGAGGACGTGATCTTTCACGGCTCGTCGGCTCGCAAGGCCGTCAACATGGCGGAAGTCTCGCTGCACTTCGAGAACAACGACGGCGAGCTGCCCGTCCCGTTCAAGGAAGTGGTGCTGACGCGTCGCTTGCTGCGATCGGGAGAGAGTGAGTACCTGCTCAATAGGGCGCCCTGCCGCCTGCGCGATATTCAGGATCTGGTGCGCGGAACAGGGCTGGGTGCCGACTCTGGTGTCGTCATCGAGAGTCGCATGATCGACGCGTTGCTCTCCGACCGCCCGGATGATCGTCGCGAGCTGTTTGAAGAAGCGGCCGGCGTCGGGCTGTATCGGGACCGGCGGCGCAGCGCCGAGCGTCGCCTCGATGAAACAACGGTCGACTTGGCGCGCCTCGACGACTTGATCAACGAAGTGCAAAGCCAGGTTCGCTCCCTCTCGCGTCAGCGGCGGCGCGCGGAGCGACATGCCGAACTGATGTCGCGTCGCTTCTCCGTCGAGATCTCGCTCGCCGCGCGCGAAATGGCGGCGTGGCGCGACGAACTCGGCGAACTGGATGGACAACTGGTCGATCTGGCGGCCGGTGTGCCCGAAGCCGATGAGCAAATCCACGACGCCGAACAATCACGGGAAACCGCGCATGCCGCGCGCGCGACGGCCGAAGTGAGCCGGGTGGAGCTGGCGCGCTTGGCCGCCGAGCAGCGCGAGCGCACGCAGACCTTGGCACGCGAGCTCGCGGTCGCCGAAGAGCGCCAGCGCAGCACGGTACAGCGACGGGAACGCGCCGAAGAAGAACGTCGCGAGAATGAAGCGTTTGGCAAACGACTCCGTGATGATCGCGAGCGTGCGGCGACCGACAAAGCCACGCTGCAGCGCGAATTGCAGGAGGCCGGCGAAGCGCTCGAGGAGCGTGTCGCGATCGAGCACACCACGCGAGAAGCCGTGCAACGCGCGCGGGCAGTGCTGGAGCAGTTGGAACGACAGGTGCGCGAGCATCGCGATCAGGCACGTCGTTTGGAGCTGGATCGCGAGGGGGCTGGTCGCGAGCACGCCGAGACGCAACAACGCCGCGAGGCACTGGACATCGAGCGTCAGCAGCTTGCCGATGCGCTGACGTCCGCGGAGCGGGAGTTGCTCGCCGCCGCCGAACAGATCAAGGGCTCCAAGCTGAATGCGCGCGACGCGCAATTGGCGTTGGAAGGCGCACGGCTCGCAGCATCGACGGCGCGGATCGCCGACGCGGAGAGCCGCAGCGCGCTTGCGGCCGCGGTTGAGGCGAGGACGTCGCTTGAGGGGCGTCGCAATGCCCTCGAAGCGCTCGAACGGGAACGCGTCGGCTTGGCACCGTCGGCGGCAAAGTTGTTGAAAGAACGTGCGCGTTTCGGCGACGGCGCCGTGCTGGGGCCGCTGACCGACTTCCTCACGGCCGATGGCGAAGCCGCCAAGCTGGTGGAGCGGTATCTGGGCGCGACGATGCACGCCATCGTCGTGCGCGACGGCGACGCGGCACGCGCCGTGCGGCAATGGCACAGCGAAATGCAGCCGGGCCCGTTGCTGCTGTTGCCACTGGATGTCGTGGCCGAGCTCAGCACCGATGCGGAGGCATTGTCGGATAGTGTGCAATCCAGCGGACCGGCGGGACGGTGGGTGCGTGCGCTCCTTGGAAAGGTGCGGGCACTCGATGGCGGCGAGGCCTTCATTGACGAGCGCGGCGCGGTCTTTCTTCCGGGAACGAATACGGGTCCGGGACCGCTCCAGCGTCGTGCGGAACTGACGCGGCTTGAGGCCGACCTGGCGAAAGCCGAAGCAGCTCGCGACAGCGCCATGTTGGTCGCGGACGCGGCGCGACTATCGCTGGGCGAAGCCGAGCGTGCACAGCAGGCAGCAGTCGATGCCTCGAATCGCGCCCAGCAGGAGGCACGCCGGGCCGACGAAGTGCACAACGAAGTCTCCAGGCGCCGCGAGCGTGCGGATCGCGAAGTCCAGCAGTCGACGGCACTCGCCGAGCGACTGGTCACGCGCTTGGGCGAGTTGGATTCGCGCACACGCCAGTTGTTGGAACAGGTCACCGCGCTGTCGGCACGTGCCGGTGAAGCCGATACCGAGATCGCTGACGCGCGCGCGCAGATGTCGGATGCGGAAAAAGAACAGGAGTTGTCACGTGAAGCGCGGGCAACGTGGCAGGTCGCGCAGGCACAAGCACAGGCACGGTTGTCCGTGGCGATCGATCGTGAAAAGCGATTGCTCGAAGAAGACTCCACCGCCGCCGCGCGCATGGAATCGCTCGCCCTGGAGCTGTCATCGCTGTCGGAAGCGGATCAGGAGCTTGCGACGCGTTTGGCATCCTGGCGCACGGAACTGGACACCGAACAACTGTCGCTCACCGACGCCGTCGGCCGATTGGCGAGCGCGGAAATGGCCGTCGCAGCGGCAACCGTGGCGCTGGACGCGGCAGAAGCACAATTGGACGAGGCGCGTCGTCGGTCCACCGCGTTGGCGGAACAGCTGCACACGGCCAAGCTTCGGCACACGGAGTTGTCCGGAAAGCGGGAGGCGATTCGCCAACGGCTGGAGACCGAGTGGCGGCGGTCGCTCGAAGACCTGCTCGGCGGATTTGAGGAGCTCGACCTCGAGACAGAGCTGCTGCGCAGCGAGGCGCAGACCTTGCGCGCGTCCCTGGATGAGCTTGGGCCGGTGAATCCGCTGGCCATCGAGGAGCACGAAGAGGAACAGCGTCGCCTGGAGTTCCTGACCAGCCAACGCAACGATTTGGTCGCCGCAAAACAGTCGCTGCATCAGGCCATTCGGGAGATCGACAGCACCGCGCGCGAGCTGTTCCTTGCCACGTTCTCACAGGTGCGGGAAAACTTCCGCCAGATTTTCCTCACGCTGTTTGGTGGTGGCGAATGCGACTTGCGCCTGGAGAATCCGGATGCACCGCTCGACTGCGACATCGAGATTCATGCGTCACCCCGCGGAAAGAAGACGCAGCGCATCCACTTGCTTTCCAGTGGAGAGCGCGCGTTGGTCGCGCTCTCGCTGTTGTTCGGCATCTTCCTTACCAAGCCCAGCCCGTTTTGTTTGCTGGACGAAGTTGATGCGCCGCTTGACGACCAGAATATCGGGCGCTTCGTAAAGATGCTCAACCAGTTCAAGTCGCGGACACAGTTCATTGTGATCACGCACAATCCGCGCACGACCACCGAAGCCGCGGACGCCGTATACGGTGTCACGATGCAGGAGCCTGGTGTGTCGTCCATCGTCGCCGTGCGGTTGCGTGGTGGCAAGACGCTTGATGAAGTGCAGGCGGACGCGCAAACGACCGACGCGCCCGAGGACGACGCGAGCGACACGATAGATGGACCGCTTGATGCACGCGTCGGCAGTGACGAGGTGCTGCACGAGTGATCCGAGCGCACGGTGCGGTCGCGTGTCTTGCGCTCAGTGCTTTTTGCGCACCGCTGACCGCGCAGTCGGTTCTGCTTGATGGGCCGACCGGATCCACCTTGCCGTCCATCACTCCGGCGTTCTCGCTGGTGGCGATGGGCTTTGGGGCGCAACGTCCACTCGCGGTTCGGCTGCAGATCGGCACGTCGCCAGATTTCGCTACGGGCGTGCTCGTCGACTCGATCTTCGTAGCAAGTGATACCGTCGTGGCCATCCAGGTCACGCGGCCACTGACCAGTGACGCACGAGTCTTCTGGAAGGCGCGTGTCGAAAATGCGGCGGGTCTGGCCGCTGAGTCCTTGATCGGCGGTCCGCGGCTGGTGCCATCGTGGGTCACGCTGCTTGATCCAAACTCACCGCAGGGCAACACGCTCGAGTTTCGCCGGCCATTGTTCGTCTGGCGGAGCGCTGCGGTCACTCCGCTTGCTGGTCGGTGGAAGTACGACGTGGAAATCACCAGGGGTGGTCGCGCGGAACAGGGCACTGCCGGCCTCGTCGATACCGTGTATCCGGCTGCCACTGACCTGGAGACCAACACGCCGTATAAGTGGAGCGTGCGCGCCACGCTGAACAACGGGCCGTCGTTCGTGGCCAATAGCATCAGCACCTTTCTCGTCCGTGATCCCGCCTTACCCGCGAGAACGCTGCTGTATCAGAACTTCCCCAACCCCTTCCCGTCGCCGAGTGCGTTTTCCACCTGCATCTGGTTTGATGTCGCGGAGCCTGGCGCGCGCATTGCACTCGACGTGACCGATCTGCGCGGCAATCTCGTGCGCACGCTCATTCCCGGAATCGACGGACAGCGAGACTTTATTCCTGGACGGTACGGACAGGGTGCGGCCGGGACAGGCAGCAACTGCGACAATCGCTTCGTGTGGGACGGCACCGGCAACGATGGACGGACCGTCGCGGCCGGTGTCTATCTGCTGCGCTTCCAGGCGGGCCGCGCGGCGCCGAGCTTTCGGCGCATGCTTTTCCTCGGACGCTGAGCCTCTCCTGATGCGACTCACAACGGTTGGAACCGGGACGGCTGCGCCGCATCCGACGCGCACCGCCTCGGCACAGCTGGTCCAAAGCGGTGCGGTGTCGTTGCTCCTCGACTGTGGAGCCGGCACCGTGCAGCGCATGGCAGCGCTGGGTGTGGCGTGGCAATCCATCACGCACGTGGCCATCACGCACTTTCATGCAGACCATGTCGCCGATCTCGTGATGCTGATCATGGCGTGGCGATGGGGACAGCTGCCAGCGCGTGCAGAACCTGTCACGCTCTACGGCCCTGCGGGGACGGGGCTGCTCCTGGAGCGGCTCGCCACGATCTACGGCGCGTGGATGTTGGCACCGGGCTTTCCATTCACCATTCGGGAACTGGCGCCGGACGAGATCGTTCACTTATCCGACACGGTCCGACTGGAGTCGGTGCCGGTCCCACACACGGTCGAAAGCGTGGCATATTCCGTTCGAGACGCGTCGACGCGTCTCGTGTACACCGGCGACACGGGCTACGACGACGCGCTGGCCGACTGGGCGACCGGCTGCGACCTGCTGCTCGCGGAATGCTCGTTGCCAGAGAGCATGGCGATTCGCGAACATCTGACGCCGCGTCAGGCGGGAATGCTGGCGGCCCGCGCGAACGCGAAGCGTTTGGTCTTGACGCACTTTTATCCGCCCGTCGAGCACGTGGATATCGTGAGCGAAGTGGCGGAACAGTTTGCTGGTCCGGTGGTCCTGGCGACCGACGGCTGGTCCATCGACATCTGACATCTGAGGACGTGACATGCTGGTCGTAATGCAACCCAACGCGAGTGCCGCCGACATTGAACGTGTCTGCGAGGAAATTGTACGTCAGGGCTTCAAGCCGCTCCCGCTGCCGGGCGAAGTCCGTACAGCGATTGGCCTGCTTGGCGACGACGCCAAAGTCGACTGGTCGTACATCGAGGGACTGCCGAGCGTCGCTAGCGTACTCATTGTCCAGAAACCGTATCGGCAGGCGGCCCGTGAATGGAAAACGGAGAACACCATCGTCGAGATCGCGCCCGGCGTGCGCGTCGGCGGCGACGAAGTGGTCATCTTCGCGGGGCCGTGCTCGGTGGAAAGCGAAGAGCAAATCATGAGTGCCGCACGGGCCGTCCGTGCCGCCGGCGCGACCGCCTTGCGCGGGGGCGCCTTCAAACCGCGCTCGTCGCCGTACGCCTTTCAGGGGATGGGCAAGCGCGGTCTCGAGTTGCTGGCCATGGCGAGACAGGAAACCGGCCTCGCCATCGTGACCGAAGCGATGGATGAAACCGGTGCCGACTTGGTTGCCGAATACGCGGATTGCATTCAAATCGGCGCGCGCAACATGCAAAACTATTCGTTGCTTCGACACGTGGGAAAGATCGGCAAACCCGTGCTGCTCAAGCGCGGGATGGCGGCCACGATCAACGACCTGCTGCTCAGCGCCGAGTACATTCTTGCCGAAGGCAACCCCAACGTCATTCTCTGTGAGCGTGGCGTGCGCACGTTCGACTCGGCGACACGCAATCTTTTCGATCTAACCGCGATCCCGGTTGTTCACAAACTGTCACACCTGCCCATTGTGGCAGACCCCAGCCATGGAACCGGACTTCGTGACAAGGTGACCCCGATGGCCCGCGCCGCGGTCGCCGCCGGCGCCGATGGCGTGATTGTTGAAGTGCATCCTTCGCCGGACAAGGCGTTGTCCGATGGCGCACAATCGCTCTACCCGGAGCAGTTCGTGCAGTTGGTGCACGAACTGCACAAAATCGCGACGGCCATCGGCCGAACGATCGCCGTGTCACCAGACCACACCAAGGCGTAGGGCGCATCATGGCACCTTGGTCGCGTCGTCGGGTATCGGACAGCATGCACACCTCATTGCGCGCACCGCACGTGGCAGTATCCGGTCGCCACGGGATAACGTCTCACACGGCGCGCCGAGTACAGAGCGCGATGGTCTCCATCGCGCTCCTTGGCACCGCGTCCTCAGCGGCGGCGGCGCAGCCCGCGGCCGACGCGGCCTACGAACGCGTGACGAAGGCTTGGGCCGCGCACACCACACTTGAGGCGCAGTTCGAACAAAAGATCGTGAACCCGCTGCTCGGGAAGACCGCGACGTCGCGCGGCACCTTCCTGCAGCGCAAGCCCAACCGTGTCAGCATTACCTTTACCGATCCGGTCGGTGACCGCATCGTCGGCGACGGCAAATCGCTCTGGGTCTATCTGCCAAGCAGTGCCCCCGGACAGGTCATGAAGTTGCCCGCCGACGCAGATGGTGCGGTCGTCGCCGATCTATTGGGACAACTCCTTGATGCTCCCAAGCGCACCTTCGCGATCAGCGGGGGCGAACCCGTGATGCTCGACGGACGGGCCACGCGGCGTGTGGTGCTGATTCCACGTGGAGAAGGCGTGGTGCCCTTTCAGCGCGCCACGCTCTGGCTTGATGACAAGGAACCGCGCCCGGCGCGGATTCAGGTCATCGATGGACAGGGAATAGATCGCACGATCTCGCTCACGACGTGGGTTCCCAATGCGACGCTGGCGAAAAACGCGTTTGTATTCACGCCGCCAAAGGGTGTGAAAATCGTGACCAAGATTCCCGGGACTTAGCGCTGGGTTGGTGCAACGATCTCGGTGAACACTTGCTTCGGCTGCGTGGCACGTTGCAGTGTGCGTGACGCGCGCTGAATCACGACGTCGTCCTGAGCACGTCGGAGGAACTCGGCCTCGGGGCCGAACGCCACGCGCGTCATTTCATAGCCCAGGGAACGCGCGATCCAGAGCGAGGCGTTGTCGAAGATCTTGCGATCGGGAGCCACCTTCTTCGCCACCAGCGTCTGATACACGGCGTCGAGCATTTCAGGCGTCACCGGATCGCTCGGCGATTTCATCTTCGCCTTGCGGAGAGTGGCTTGCGCCGCCAGCGCGTCGCGATAGTCAGACAGATGTTGTCCCATCGCCCGCGCCAGCAGCTGCACCGGGACCGGCGTCACCGAATCGCCCACCACGACATCCGGCGTAATCCCGCCACCACCGAGCACGCTGCGACCCGCGTCCGTGCGAAAGCTGGGTCGTAGCGTATCGCTTGGGAGCGCCACGCCTTCCTCGGACGCAACGTCATCGGCGTCACGCGGGCGCGGTTTGCTGATGCTGCGGCCAGCTGGCGTGTACCACCGCGCCGTGGTCAGCCGCAGCGCACCACCGGAGACCAGCGGATACACGTTCTGCGCACTGCCCTTGCCGTACGAGGTCATCCCGACCACCAGCGCCCGATCATGATCCTGCAGGGCGCCTGCCACGATCTCCGATGCACTGGCACTCCCTTTGTCGACGAGTACCGCGATCGGCATGGTCGGCCAGCGCTGCGGAAACGTATCGCTGATCATCTGCGGTGCCTGCCCGGGACGACCGCGCAACTGCACGATCCCCTGCCCTCGATCGAGGAACAGTTCGGACACACCCACGCCCTGCTCCAGCAGTCCACCAGGGTTCCCGCGCAGATCCACGACAAGACTGCGGGCTCCCTGCAGAATCAACGAGTCAACCGCGAGCTGCAATTCCTCTGCGGTCGTTTGATTGAACACGTTGACGTCCACGTAGCCGACCATATTGGGCAGCAAGGTCACGCGCGTGACCGCACGCATATGGACCTCGTCGCGCTGCACCACGATCTTCAGGTGCTGATCGCCGCGTTCGATGTCGAAGAGCACTTTTGAACCCGGCGGCCCTCGCAGTGCTTTCGAGGCTTCCTCGCGCGTCCACCCCTTGGTCAGCTCTCCACCGACTTTCACCAAGCGGTCGCCGGCGAGCACGCCGGCAAGCAGCGATGGACCACCCGCGACCGGCTCAATTACCGTTGGCCAGCCGTCGCGAATATCCATCTGCAAGCCCACGCCGACATACGTACCGCTCATCTGCTCGTTCAATCGCTGCAAGCGATTTTGCGCCAGAAAGGTCGTGTACGGATCCTTCAGCTCGCGGAGTAAGCCGCTGACGGCTTTGTCGTAGATCGCCGTCTCGTCCAGCGAATCGACGTAGCGCGTGGCAACCGCACGCAGCACCTGGTCGAACAGACGCGCACCACCAACGGCCCGACGCGGCGTCGCGGCGGAGGCGGCCGTGGCTGGTGCGAGATCGCGCCCCACCCACCATCCCCCGAGCGACAGCAGTCCGACGAACAGACCGACGGCCAAGATGGCCCTCGATCGTCGGCGCACGGGACGCGGTGTTTCGGGCAACTCCTCAGCCATCGACTACTCCGGTGAATCGCGTGGAGAAATGTACAGACAGCTGGTGAAGGCATCGGGCCGTCACGTCTTCGGGACTACCCAACGCCTCAATCTGGTACACCGGACCAACCTCGGGGTGACGCTGCTGCCAATCCAACCCACTGGCGTCCGCGAATGCGGCATGGACGCGCGCGTGGAACTCGATTCCCTCGCGCTCCATACGATCCTCGACCCCCCTCGCGCGCATACGTGCCAACGAGTCGGCGAGTGGCATGGTCAGCAGCAAGGTCGCGTCGGGACGAACGCCCCCGGTCGCGAGCAGGTTCGTAGCGCGCAGGGCCGGAATCAGCAGTCCCCGTCCCGCGCCCTGATACGCGTACGTCGACAGGAGAAAGCGATCCACCAGCACGATCGTTCCCTGCGCGAGCGCTGGAGCGATCACCGCGCGCACCAACTGCGCCCGCGATGCCGCGAACAGCAGCGCTTCACTTTCCGCCGTCAGGTCAGACGCGGGATCGAGCAGGACGCGACGGATGTCATCGCCAGCCGGTGTACCACCCGGCTCGCGAAGGGCGAGCACTTCATGCCGCTGTCGACGAAGCGCCTCGGCAAGTCGCTGCCACTGCGTGGTCTTCCCCACGCCCTCGCCGCCCTCGAGGACGATCAAGCGCCCGCGCGGTTCCGCCACGATCGGCTGCACGCTAGTAGACAGTCGCTCGACTACGCGAGAATGATGGAACTCGTGGCGCCGGCGCGAATGCCATCGGCAATCCACTGGTTCACGCGCAGCATGAGCTTGTCGAAGTTCTCTTGCGCAGCGATGGCGCGCTGGTACGACGGGTTGACCTGCACTTGCTGCAGGAGGGCGTCGAGCTGCTGCTCCATCTCAGCAGTCGGTTCTTCGCCGCGATCAATCATCGATTGTGCCGCCGTGCGAATCTGCTCCATCTGGCGCAGCACTCCGCTCGCCTCCCGATCGGCATTGAGCGCTTCACTCGAGCGCTTCACCGCCTTGTACTCATCGCTTTGACCGATCGTGCGGCCAAGATCTTTCGCTTTTTCTTCGAGCATATACCGGGTCTCTGGTCCGGGGCTAAGTGGGCGTGCAGCTATGCGTTCTGCGATGGAACGCGCGATGGGTTGCGCGATACGCGCCCGTCGCCTTGTGCGATCAGGACGCGGTCGCGTCCGGACAAATCCTGTATCAGTCGTACGTTGCGCCACGCACCCTGAACCGCTCGGGCCGCAGTGTGTTGAGCCCGCGTGGCATCGACTTCCAGCACCAACCACCCATCCGGCTCCAGATAGTCCATGCCGTGCAGAAGGAGCACCTCGTATCGAGCCATGCCCCCGTCGGCTGCAAACAGCGCCGTCGCCGGCTCCCAATCGCGGACACTGCTCGGAAGGAGCGGTGCTTCGCTGTACGCAATGTAGGGAGGGTTTGATACAATGACACGGGCACGAACCCCGGCAAGGGGCGCAAAGTCGGCGCCTGGCACAAAGTCGATCGGGGTCGCCACGCCAAGCCCGGCGTAGTTCTCGCGCGCCAGCGCCAACGCATCCGCCGAGATGTCCGTGGCGATCACGCGGGCAAAACGCCCCTCGGTGGCCAGAGCGAGCGCGATAGCGCCCGACCCCGTCCCAATATCCACCGCGATGCCTCCTGATGAGCCTGCCGTGAGGCGCAGCGCCTCGTCGACGACGACCTCCGTCTCGGGACGAGGGATCAGGACACGTGCGTCGACCCGCAGGACCAAGTGGCGAAAGGCCGCCGAGCCGACGGCATAGGCGAGCGGCTCGCCCCTAGTCCGGCGGTCCACCGCCGTCCTGAGGCGTACCCGCTCCTCCGGCGTCGTCATCCGGCCGAGTTGGGCCGACAACTCCCCGGGAGCGCAGTTGAGCACGGCAGACGCCAGAAGCCGGGCCTCACGAACCGCGTCCGCACGGACCTCCGGCTCCAAACTGGGCGACACGGCCAGTTGCTGCGCGATGGCGCCGACCGCACTGCGCAGATCAGTCGCCAAGCTTCTCTTCGGCGTTCGCCAGCGACAACGCCTCGAGGAACGGTGCCAAATCGCCGCCCATCACGCGATCGATATCGAAGCGATCCATCTGCACGCGATGATCGGTCACGCGGCCCTGCGGGAAATTGTAGGTGCGGATTTTGGCCGACCGATCGCCGGTGGACACCTGCGATTTCCGCATGCGGGAACGCTCCGATTCTTGCTCGGACAACCGCAGGTCCAGCAGTCGCGCACGCAGCACTTCCATGCCCTTCGCCTTGTTCTGCAGCTGCGATTTCTGGTCTTGCTGCGAGACCACCAGTCCCGTGGGAATGTGCGTGATGCGCACGGCCGAGTCGGTGGTGTTCACGCTCTGTCCGCCGGGTCCCGACGACCGAAACACGTCAATGCGCAAATCCTTGTCTTCGATGCGCACGTCCACTTCCTCGGCTTCTGGCAACACGGCAACAGTGGCCGCCGAGGTGTGAATACGCCCTTGGCTCTCCGTCGCGGGAACGCGCTGCACGCGATGCACACCGGACTCCCATCGCAGCACGCCGAACGCGCCATCACCGCGCACTTTGAAGATGGCTTCCTTGATGCCGCCGAGCGCTGCGTCGGAGTGCGAGATCCCTTCGATTTTCCACCCTCGTCGTTCAATGAAACGCGTATACATGCGCAACAAATCGGCAGCAAAGAGCGCCGCTTCGTCGCCACCGGTGCCGGCGCGGATTTCGAAGATGGCGGGGCGGTCGTCCAAGGGGTCGGGCGGAACCAACAGCGGGAGCAGGGCGCGCTCAATCTCGGCGACCTCGGCGACCAAACGGTCCACCTCGAGGCGCGCCTCAGCGACGAAGTCGGCATCATCGCCCTGTGCCATCTCCCGGGCGTCGGCAAGTTCCGACTCGGCCTTGGCGAGGCGATGCGCCTTGGTGACAACTTCGGCCAGCCGATGGTGCTCGCGGCCAAGCGCGGCGAGGCGGGGGGCGTCTTTGACCGTTTCGGGGTCGGCCAGCAACTGCTCGACTTCGGTTGCGCGATTCAGCGCCTCGGCCGTGCGCTCACGAAGATGATTCAGCATCAGAAGTGGTCAAAATGGGTGATACCGGTCACGGCGAGGCCGATGACGTGCGTCATACGTTGCACAGCGGGCGGCGCCGGTGACGCGGCACCGGTCGCGTTGCGGTGGGCCGTCGGAAGCCTCAAAACTAACCGATCGTGACGGTTGGCGACGGACCAGTCAGCGGTCCGGTATTTGGCGTGTGCCGAAGAGCGGGTCTTCGCGGCCGCACTGGGGTACGACGGTATCTGAAGCAAGACTTTTTGTGTATCCTGGCGTAGTTTGGCGTATTCATGTGGGGGCCATCCGCCCCCGAGGAGCTCCCTGCATGGTAACCTTCGGCATGACTCCACTTCGTTTCACGCCCCCAAACATGAGCGTGTCGCTCGAACGCGTCACGGACTTCCTCGCCACGGTGCCGCTGTTCCGGGAACTCGACCGCACCGCGGTGCGGGCGTTCGCCGAGTTCACGCGCGAGCAGCGCTTCGCGAAGGGCGCGGTGATTGTCAGTGAGGGCGATCCAGGCGACGCGCTGTTTGTGGTTCGCTCGGGCGAGGTCAAGGTGGTGTTGATCGGCGAAGATGGACGAGAGGTCATTCTGAATGTGCTTGGGGTGGGCGAGCACTTTGGCGAGCTGTCGTTGATCGACGGGCGCCCGCGCTCCGCGCACGTCGTGTCGACGCACGCGTCCAGCTTGCTGGTACTTCGGCGTGCGGATTTTCGACGCAAGGTGGAGCAATCACCGACCGTCGCGTGGGGGTTGATGGTCGAGCTGTCGCGTCGACTGCGTCAGGCCGATGGCACGATTGGCAGCCTGGTGCTGCTCGATGTTCCCGGGCGCGTCGCCAAGGTCCTCTTGGAGCACGCGACACCGGGTGAGCCTGCGACCTTGGTGAAACAACTCACGCACCAAACCATCGGGCAGATGATTGGCGCGAGTCGTGAAACGGTCTCGCGTGCGATGGCCGAGTTCCAGGAACGTGGCATGATCTCGGTGACGCGTCGTGTGGTGACGATTGTCGATCGGCGTGCGCTTGAGGCGAGATCCCGCCCGCAACTCTGAGTTCACCATAACACCATCGCCACGTCCTGCGCGCGCCACGCTTCACGTTTGGGGCGTGCGCGGCACCTGTCCCATCCCGGGACCAACGACGCTGCGCTACGGTGGCAATACGTCGTGCGTGGAGGTGCACCTTGCAAACGGAACGCGGGTGATCTTCGACGCTGGCACGGGATTGCGCGCCTTGTGTATGCAGCGGTGGCCCGCGCGGTCGGCACGCGTTGACGAACATCGCCCGAGCGTCGTGCGGCAGGACGTTGCGGTGCTGCTCACCCATCGGCACAGTGACCACGTGATGGGGCTGGCGCACTTTGTGCCGCATGTCGCGGCGACACACACGGTGCGCATCGCTTGTCCGCACGTGTCCGCGACGGCATTGCAGGCGTTGGTGGAACAGCAACTCTCAGCGCCACTCTTTCCGCCTATCGACGGAGTGACCGACGCGTATGTCAGCGATGCGTTCAGCGAAGAGGGATCGTTTCCGTGCTTTGTCACGGGCGACCAGTGTGTCGTGCACGCGTTGCCTGCCCAACATCCCGGTGGCGCCGCCGTCCTGCGCCTTGATGACGCGCAGGGGCCCGTGTTAGCGTACGCGCCAGATAATGAACTGGCGCTGTGGAATGATGCGCCGACGTTGGTTGCGTGGCGTGCATCGCTTCGTGAGGCGTTGCAGGGGATCCCGGTACTGGTGCACGATGCGACCTACACGGATGATGAACTTGTCGCGCACCGCGGGTGGGGGCATTCGTCTGCCGAAGAAGCGACGCGGTTTGCCATCGCGTGTGGTGTCGGTACGTTGTTGCTCACCCATCATCATCCCGATCGCGACGATGCAAGTGTGGACGCGATCGTCGCGCGCTGCCGGGCGATCGCCGCGGAGGCGGGGTCGGCCATGCGCGTGATGGGGGCGTGCGAGGGGCAAACCGTCCCGGTGGACCAGACGCACGATTGATGTAGAGTTCGCCAGGGGTCGTGAGTCGTGCGGTCTTGAGGTTTTCGCGCCAGATTGTCACCATGCCCGCCACGTGGTCGCAAAACTACATGCCGATCGGCGGCCTGCTCCTCTCGGCCGCTATCGCCGCACTGCCAGTTGTCGTCCTGTTGGGACTGCTTGGGTTGGCGCACGCGCGCGCGCACGTCGCCGCGCTAGCAGGACTTGCTGCGGCCGTCGGCGTCGCGGTCTTGGTGTTCGGGATGCCCTTCTCGTTAGCGATGGCCGCCGCGGGAGATGGCGCTCTGTACGGGTTGTTCCCCATCGGCTGGATCGTACTGAACGCCATCTTTGTCTACACGATTACCGTGCAGACGGGCGCCTTCGATGCCGTACGTCACTCCGTGGTGGGGCTTGCGGAAGACCGACGGATTCAGGCCCTGCTGATCGCCTTCTGCTTTGGAGCATTCGTTGAAGGCGCCGCGGGCTTTGGCACGCCGGTCGCCATCTCGGCGGCAATGCTGATTGGATTGGGATTCAAGCCCCTACCCGCTGCTGGTCTCTCGCTGATCGGCAACACCGCGCCGGTGGCGTTCGGCGCGCTGGGCACCCCCATTATCGCGCTGGCCGGCGTGACGAACCTCCCGCTGAACGATTTGAGTGCGATGGTCGGTCGTCAACTGCCGCTCTTTGCCGCGATCATTCCCTTCTGGTTGATCTGGGTGATGGCCGGCTGGAAGTCTGTACGGGAAGTCTGGCCGGCGTGTCTGGTTGCGGGCACGAGCTTCGGCGTCATGCAGTACTTCATCAGCAATCACTACGGCCCCACGCTGGTCGACATTGGGGCCTCGTTGACATCGATTGTCTCGCTGCTGGTGTTGCTGCGGTTCTGGCAACCGCGCACGATCTGGAGATTCCCCGAAGAGCGTGAGCATGCATCGATGGCTGGCGCGCGGTACTCGACGCAGCAGGTGCTGCGTGGTTGGATGCCGTGGGGTATTCTCTCGATCGTGCTGTTCACGTGGGGCCTGCCAAGCGTAAAGGCGTGGTTGAATACCCTCTCCATCATGAAGTTCAACGTGCCGTTGCTGCACCAAGCCGTGTTGCGCGTTCCGCCTGTCGTCGCCGCTGCAAAAGCAGAGGATGCGATTTTCACGTTGAACTGGCTCTCGGCGAGCGGTACGGCGCTGCTGTTGACCGGACTCCTGTCGGGTGCACTGCTTGGGCTTGGGCCGAGGGCACTTGCCCGTGCCTACTGGGACACCGTGCTCAAAGTGCGTGCGTCGCTGGTCACGATTGCGGCGATGATGGCATTGGGGTTCGTGACGCGATACGGAGGGCTGGATGCCACGATGGGACTGGCCTTCGCGCAGACGGGCGTGTTGTTCGCGTTCTTCTCACCCTTGTTGGGTTGGCTGGGTGTCGCCCTCACCGGCAGTGATACATCGTCCAACGTGCTGTTCGGCAATCTGCAGCAGATTTCAGCGACGCAAGTCGGCGTGTCGCCGCTCCTCGCGGCGGCCGCGAACAGTTCCGGCGGCGTGATGGGCAAGATGATCGACGCACAGAGTATCGTAGTGGCGGGCGTGGCCACCGAGCAGCGAGGGCACGAAGGCGAAATCCTGCGCTACGTGTTCTGGCACAGCCTCGCGTTAGCGTGCCTGGTGGGCGTCGAAGTCTTTATCATGTCGCGGTTCGAGCACGTGTGGCTTCCGTGATCGTCATGAGCCAACTTCGCATGTGCGCGCTCACCCGCGTCGCGCGCACGGTCTGCGCGCTGCTTGCGGTGGCCGCTCCAGCGCGTGGTCAACCGTCGGATGGTGCGCCGAAGACCGGCGCGTACGTCCGCCGTATGATCGATCGGCGCGACGGCTTGCCCGAGGCGCAGGTCAACTCGATTGCCCGCTCGTCCGATGGCTATTTCTGGCTCGCGACGCGGCGCGGTCTTGTGCGATACGACGGGCTGACGTTTACGCTGTTCGGACCCGAGAACACGCCCGGGTTGCCGGCGCCGTGGATTAATCACGTACGACGAGATGCGCGCGATCGGCTCTGGCTCGCCACGGCCAGCGGGCTGGCCATGCGCGATGCGCGTGGCGTGCACCGGATCGACTCGACGCAGATTCCGTCCGTCGATACTTGGTCAACGTTTGAAGACCGGCGTGGCAAGATCTGGGTGGTCACGAACGAAGGCGCGTATGTGGGCGACGGGCAGCGATTCACTCGGGTACGAGGTGCGACGGGATTCTTCTATCAGGCGGTTGAAGACCAACATGGTCGTCTCTGGCTGGCCGGTCGGCGGGCGCTGGGCTACCTCGTGGGCGACTCGTTGGTGGATGTCTCCGTGCGCTTGGGTATACGCGGCCGCTCGTTCGTGATGCTTCCGGAGGGACCGGACCGCATGTGGATTGGCACGCGACGCGGGGCAACGCAGATCCAGTTCGACCCGACGGGCACCCCGCGCGTGGTTCAAGAAATTTCAACCAAAATTGGCAACAGGCAGCGAGCCGTGTGGGCCATCGAACGCTCTGCTGATGGCGCGCTGTGGCTTGGCACCGAAACGGGCGGCACGCTCCTGTTCGACGGCACGCACCTGCACGCGATGAGCAACGCCCCACATGAAACCTGGGCCGTTTTCGCCGATTCAAGCGGCGTCGTGTGGGCCGGCACTGGCAGCGGGCTGGAGCGCTACCAGCGCTCGGCGTTCGCGACGCTGAATCGGGGGCTCCCCGAGAGCCCGGTGTGGTCGGCACAGCTCTCGAACATCGGCACGCTGTGGGCCGCATCGGGCGACGGGTCGGTGCATCGGTTCACTGGCGGACGTTTCTCGCGCGCATTTGCCTCTGGTCCCGACAGTGTGTCCGTACCGATCCTCGCGTCGGACGACGCGATGATCGTGGCAGCCGGTGGTCGGTCACTAGTGCGCGTCGACGCCGCCGACCGCCGTTCTGCGATCCGGTGGACCGGTCCACCGATTGGCGGGCTGCTCGGCGTGCTTCGTGACGGCAACAGTTTCTGGATCTCCGCCGACAGCGGGCTGTACCGGCTTGCTGACGGCCGCCTCCGTCCAATGAATTCCGATCTCGGGCTGCCGCGCGGCGCGCGTCCCCGGGAGATGGCGCGCGACTCTGCTGGTCGAGTGTACTTCGGGCGTCCGTGGCTGACGATGCGCACCGGCGACCGGGTGCAACGGTACGACGCGCACAGCGGACTTTCGAGCAGCCACGTGCGGGCGATTCTTCCACGCGGAGCATTCACCTGGATCGGCACCCGCGACTCCGGCCTCTTCGTGTTGCATCGCGATACGATTCGCGCACTCGGCAAACTCGATCCTCGCCTGAATCGCGAGATCCTTGGGCTTGGCGCGGACAACGAAGGGTACCTCTGGCTCAGTTGGACCTACGGGCTCGTACGGGTCGCCATTGGTGATCTCGAGACGATCGCCACCGGAGGTTCCACGCGCCTCCGCATCCGAAGCTTTGATCAGACCGACGGACTTCCGGTTGGGTCGTTTCGCGGAGACTTCCAGAGTGTGCTCGCGCGCGATCGCGACGGCGCGCTCTACGCGCCGAACGCAGCGGGTGTGGTGCGTATCGATCCACGCGCGATCACCGCCGATACGATCGCACCGCCGATCGTCGTTGAGTCCGTACTGGTCGATGGCACCCCTGTCTCGAGGCTGGACGCGCTGTCACTGCCGGTTGGCGTTGGACGCGTCGAATTCATGCTCGCGACACCTGGCGCGCTGCGGCCGACTGAGGTGCGACTGCAGTACCGGCTCATCGGCGTCGACACCGTGTGGCTCAACGCCGGGTTACGACGAATGGTCTCCTTCGGACCACTCCGCGGAGGCCACTATCGGTTCGAAGCGCGTGCCTCGACCGAAGAGGGTGAGTGGAGCGCACGTCCGACGATCATAGACGTCGACGTGAAGCGCCGCGTAGGTGAGTGGCCCTGGTTCCTGCCGGTCTTGCTACTCGCCACCAGTGGTGGCGTGCTGGTCGCCACGCGTGCGCGTCGCATTGCGCTTGAGCGTCGAGGCCAGATGCTGGCCTCAGAAGTCGCGGCGCGGACCGCCGATCTTGTGGCGGCGCGCGATTCGCTCGAGCAGCGCGTCGCCGAACGCACCGCACAGCTCGGCGAAGAACTCGCCGAGCGAGAACGATTGCAGCGCGCCCTCGTGGAATCGCAGAAGCTCGAAGGCCTTGGCCGTCTGGCGGGCGGCGTGGCACACGAAATCAACAACGGCATGACGAGTGTGCTTGGGTTTACCGAGCTCGCGACGCTGAGTGCCAGCGATCAGCCCGGTCTCCTCAGCGACCTCGACCAAGTGCGTCGTGCCGGCGAACGCGTAACCGCGATTGTCCGGCAGTTGCTGCAGTTTGCGCGACGTCAGCAGACGAAGCACGAGCCGTTTGACGTCGGCTCGCTGGTGACGTCCCTGCAGCGAAGTCTTGATGTACTGCTCGGTGAGCGTGTGCATCTGCACATGGATGTGCCAGCCGCACTCCCCCTCGTACACGGCGACAGGGCACAGATCGAGCAGGTGCTGATCAATCTGGCTGTCAACGCGCGTGACGCGATGCCCGACGGTGGCGACGTCTGGCTCACCGTGGAGCATCGGCACCGTGCAACGAGCGCGAGCGTTGGCGGAGTACAGCTCGAGGCCGGTGACTACCTCTGGCTGTGCGTGCGCGACACCGGTCGTGGCATTGACGACGCTGTGCGGGAACGACTCTTTGAGCCCTTCTTTACCACAAAGGGGTTGGCGTCCGGCACTGGACTGGGCCTCGCCGTTTCGCACGGCATCGTGCGTGATCATGGCGGCGCCATTACGGTCGACAGTGCTGTCGGGCATGGTGCGGCGTTCGAGCTTTGGCTGCCCGCACCGACTTGCGTGAGCGACACAGCGCCTCCTGAGACGCCTATGGCTTCAGAGACCGTCAAAGGCGCTGGTGAGACCATCTTGGTAGTCGACGATGATGCCGGGGTTCGCGCGAGCGTTGCGCGCCACCTCGAGCGTGCAGGCTATCGGGTACGGGTTGCGGGGAGCGCCAACGAGGCGCTGGCGCTCGTGTCGACGGACAGCGAAGCGATCAATCTGATCGTGAGCGACGTCAAAATGCCGGAGCTCGATGGACTGGAGTTTGCCCGCGCGCTTCACGCCAAACACCCACAGCCGGCAATGGTGTTTCTGACCGGTTCGGCGGGTTACGACCCACGCGTGGACAACGCACTTGAACTGTTCGGGCCGATCTTGCCGAAGCCGGTCTCCGCCGACCAACTGCATCGCGCCGTTCGCGCAATGCTTGATGCCCGTTTGCGAGAGAACAACGTACCGTAGCGTGCTCGTTTACCATCGACCGGAACCTTCCTTGGCAACTCGTCACCGATCTGCCGCGTACGCTTCGACAATCATTGGCGCGTTGGCGCTCGTGCTCTCGCCGTGGCATTCGCCGCGTCACGCCACACTGCGCGCGCAAGCGGCTCCGCCCGCGCGCGCACTGTCTCCGGGACCCAAGCCCACCGTCGCTCCTGCGCTACGCCGACTGGTCGGCGAGTATGACCGCAACAACCGCGTGGTGTTGGTCATCGAAGACAGCAACAGGCTCATCGTGCTCGATACCGCACGGGCCACGTATTCCCGTGAGGTGATCTCACCAGACAAGTTGCACGCGCTGCATCTCGCACGGCGCGCGGTTGGTCCGGCCGATGGTACCAACCAACTCAAGGTCACCCCGGTGCGGAGCATTTCGGTCCTGCGTCGCGAAGCCCTCGCCGCATCTCCGCCCGTGGAGAAGGCGTCGGCACGCACCAGCGATCTCGTCGAACTCACGGCGCTTGACCCGTCGATCACGCTCGAGATTCGATATGCGACCACCAATAACTTCGCGGGCGCGAAGTTCTATGACGAGCCACGTGCCTTTATGCAGCGACCTGCGGCCGAGGCGGTCGTGCGCGCCCATCGCGCGTTACGCACGCTCGGCTACGGGCTCTTGATCCACGATGCCTACCGGCCGTGGTATGTGACGCGGATGTTCTGGGACGCGATGCCCAAGGACAAGCGGTGGCTGGTGGCGAATCCGGCCGAGGGCTCAAAGCACAACCGCGGCGCAGCGGTGGATCTCACGCTGTACGAGCTCGCCACCGGCCAGCCGGTTGAGATGCCGAGCACCTACGACGAAAGCACCGGACGCGCGCACGCGAACTACCCCGGAGGAACCGCGTTGCAACGCTGGCATCGCGCGCTCCTGCGCAACGCGATGGTAAACGAAGGGTTTGTCGTCAACGCGCTCGAGTGGTGGCACTTCGACTTTGGCAGCTGGCGCGACTACGCGATCGGCAACGTGACCTTCGACAAGATCGGTCGCTAGCGAACGATGCCTTGCTTGGGGTAAACGACTCGCGTGAGGCTGCGCCGTACTACGCGTGCAGCGAGCGAAAGGCCAGTGCCGCCAACACGCCGCCGACGATGGGACCAACCACGGGAATCCATGCGTACGACCAGTCGCTGCTGCCCTTGCCGGGAATAGGGAGAATGGCGTGCGCAATGCGTGGCCCGAGATCCCGCGCAGGGTTGATCGCGTAGCCCGTCGGGCCACCGAGTGACAGTCCAATGCCCCACACGACGGCGCCGATCAACATCGGCACAACATTGCTTGCCGGCTGCGTTCCCTGTCCCGCAGCGCTGGTGATCGCCGTGGCGACAAAGACCAACGCCGCCGTGCCAATGATCTCGCTGATCAGGTTCGCGCCAGACGAGCGCACCGCCGGCGCATTGCAGAAACTGCCCAATTTCTTGCTCTGATCAGTGGTCCGGCCCCAGTGCGGCAGATAGTGCAGCCACACGAGGGTCGCGCCGACGATCGCCCCCGCGAACTGCGCAGCGATGTGGGCCATCGCGTCACTCACGGTGCGGGTTCCCAGCACCACGTTGGCGATGGTTCCGGCGGGATTCAGTTCACCAGGCGCACCGAATGCGCTGGCGGTGAACACGCCGACAAGCACCGCAATCCCCCATCCAGTGGTGATCACCAGCCAGCCAGCACCCTCGGCCTTGGAGTCCTTGAGGAGCACACCGGCAACGACGCCGTTGCCGAACAGGATCAAGATCATGGTCCCGAGAAATTCACCGAGTGCTGACGCCGGCATGGTGGTTGGGGCTGGGGGAGCGTGCGGAGCACGGGGAGTGCGCTGTGGGCGCCAAAGAATGCAGACGGGACAGAGAAAGCACAATCAACCCGCATCGCGAGAGAATCGGTCTCGAACGGCCAGACGGTCACTGGCGCCACCATTGTACCGCCGATAACGTTTTTGTATGAAGAAGTCGGCCAGCATCAAACTGGTGTTCGTCAACACGATTGTCCTTGGCGTGTCTGGCTGCGATTCGGCACCGCCGCCGGTCGACCCGTGCAACGCCAGCACCTTCAACCAGGCGGCGTGTGAAGTAGCGGTCCAGAACCGGGGATACCACTACCATGGCAGTTGGATCCCCATGGTGTACCCCAATCCGTTTCTGTTCTACTACGGCGGGTACTCACGTCTCCTCACCTCCGGTCGGCCGGTGTACGGTGCACCACAGAGCGTGTACGAACGCAGCTATCGTTCGCTTGACGCACGCGCACAGAGCTACGCCGGGGCAGTCGCACCTCGCGGGACATCACTGTCGCCATCCCGCATGTCGTCCATCCTGCAGCGTCCGGCATCCATTGCCCGCGCGCGCGGCGGCTCGACCGTACGCCGCGGTGGCTTTGGATCCATTGGCGCCGGACGCACCTCGCTGGGTGGATAGCGCCATGCGACATGCTCTGGTGGCGCTGGCGCTCCTGGCGTGTCTCGCCTGCACAAGTCAGGAAGAAAAGCAGCGACGTCGCGAGGCCGCCATGATCGAACAGGCAAAGCAGGACGCGGCCGCCGAAGCGGAATTCACCACGGATTCGCTCGCGCTGGCCGCATCGATCACGGTCGATACCATCGCTGAACTGCAGGCGATTCCACAGAGTGGCATCGACGAAAACGGCAATTCATTTACCTTCACCAACCATGCTGCGGTCGCGCGGAACGGGGCGCGGTGCCTGTTGCAGCTGCCCCGCTACGCCGAGTTAGCCGTTGGCGACACGCTGTCGTGTCAGTGGGAGCCACGAAAGTGAAACGTGTCGCCCACGCTGTTCGCGCGGACCAAAG
>JANOPS010000068.1:0-2533 GCA_031421995.1 Gemmatimonadaceae bacterium
GTGAGCTCTCAGCCGGTCAGGCGAGAGCTCCAGCCTGAGGCCTCAGCCCTGAGCAGGGCTCACCGCTCGCTCCTCACCCCTCAAGCAGGCGCTCTCCCCTGAACGCTGAAGCCTGAGCGCTCACGCCTGTGGTGGTCTCACGCCTTCTTTTTCTCAGGCCTGAGCGCTCAGGCCTGCTCCCATGCTGTCGCTCACCCCTCACAGCGATTCACCGCGTTTCAGGGTCGACACTAGCTCGTGCCTTCGATGGCGTCGAGCAGCTGCTGACGCCGAAGGAGCTGCGCATACCGGCCGTTACGCGAGACCAGCGCGTCGTGGTGTCCTTGCTCGACGATCATGCCGTCGTCGAGCACGAGGATGTGGTCGGCCTCGCGCACGGCGCTGATCCGATGAGAGGCAATGATCGCTGTGCGCCCCGCGAGGGCACCACGCAGGCCAGCAAGAATCGCGGCCTCGGTGTGGGTATCCACGGCCGACAGTGCATCATCGAGCAGGACCACGCGCGGCTTACGCGCGAGGGCGCGCGCCATCGCCGTGCGTTGTTTCTGTCCCCCGGAGAGATTGATGCCGCGCTCCCCAAGTTTGGTCGCAAGCCCATCGGGGAGTGCGTCAATGGTCGTGGTGAGCTGCGCAATCGCCACCGCTTCGGCGATCGCGCGCTCGCGCATGGGCTCGGCCCCGGAGAGACCATAGCCAACATTCGCACCAATGGTCTCGCTGAACAGCAGTGACTCCTGTGGGACCGCACCGATCTCCTCGCGCAGGGTGTGAAGCGAGAGGGTGCGCACGGCGATGCCGTCGAGCAACACCTCGCCTCGTTGCGGATCGAATGTGCGCGGGACGAGATCCATCAAGGCGCTCTTGCCGGCGCCCGTCGCACCCACGATGGCGAGCGTGCCGCCCGCGGGAACCACGAACGAGATGTCTTGCAGAATCCAGCGTGCGTCGTCGGACATGGACGGGTACCGAAACCACACATGGCGGAACTCGACCGACCGCCCGTTCCGATGTGGCGGCAGCGTGGCGATCCCTGTGTTCGTGACATCGACTGGCACCGCATCAAGAAGTTCAAGCACTCGCGACATCGAGGCCGCACCGCGTTGCAGCAGGTTGGTCGTCCATCCCAGTGCGATCATGGGCCACGTCAGCATGGTGAGGTAGAGGCCAAAGGCCACGTAGCCGCCAACGCTGATGTCCCCGTTGATCAACAGGGTGCCGCCCACGGCAATCGTGACCGCACCGCCAAGGCCGGCGAGCAGCCCGAATCCGGGATTCATCACGCCGTTGAGTTTCGCCAGACGCATATTGGCGTCGAGATACTCGTCGCCCAGCGCGTCAAATCGCCCTTGCTCGGCCGCTTCCTGTCGATACGCACGCACAATGCGCACGCCGGCCAGGTTCTCCTGTGCGCGCGTGGTCAGATCGCCAAAGCGCGACTGCACATCCTCAAAGCGGGCGTGCACTCGGCGACCCAAACGGAGCATGAGCACCGGCAAGCCGATCATCGGCAGCAGCGCCCAGCCGGTGAGCTGCGGGCTGATGCGGAGCATCATGACCAAGGCGAATAGTCCGCCCGCCACCGTATTGACGAGATACATGATGGCCGGACCGGTGGCCATGCGCACGGCACTGAGGTCATTCGTCAGTCGTGCCATGAGGTCGCCGGTGCGCCACTGTCCAAACCACGCCGCGTCGAGGGTGGTGAGCCGTGCGAAGACGTCGTGCCGGAGATCTGTCTCAATTCGACGACTGACACCATTCAGCACGCTCCGCATCACAAAGCGGAGCACGCCGCTGGTGAGGGCTGTGACGAGCATCACACCCGCCAGTCGCCACAGCGTGACATTGTCGGTCCCCGCGCGCATGGTGTCGAGACCGCGCCGCAGCAATGATGGTATGGTGCTCGCCAGACCGGCCGATATCACGACGGATATCAGCCCTGCCGCAACTTGTAGGCGGTACGGGTGGTAGTAGGGGAGCAGGCGTCGAAGCGCCTGACGAGCTGGCACCAGCATCCGTCGTTGCGTCGTGGGTGAACCGAGAGTCTTACAGGTCATCAGCGAAACATGCTTGTCGTACGACGCACTGCGTCGTCAGGCTGCCTGTCCCGCGTTCCGGGTCATGCCGAAGGTGTTGCCGAACGATTACCTCTCAAGGAGAAGCGCCAATGCGTCACTCACATGGTCGGACTGTGCATCCTCGTGACACCGCGCCTGCGTTGTCACGGGCTTGCCCTGCGGAATATAGCCAGATGCCATCGCGTACTTTCACATTTTTCATGCGCTCAGGCGTCGCGCTACTGGCTGCGCTGTCGCTGCTGACACTCGCCGCGTGCGGCGACAAGCAATCCGCTGACACCGCGATGGGCCGCGACAGTGCACTCGGCCGCGATCTGGCCATGGCGGCGTCGGATTCCAACGCCCAGCCAAAGCTGCAGGATGTGCCCGTGGTGGCGCCGCCCGCGCCGACGGATGTCGCACCAGCGCCGGCCCCGGCCGCCAAGCCGCGAACGCCCGCTCCGAAGCCCAAGCCA
>JANOPS010000069.1:0-3500 GCA_031421995.1 Gemmatimonadaceae bacterium
CCGACTCGCTCCCCGATGGATGGGGACGGCTGCTGATGGATCGCGCGTTCGCTGCCAACGGCATAGACCGCGCACAGCTCACGCCACTGATGCGCCTGACGTGGCTCGGCTCCAGGACGATGGGCGCGCTCACCTACGAGCCGGCGACCACACCGGGCGATCGTCCGCGCGAGCTGGTGGACCTAGCAGAGATGGCCGCCGCCGCGCGCGCATTTGTACGGGTCGCTGTCTGATTCTACGTACGCGGCATACCAAGGACTCTTCCTCGGTCTGCGCTCGGCCTTCGATCTGCGGCAGCCGGAGTTCGTGAAGGCAAGTAGCGCCGTCGCGTTCGCAGAAGCACAGCGGCATGTCTCAGCCATCGGGCAGTTCACGTCGCTGGCGCTGCTGGAGAACGCCAGGGCACGCGCTCAGCTGCGCGACTACCTCATGGCGGTCAATGTGGCAAGTATCGTTGCGAGCGCCGACGCCGACGACCGCGTCGTCGTGTGGGCGCACAACGAACACGTGTGGAAGCGCGAGGGCAACGGTGGATATGATGTGCTCGGCCGCCAACTCGACCGATGGTACGGACCAGCATACTACGCCATCGGCTTCGACTTCGGCGCCGGTGCGTACCGCGCGCCGGGAGCCGCATCGTGGGTGCATGATGTCGGCGCACCGAATCCCAGTTCATTCACCGCTGCGCTTGCGCACGCCGGTGCTCCGGACCTTTTCCTCGATCTTCGCGCCGCACTCGGCACGGCAGGCGCCGCACTCGGCACGGCAGGCGGCGTCGACGCACTGCGTGGACCGTTCACGGTTCGTGCCACGGCCGGCGGGCAGCTCCCTATGCGTGACGGCGTACGCATCGTCGATCAGTCTCTCACGCTGAGCGATCGCTTTGACGGATTGCTGTTTGTTTCGCGGTCGACTCCGAGCGCGCTGCTGAAGCGCTGATCGTACCGGATGTTCGCGGTCGCTGCGGCCGACTGAATGACCGTCACCTCCGACGGCGATCAGGCGATATTGAGTGAGAATGTCCTGATGTAGCCTGCGTCTTTGCATGCAGCGACGCTTACATCGAGCGAATGCGCCCCCACATCGCCGAGCCACGGGCATGACACGGACAGCCGAAGCAAGCATTGAGGTCGCGAAAATCCGCGCCGATATGCGAAATCTACAGAGCCTCGTCGATCAAGCCATGCGCCAGTACGAGCGTGTGAACCAGCTCAAGATTCCCGACAGCACGCCGTATTTCAGTTTCGGACCGGCTACACGATCGCGGATCTGAAAGGCTCGGGACGTGGACTGCGGGAAGCGCTGCAGCAAGACATCCTGCAAGGCAAGATGCGACTCATGCAACTCGCACGGGAAGCGCGGCGCATCCAGCGGGGGGATCGCGCCGCGCTCGTAGACCGACAGCACCAGTCGTTGCTGGCTGCGGATAAGGACGCCGACCGGCGGGCCATGGCTATCATGAATCAGGCCGCCAATAGCGCACAGGGGGCAATGACCCCTGCACAATTCGCCGAGGTCCAAGAGCTCATACTGAAGGGCCTCAAGGGACATGCGGAGTTCCTCAGGCGTCACCCAACTCGGCAGAACATCACGGATACGATGGACAAGTTCGCCCGCGCGCAATCGATGGGGATGGATGGCAACGACATTTCGGACGACGCCATGCGCGCCGTGCAAACCGGTGCCAAACATCTCGTCCGCGCCGCCAGGACGGCCTTCCTCAAGCATCCCGGCCCAAAAACCGGCACGGACCTCATCGCGGAAATCGCGAACAACGAGATCCTCGGCGGCGAAAGCGCCATCGGGATGATTGAGCGGGACGTTATTCCAAAACTGGCCGAACAACTGTGGCAAGCCGAGCGGCTGTTTCGCCGGGTACCGACGATGGAAAACTGCCAAGCGATGATCAACGCCGAGTTCGCGAGCACGCGCATGGGCGGTCCGCAATTGCCCTCGCCACCGCCACGACTTCGGAGAATCAAGGCGGGGACGACCCGACGCATCGGCCCCCGTGACATGCTGAGCGCGCTTTCGATGGAGTACTACGGCAGTTTCGGTTTTTGGGACGTGATCTACCGGGACAACCCCGGCGTCTTCACCGATCCCGACAAGCCGACCGCGAATAACACGATTACGATTCCGTTCTGACAACACGGCGGGCGTTTCGGCCGCGGCGGGTCGGCGGTGGCGAAGTCATTCGGGAATTTGTCGATGCGCGTCGGTGCCGACGCGGCCGCCGGGAGCGTTCGAAGCGCGCCGACGAAGAAAAGCCGGTATATGGATCACTCGGCGATGATTTTGCGGACATCTTGGCGTGTGGCGTCTGCGTCCTCCACAACAGCGGAGTAGATTTTCGCCATGCCTCTCCTGTCCAGTGCCGCACAGTACCGCCGCATGTTGAATCGACAACAGGCGGAGCCCACGTCCGATCGCGATCCGGCCATGAGTCGATCTGTTCCGGACTGGCGACGGTGGGGTGGATGGCGTTTCACTTTCGCGATCGCCGTCGCGGTCGCCCTTCCGGCCCGTGCGCAGTTGCCACCGGCGCGCGAGGCCATCGCACGCGCCATCAGTGCGGCGACGGCGGCGGGAGCGTCCGGAGAAATTGCCCTTGCGGATCTCGAGGGCGTTGTGGCCGACAGCGCCTTCGGCGTTGCCGACCGTGCGCGCGGACGTGGGCATCGCGTCGGCGCACGGTGGATCTGGGGGTCAGTCACCAAGCAGCTCACCGCGCTGCTGGTCATGCAGGAGGCGAGCGCGGGACGTCTCTCGCTGGACGGCACCATTCGCGACTATCTCCCCACGTTCCGCGGCTCCACCGGAGGCACCATCACGGTGCGCCAGTTGCTGCAGCATCAGTCGGGCCTCCCGAATCCCGACGATACGCCTCGCGACGCAGTGGGGACCCCGCGATTCTACACCGAACGCGGTCGCGGTATCAGCGATGCCGCGCGCGCCGTCGGGTACTGCGCGGGACCTGTGGTGGCCCAACCGGGTGGGTCGTTCTCCTACAACAATTGCGACTATTTCTTGGTTGGCGCGATCCTCGAGCGGGTTAGCGGGATGTCGTTCGCGGCGCTCGTGCGTGCGCGCATCGCCGGGCCGCTGCGGCTGCGCTCCGTGCGTCTTGCGCCCGATGGCGCCGTCCGCGGTGGAGCGGCTGCGATCGGGTATGCCGAGGGCGGGCGGCCCCCATCAGAAGTGAACGTCGCGACCTTCGGCGCTGCCGGAGCGCTCACCGGAACGGCCAGCGACCTGCTGTTGCTGGATCGTGCCATGTTGCAGGGTCGGCTCCTCTCCGGCGCGGCGCGCGACACGCTCTGGCACGGAATTCCAGCGCTTGGTTACCAAGCGTTGGGCGTGTGGGCGTTCCCCGCGACGCTCCGGGGGTGTTCGGCGCCGGTGACGTTAGTGGAGCGTCGCGGCAGCGTGGCGGGTATTCAGGTGCGGAACGTTATGGCACCCGCACTCGGGCGTTCGCTCGCCGTTTTCCTGAACGA
>JANOPS010000070.1:0-10960 GCA_031421995.1 Gemmatimonadaceae bacterium
GTGAGCTCTCAGCCGGTCAGGCGAGAGCTCCAGCCTGAGGCCTCAGCCCTGAGCAGGGCTCACCGCTCGCTCCTCACCCCTCAAGCAGGCGCTCTCCCCTGAACGCTGAAGCCTGAGCGCTCACGCCTGTGGTGGTCTCACCCCTTCCGTTCCTCAGCCCTGACATCTCAGCCCTGCTTCACGCTGTCGCTCACCCCTCACAGCGATTCACGGCGTTTCAGGATGGACACGAGCTAGCGGCGAGCCAGCCGAGAGCTAGCCGAGAGCCAGCCGAGAGCTAGCCGAGAGCTAGCCGAGAGGTAGCCGAGAGGCAGCCGGACCGGGGGCGGCACGGACCCGCCAGCGCACGGCCGTGTAAGCTGCGCATGGGACCCACTCACGCAACGCGCCTTCCTGTGGCGATCTTGTTGGCATGACGATTCGCACGACGCGCGCCCGTACCACGCTGCTGATCACGATGGCGCTCACCGGCGGCTGCGCGAGCGCGCCAGCGGTTGGCGTGCCGGTGACCAGTTCAGCCCCTGCGTCCGCCAACGGTGCCGTTGCCGGCGCGGTGCAGGAGATTCGCTGGCCGATCAAGACGGCCGCGCACATTGATCTGTGGATTCACGCATTCGCGGTGATTACGACCGACACCGCGACGGTGCCGCTCTACAAGCGCGGCTATCGCGATTCGGCTACGGTCATCAAGAATCGCGCAAATCTCCTCACGGCACTCGACGCCAATCGCGGTGTGCTGGCGACCGGCTTGGCGAGCTCGGGACGTTACCTGCAAGCGCAATTTCTCGCCCTTGAGGTCGCCAACTGGGATGTATTACGGGCCGGCGCCGAACGATTTTTGCAGTATGACGGTGATCCGCGGCGCGCCCCCGACCGGGAGACGGGAGCGCGGGTCGCGCAGTTCAACGCGATTTTCACCAGCGCCGCCGACCGCGAGTGGCTGCGGCTGTTTCTCGCCGGCGTGAGCGACGAGCAGCTCCGCTATTTTGCCGACGAGCATTCGCGCGTCGTGCGCACGCGTGCGGCCGTGATTACCGCCGTCGACTCACTCTGGCAGCGTGTCTACCGCGCCAAGTTCGAGCGGTTTCTCTCCAACACCGGGCAGCGCTCAGGGGATATCGTGCTGTCACTCCCCATCGGCGGAGAAGGCCGGGCGGGGGTTGGACGCGATCGGCAAACCGTGGTCGTGGTGCCTTTCCCAGAGCGCGTGGTGGATGCGCCGGAGGTCCTGTTCGTGTTCGCACACGAGGTCACTGGCTCGTTGGTTGGGACCGTGGTGGCCGACAACACGACGCCGGCCGAGCAGCGCGCGGGGGCCGCAGATCGGTACGTGTCCGCCGGCCAGGTGCGGGCGGGCGCCATGCTGTTGGAACGGGTTGCCCCTGAGCTCCTCGACGCCTATATGGCCTATTACCTCGCGCAAGCGGGACAACGCCTCGCGACCGTCGCGGGCCGAAGCGCCGACTTCGCCCGGCGCTTCGGGTTGCCCGACACGATTCGCGCCGCGCTGCAACGGCAACTGGACATCGTCCTGGGCGGAATCTGATTCAGCGTTTTTGCGTAAGTTTCTTTTATGACTCTGCCCGACCCTGACCGCCCGTCTTCGAAGCTCGCCGCCGATCGCGCCGACCCTGTCCTTCCGCGTTCGGCCTTGGAGCGGGTGCTCGCCCGCGCCACGCAGTTACAGGGTGACGGCGGCGAAGAGGCCGACGGCGTTTCGGAGTCGCGCATGCTGGAGATCGCCCGCGAAGTGGGCATCGAGCCGACGGCGCTTCGTCAGGCGCTTGCCGAAGAGCGCGCCCGGTTGCCGATGCAGGAACAAGAGCACGGGCCGGTGTTGGACGCACTCGGGCCGGCCACCTCGTCGGTGCAGCGCGTGGTGCCTGGAACACCAGGTGACGTCGTGGCGAAACTCGAAGCGTGGATGCCGCGCATGGAGTCGTTGGCACTCAAGCGTCGAGTTGGTGAGCGCGTAAGCTGGGAACCACGTCATGACCCACTCGGCAACTTCTTTCGCTCGTTCGGCCTTGGTGGCCGTCGGCTGGACCTTGTTCGCCTTGATCAGGTTGTGGCGAGCGTCACCGCAATTGATGGAGCTCGCAGCGTCGTGCGGTTCGACACCGAGTCGTTCGGCGCGCGACGTGCGCAGCGCAACACGCTGTTCGCTTTGGTGGCCGCGCTGGCCTTGGTTGGATGCATGGTCGCCATCCCGTTACTCTTTCTCGCATCAGTGGGAAGCGTGGTCGGTGGCGGCCTGGCAACTATTGGCGCGCTGGTCAGCGGATTCGGGTATCTCGGATGGCGGGCGATTCGTCGGGTGTACCGTCAATTGCTGGACCGCAGCCACCTCCGACTCGAACAACTGCTCGACGAACTGGAAAACGGTGGCATGCAGCCGCCGCCAAGCCTTGCCCGTCAGGTCACCGCCGCACTGCTCAACAAGTAGCGCGAGCCAGCACGGCGCGGGTGCTAGGCGAAGCCGAGTTCAAAGGCGCGACGACGCACGCGCGCAACCAGCCAGCGCACTCCGGAATTACTCATCACCAGCATGGCACCCGTCATGAGGAGTGATTTCACTTCGCGGCGTGAAATCTTGACGGATCCGCCAGGCTTGAGCATCGCGGTGCTTTGCACCAAATCGCGCAACGTCGCGTAGGCCAGCAGCAACGGCAGAATGCAAAACAGCCGAATCGAGATTGCGCGTCGGGGAATCAGCAGCAAGTAGTTGCGCGCCTCTTCAAGATCGTGCCACGCCAACTGAATCAATTGCGTCAGCGCTTCACGGTTTTTGGCAATCAACTCCGGCGACAGGATGCGACTTTGCGTGCTCCCGTGTGCCCGCAGGAGCTCTTCCGGCACGTAGACCGAGTTCTCTTTCTCGGCGTCAGTCGCCACGTCTTTCAGGATGTTGACGGTTTGCAGCGCTTCGGCGAATGCACGACACCGTTCGCGGAGGATCGTGTAGCGCCGCACGCCGATGCTTGGCGAGTGTTCATGCCAGAGATCGGTGAGCATGTAGCCCACGGTGCCGGCGACGTAGTAGCAATACTCCTTGTATTCCTCGATCGTCTGGATTCGGATGCCATCGGGATAGAGCAGCACGAACTTGCGCATCCCGACCACCATTTCGGTCACCCACTTCCGCACAACGGCGCGTGTATCGTCCGGGAGTCCGCTGAAATGCTGGAGGACAAGATCACTGTTGCAGGTCAATGCGAGGTGCGCCTCGTCGCCCTTGAGCGTCCGCACGCCGACCAGGAATCGTGCCAGCGCCTCTGACGAATCGAACGCGGCCAGGAACTCGTCAAAGAGCTGTGCCTTTTCGTCGGGCGGCACATCCAGCGCATCTTCGACCGTGTCGGCAATGCGGCAGAGCAAGTAGGCATCGAGGACCGCCTGACCAAGTGCACCCGGCAGCGCCTTGATACCAAGCGCGAACGTGCGAGAGACCGCCGGCAAGATCGCGTGGCAGAACTGCGCGGCGTCACGGCGCACCAGTGCGTTCGAGATGGCGGGAGAAAGAGGCATTGTGGTAAAGATACGAGGTCTGGACCCGTTCCGTCACGCAATTTGGTCGAGAGCTTGAATGCCGACGCACTTGGGGTGAGACTGCGGAGTGTCCGTTTTCCTTCCCAGCTCGCTGGAAGCCCCCTCGGCCTTTCGCGGCATCTTTCGCGTCGATTCGCTCGCGCGATCGCTGTATGCCGAAGGGGCCGGGATTGTCAGACAGCTTCCCGCTGCGGTGGCTGTCCCGGCCGACGTCGAGGACCTGGCGCGCTTGGTACGCTGGGCGCGCGCCGGAGGCCACGGGCTGATTCCGCGAGGCTCCGGGAGCGGAATGGCGGGAGGCGCGGTAGGGACTGGGGTGGTGGTCGATCTCAGCCGCTTCACCGCGATCGGCGACGTTGACGCGGACACGATGACCGTCCGTGTGGAAACCGGAGCCCTGCGCAATCAGGTGGATGCGGCGGCGCGTGGGCGCGGCCTGACCTTTCCGGTGAATCCCTCAAGCGGTGCTTTTTGTACCATTGGCGGAATGATCGCGGCAAATGCGGCGGGGTCACGGACGCTCCGCTATGGCGCCACCCGCGGTTGGGTGCGCGGGGTGCACTGCGTGTTTGAGGACGGCAGCGAGGCGTGGGTGCATCGCGCGTTGCCGCTCCCGATGCATGTGCCGGCTGTTGCGCGACTCGTCGCGGTCGTCGACGCATGGCGTGCCCGCGGCGACACGGCGTCGCTTCGGCATGTCGGAGTGCGTAAAGAGTCGAGTGGCTACGGTCTGGCCAGTGCGCTGGAGCCCGATGGTCACCTGGTCGACCTGCTGGTTGGGAGTGAGGGCACGCTGGCCTTGTTTGTCGAGGCCGACCTGGCACTTGCGCGTGCACCGGCTTTTACGGCGTCGCTCTTGGCGGCGTTCCCGACTCTGGAGCGAGCGACGTCGTGTGCCGTCGAGGCGCGCGGCAACGGCGCGAGCGCCTGCGAACTCCTGGATCGGACCTTTCTCGAGGTGGCCGAGTCGGATGCGCCGACCGGTATCTCGCAGAGCGCCGAGGCGGTGTTGCTGTTTGAAGTCGAGGGTGATGACGTGCAGGAGGTGCAAGCGGCCGTCGAGCGTATTGCGCTGCGGTCTCAGCGTGCCGGCGCGTTTGACGTGGTGACCGCGATCGACAAGGACAGCGAGCGTCGTTTGTGGGCGTTGCGTCACGCGGCCAGTCCGATCCTGTCGCGTATGGCTCCCCGGGTGCGTTCGATGCAGTTCATTGAGGATGGCTGTGTGCCGCCCGAGCACTTTCCAGCCTACGTCCTTGGTGTACGCGCGGCGCTGTCCAGGCATGACACGCCGGGTGTGATTTTTGGCCACGCCGGGGACGCCCACGCGCATGTCAATCCACTGGTCGACGTGATGCGTGGCGGTTGGCGTGATCGCGTTCGCGGGCTCTTTGACGACGTCTCGTCGTTAACCGCGCGACTTGGTGGAACGCTGGCGGGGGAGCATGGCGACGGCCGTCTGCGAGCGCCGCAGATGACCCAGATGTGGAGCGCGATCGCGCGTGCCGCCTTCAGCGAGACGAAGCAGGCCGCCGACCCCCATGGCGTGTTGAACCGGGGCTGCAAAATGGCCAGCGAAGGCAACGCCGAAGGCGACGCCGACGGCGACGTGGCCATGGGTCCCATCAAGTATGATCCGGATGCTGCACCGATTGATCCGCGCGCGCGGGTCGCGCTGGATGACATCGAGAAGGCCCGAGCGTGGCATCGCTTTCGGCTGACATCGATAGAGTCGCTCCCTCCGACACCATAGTGCTTGGTGCGTTTTTCGCTGTTCTCTTCTGTCCAACACGCCATGACGCTTGCCGCGACGAGGGTGGTGCGCGAACCCACTCTGACGATCCTGTCCCGTCCCCAGTTCTTGGAGCCGCCGCATCGCGTGATGCGAAGCCTTGGGGAGGCGACCGACGGGGAGCGGCTGACCGAATACGCCGGTCGGCTGGAGCGCGCCAGCGCAGACAACCCGGCCGAACGCACCACGCTGGAGTTCGTGGCAAGTGTGCTGCGGCACGGGCACGCGTCACTGTTTCACCATGCGACGTTCTCGGTGCTGGTGGAGGGTGTGAGCCTCACGCTCGGAAACGCGCTGGAACGGCAGTCGGGGCTTCGCTGCACGTCGCGCGTCCACCGATATGTCGACGCAGCCGACCTCGCTTTTGTCATCCCTCCTGCGGTGATCGGCGACGCCGCACTCGAACACGAGTGGACCGAAGGCGTCGCGGCCTCGCTCGAACAGTATGCACGGCTCGCAGAAGCGCTCCTCACGCGCTTTGGGTGGGTTGGCGATACGCGTCAACGGCGCAAGTTGGCGCGGGAGGCGGCGGCTTCGATGCTTCCCTTGAGTGTCGAGACCGCACTTGTCGCCACGTCCAGTGTTCACGGCTGGCGGGACCTGATCGCGCGGTTTGGCAACGAAGATGCGGATCTGGAACGGCGCCGTTTGGCTGTGAACACGCTCCGTGTTTTGCATCACGAAGCACCCGCGTGTTTCAGTGACTTTGCGATCAGCCAGGCGTCTGATCGGCGTGAGCGCGTTCAAGCAGCCTCACACAACGTGTAGCGATTGGCCAATGGTGTAACGCTGTGTGCCCGCGATGATCATGCCGCGGGCAAACAGTGTTTTATGGGTGGCATTTTTTGTCTTCGTCGTGACCGGCGGAAACGGCGGGCGTCAATTACGTACCCCAAGGTGTAGGCCTCCTCGGCACGTGACCTCATGACTGCTGTATCCGTTTCTGCTCTCCGACAACGTCCGCGAATTCGACGTGGATTTAGCATCATCGAGTTGGTGATGGTGCTGATCATCATTGGCATCATGGCGACGCTCATCCTGCCGAAGATTCGCTTGGACAGTGCGGGCGTTGACACGGCCGTTCGCACCGTCAACATGACGTTGATGGTCGCCCAGCGCGAAGCGGTGTCGCGACAGCATAACGTGATTGTCGTGATCGATACCGCCAAGCACATGGCGCGAACCGTCTGGGACGCGAATAACACGGGGTTGAGGGAGTCGGGCGAGCGTACGCGCCCCTTCCTGCTTCCCGAGAACGTGGTGATTGGTCGGCCGTCAGGCGTTCCCGCCATGGGGGGTGCCGCGGAGGACGCCGTGGCTGCCGCGGCAGCGCTGAGTGGCGATCCGCAGGTCATCCTGTTACGAAGTGGCGCGTCGAGTCGCGCGGCCACGTTCTATTTCACGAGCGTGCGCGCCATGGCTGGCGGGCGTGACAAAGACGTACGCGCACTCAGCGTTTCGCGCGCCACCGGCCGGCCAACGTGGTACGTCTGGACCGGCTCACGATGGAGACGAGGCTAATGCCCATGCGGCGTACCACAAACCGAACGCGCACGCGTGGCGCACAGACGTTGCGCCACGGATTCACCTTAATCGAAACGATGGTGGCTGTCGTGCTGCTTGTTGGTGTCGTACTCGCCATGGGTATGGGCACCACCGTCATGTCACGAAAGGTCTCTGATTCGTCGGGTCGCAGCCGCGCGCAGGCGCTGGCCGACATGCAGATCGGTCGTGCGCGCGCATGGCCAACCTATTCGACGCTTTCTGCACTCTCCGCGTCGCATTACAACACTGCGGTTGGGGGCCTCACGCCGACCACGGGCGTTGCCGTCGACTCAAGCAGTGGACGCAACGTTACTCGGGTCACGGTGACCGTGACCGGCAACACGACCAGCGGACTGCGTACGCCAATCGTCCGTTCCCTCTCCATCGCCGCCCCATGACTCCCATATCCTTGATCCCGCGCTCGCGCCGCGCTCGCGGCTCAGACGCACCACGTGTTCGTCGCGGTCTGACACTCACGGAACTGCTCGTCACGTTGGCCCTGTTCACCGTGGTGATCAGCAGTGCGTTCGCCTTCCTGCTCTCGCAGACCCGCGGCTTCCGCAACATGTCCGCGCGCTCGGACCAAGTGCAGGCGGCGCGTTTCGGGCGCGACGTGCTTCGGCAAGAGCTTCGTGCGGCCGGCACCAACGTGACGGAAGATCAGCCAATGATCGTGTACGCGAGCGACAGTGTGTTTGCCTTCAACGCAGACGTGCTGACCAACCGACTCGATTCGGCGATGTTCACGGGCGCAATCTACGTTGACCAGTACGCGACCGACGCCGAAGCGGCAGCGATGTCGATGAGCATGGCGAGGCCAATTCCTGGCTCGAGTTTCAACTACCCGCTGGCCGACTATACGCGCGTGGCCGGCACGTCGGGTGACGCGGAGACGGTGATCTTCCGCTTTGCGCGCGATACGGGCACCACCGAGGCGAACATCTTCATGCTCACGCGTCAGGTGAATGCGAACGCGGCGGAAGTGGTGGCCACGGGACTTCGCAGCACAACCGGCAAGCCGTTCTTTCGCTACTGGTACGATCCTTCACGGTACAACACCGCGCTCACCAGCCTGGATACGGTGCCACGGGCGTGGCTCCCGCTCGCAAAAACGGTTGCGTTGCGCGGCGTGACACCAGATACCGGAACGGCCGCGACGACGCGCATTGATCAGATCCGTGGCGTTGAAGTGTCCTACGACGCCGCACGACCGTCCCGCACAACGGGCGAAACCGTGAGCTACATGGTGCCAATGCCGAATACCGTGATGGATCGCCAATCTCGCGCGTGCGGCCGCACGCCGATCGTGCCGGGGGCGATGGGACTGACGTGGCGCACGGACAGTCTGGCGGTCATCGTGACGTGGCCTCGCGCCACGGACGACGGCGCCGGCGAAAGCGACGCGGTGCGCTATGTGCTGTGGCGACGACTGAACGCGGCGACGACCTGGGGTACTCCCATCGCCACGGTCAGCACCGAAGTAGGCACGGGCGGCTATCGCTACAAGGACGGTGGCGTCGATCGTGGCGCCGGTCGTCAGTACCGATACGCCCTCGCTGTTCAGGATTGCACCCCGAATCTGTCCACGCTCTCTGTCTCTGGCGTCATAACGGTCCCATGACACATACCCCATCGGCGCGCCAGCGCGCCCTCGCGCAGTTGCCGCGCTTCGTCCGGTCTCGCCGTGGATTTGCGCTCCTCACGGTGATGCTCATCGCGATCGTCGGCGCGGTCCTCGCCCTGGCGGCGTCCACGATGGCCTCATCGAGCGTCCTGATTCAGGCCTCCTCTGACAGGGCCGGCGCGTTGGACGACGCGGCGCTTTCAGGACTTGAAGAAGCGCGCTCCAAGCTGAATGCGAGGCTCGATACGGTCCCGCTGAACAGCTACAAGACGATGGAGTCAAACGCCACCGTCGCGGGGTTGAACGGCATCACCCGATCCGTGTGGGTCTCGCGACTGGGCAACGCAGACTCGCTGCGCAACACCGGCGAATTTGGCGTGCAGGCAGAGATCGTCTCGCGCGCGACTGATGCCTCCGGCAACGTGGCGATTCGTCGTTCACAGATGTACCAGGAGTCGTTTGCCCGATACGCCTCGTTTACCGACATCGGGAAGAACACCGCCGGTCAACGGCTGTGGTGGGCATTGGGAGCGCAAGCCGCTGGGCCCGTGCATTCGAATGACACGATCTATGTGTGGAATGGTACGACGCCAAGTCCGCAGGCCATTTTCCACGAAGATGTGACGTCGGCGCGCATCGTTCTGAATAAGTCGTTCGCACAGTATCGAAAAGGCGCACCGAAGGAGCTTGTGTCGCGCATCCCGATGCCGACCACGGCCGACCTCGATGTTCTGAAGAACATCGCCAGCCGCGCGGGCTACGTGTTTACGCCGCTGGTTACGAGCGGCGATAGCGCGCTGACCAGCATGCGCATCGAGTTCCTCGCCATCGACGCCGATGGAGATGGGAACACCACCGGCCCCAACGACGGCTATTTCCGCGTCTATCGACAGCGGGCGGGCGGGACGTTCCCCGTTGGGTACGCGATTGCGCGAACCCCGGCCCCGCCGGCTGGTGCCGAAGTGCACGCAGGTTCAGGAACATCGCTGGATTCGATCCTCTATTCGCGCAACTGCGGTGTGGTATCGGTGGTAGCTGGTCGCGACGCGATGGCGCAATCGTTTATGCAAGTTCCGGTAGTTGTAGCCGGTGCGAACTACCGAGCGAGGATGCTCAACAAGCAGAACGCGTTCGACAACGTGAACGCTCGATGCTTTTTGGGCGGGGATGAACGACTCACCACCAACGGCATTTTCGTACCCAGTGATTCTGCTGGCGACTGGATGCTCCGGACCTCAGGCTCGGTACCGGCGCTGATTGCCGCGCGTGCCGACGGCGCCTACCTCTGGCCGCTGAGTGCTGGGCTCAACCCCAACTTCCGCGGCGTGATCTTCGCCGAGGGGCGTGTTGCGGTGAGTGGCACCGTGCGTGGCCGCGTGACGATCGCGTCGCGCAGCAACATGGTCTTGCCGCACGAGATGCTGCAGGCCACGAACCCGGGTACAACCACCGGGACCTGCCGACCAGATGACGACATCATCGGACTCTTCTCCGGTGAGTACGTGATGTACGCCGACAATACGATTGCCACGCCGCAGTGGCGGCGAGACAACAGCACCACGGGTGCCGCTTTTACATGGCCACGAAAAGAGTTTGACCCGTCGCCGCGCCGACCAGACATCACGGTGCATGCCTCAGTACTCGCGCTTAAGTCAGTCGTGGCCGAACTGTCGAATGTCCCCGCGGGGCTTGCCACGAATCGGTATGTCACGCGCGGCACGATTCGCTTGATCGGCGGCACGATTGAGTCCCGGATCGGACAGACGGGCACGATGAGCGGCACGAATTTACATGGGTACTACGACGACCTGTCGTTCAACCGCTGCGCGCTGCGCTATCCGCCGCCGTACTTCCCGACAACTGGGCGGTGGTCGCGAAGCCAGTTCTTCGAGGTTGACCCGCGGGGATTCAACCCGGCGACATGGTTTGTTGGACGATAGGACTCGGAGCGTTGGCCTTTGGTCATGAGGGCCAGGGCCCAAGAGTGAGGGGAGGAAGGGCGGAGGGAGGGGTGAGGCACCTGCAGAGGCACATACAGGCGTGGGCTGTGAGCTTTGTGGTGTCAGGCTTGAGCGCCAGCTTGAGCGATGAGGGGTGAGGATTGGGCGACTCAGGGGTGAGGGTTGAGCTTTGAGGCGACGCATCTCACCGTTCCGTCGATGAGCGCGCGCGGATCGCTGACGCGGAGGTTCGAGAGGGACGCACAGCGGAACAGTGGCTTCGGGGGGCGAGAAGCCGAGCAAGGCGCGCCTCAAGCCTCAAGCCTTAGTCGCCCAAACCTCACCGCCTCACCCCTCAAGCTGGCGCTCAATCCTGAACCCACAAAGCTCACAGCCCACGCCTGCATGTGCCTCACAGCTCCCTCAGGTCTGAGGCCAGGTCTGAGGCATCAGCAACCTCACCGCTCGAAAGTACAATCGGGGCGCGAACGTGATGTTAGCGGCCCCATT
>JANOPS010000071.1:0-6205 GCA_031421995.1 Gemmatimonadaceae bacterium
ACGAAAAACGATCAAGAAGCGCGCCGATGGAAGCGCGTGGCGGCGGAGCGGGGGCCGAGTTGGTCGGTGAAGTCATCAGCGTCCTCTGATGGGTCGAAGTTCGGGAGAAGTGCTGCCGAGTATGGGCCCGCGTGCCTTGCGATACCGTCAGGAAGGTGAGACGCGCCTGTCAGGGATTCCCTGATGCCCGGCCACCGTCCCCAACACCGAAGCAGGTCCGTCTCGAATCAGGTCCGTAAATGAAGGCGGCCCGCTCACCGGGTAGGCGAACGGGCCGACGACGCCACGCGGCGTGAAATCGAAACGGAAATCAGCCTTCGAGGACGAACGTGATCTTCATGGCCACCCGGTAGGTCGAGACCTTCCCGTCCTTCATCTCGATCTTCATGCTCTTCACCCACGCACCCGACACACCCTTGAGCGTCTTGTTGGCGCGCTTCAATCCCACCGCGATGGCGTCGTCAAAGCTCTTCGGGCTGGATGCGACAATCTCGGTAACTTTTGCAACGGACATGTGTCTCTCCGGTAGGGTCGCGCTTGAGATGGTGCGGTTCACCGACTCAAGCGCATCAGTCGAATCCAGAAGAAAGCGTGCTAGCGCTTCGTCCACCATCGGCACGCGCTAAGTTTGTGGGTCCAGTCTCATCACTCCCGATTTCAGGCACCTGACTCTCCTACGATGACCACTCGACGTGACTTTGTGGCCGCGCTCGGCCTGTTCGCGCTCGGCCGTCCGGCGCTTCACGCACTGCGCGCGCAGCCCGGCCAATCGGGGAACCCCCAGTCCGGAAAGGCGCCCCCGGCCAAGTCGGTTAACCCTGCGGCCGATCGCGCGATCACCATCTATAAAGATCCAAATTGCGGATGCTGTGCAGAGTGGGTGAAGCACGTCAGCAAAGCGGGCTTTGTCACGACCGTACGTGATATGACCGACATGGTAACCGTCAAACGCAGTTTTGGTGTGCCGGTCGCTCTCGAATCCTGTCACACGGCCAGAATCGGGCGCTATACTATTGAAGGCCACGTCCCTGCCGATCTAATTGTCCGCTTGGTCGCCGAGCAGTCTCCGGTGCGGGGGTTGGCCGTTCCTGGCATGCCGACTGGATCCCCGGGGATGGAAATGGGTGGCCAGAAGGACAAGTACGACGTGCTCGCCTTCGACGCGACCGGCAAGACGCGCGTCTACGCGTCGCGCTAAGTTCGGGGGGTTCTGATGCTGCCGACCGACCACCACCGAGCATGAGCGCCACGGCCGACATGACGCTCTCGGTGCAGCACGCCGAAGAGCGGGATATCGCGGCGATTACCGCCCTCAATAATCTGTTCGCCCCGGACGGGCTGACCCTGTCGCGGAGCACGGATTTCGTAACCGCGCATTTGCAGGACTACCAGGTGGTTCGCGACAGCGATCGGGGGTTGTTGGGGTGCGTCGCGCTCGACGAGTACTCCCCGTCGCTGGTCGAATTGATCTCGCTGGCCGTCGACCCGTGCGCCCAAGGGCGTGGCATCGGTCGACGCCTGATCCTCGCCGCCGAAGAGCTCGCGCGACAACGCGGATATCCGCAGATGTTCGCGATCTCGCTCGCCGACGGCCTGTTTCTCAGCGCCGGATTTCGCGAATCCACCATCGAGATCTATCCCGAGAAGATCGCGCGCTATACCGGGATCTCCCGTTCCGAGCTGTCGATCGGTCGCAAATTCTGTTTCGCCCGCACCTTGCGATCGCGAAGCCGCTAAGCGCTTTTCGCGCATACGTGCATGCCCAAACGGGCGCACTGGCCGAGTTGGCGCGTACCCCCCACCTTACCTCCATGCAATTCATCGATCCTCGCATGCCCAAGCGGATTGACCGCTGGCGCAGTCCGGCACTCGGCCTCGAGATGCCCATCGTCACCTACGGCCATGCCGGCACACCGGTCCTGCTGTTCCCCACCGCCGCGGCGGACTTTCTGGAGAATGAACGGTTTTTTCTGGTGAAGGCGGTGGAGCCACTGATTGCGGCCGGACGATTACGGCTTTTCAGCATAGACAGTATCAACCGCCTGGCGTGGATGGATCGGGAGCTGCCCGTGCGCGAGTCCGCCCGCCGTCAGGCGATGTACTCGCGTTATGTCGAGGAGGAGGTTGTGCCGTTCATCCGGCACATCGTCGGTGATGGCGGCGCGCGCGCGCTCACGACCGGCGCGAGCTTCGGCTGCTTCCATGCGGCCAACGCCTTCTTCCGCCGACCAGATCTGTTTGGTGGCGTGATCGGGATGAGCGGATTCTATGATCTGGCGACCAGCTATTTCAAAGGCTACTCGGACGACAACTGCTACTTCAACAATCCGATGTGGTACGTGGGAAACACCGAGGGGGGAACGCTCGACACCCTCAGGCACCACAGTCGCATTGTGCTGGTCGCGGGCCAAGGCGCGTATGAAAAGCCGGACGCCACTCGGCAGTTTCATGACGTCCTGGATCGCAAGGGCATTGGGCACGTCTTTGACTTGTGGGGACACGATGTGAACCACGACTGGCCATGGTGGCGCAAGATGCTGCCGCACTACCTCGAACGGGTTGGCGTCTGATGATCTGGAGCACGCGTCCGGCGATGCTGCGCGCGAGCATCGCGGCGATCATGAGCGTCATGTCATCGGGCGCGCTGGTGGCGCAGGCTGGCCAACCCCTGCGGAATGCCAGCCTTGCAGCACGCGTCGCACATGTGAAGACGCTGCTGCGCACCACGCCGTTGGTCGACTCACACAACGACCTGCCGTGGGCCATGCGCGAAGACGCCAACGCGCCGCTCGATGTGGTGGCGTACGATCTGAACAAACCCACCAAAGGCATGACCGACATCGCTCGGCTGCGCAAAGGCATGGTGGGCGGACAGTTTTGGTCGGTGTACATCCCCGGCGAGATTCGCGATTCGGGTTTCGCCCGCGTGCAGTTGGAGCAGATCGACATTGCTCGGCGAGTGATCGCGCGCTATCCGAAGGATCTGCGGTGGGCGCTCACCGCCGCTGACGTACGCGCCGCGCATCGCGCCGGCAAGATAGGGTCCTTGCTCGGCATGGAAGGCGGACACGCGATCGAAAACTCGCTCGGCGCACTGCGCGCGTACTATGATCTTGGGGCGCGGTACATGACGTTGACGCACAACGTCACACTCGACTGGGCCGACGCCGCCAATGATGTGGCCAAACACAAAGGGCTCACACCATTCGGCAAAGAAGTCGTGCGCGAGATGAATCGACTTGGCATGATCGTCGATTTGTCGCACGTCTCGCCGGGCGTGATGAGCAATGCACTCGACGTGAGTGAGGCACCCGTCATGTTCTCGCACTCGGCAGCGCGCGGGCTGACCGATGTGCCGCGCAACGTGCCCGATTCGATTTTGCGTCGGCTGCCCAAGAACGGCGGGGTGGTGATGATGACGTTTGTTCCGGGCTTTACGTCGCAAGCCGTGGCGGACTATGGCACTCGCCTCACCGCACTGCGCGATTCCATTGCAAAAGCCAACCCGGGTAACAACGACGCGCAATTCAAGGCGGTTGCTGCGTGGCGCGAGAAAAACCCGACGCCCGTGGCCAGGATCACCGACGTCGCCGATCACATGGATCGTATCAAGCAGCTGGCCGGTGCAGACCATATCGGACTTGGCGGCGACTACGACGGTATTACCGAAACAGTCGTTGGCCTTGAGGATGTGTCCAAGTATCCCGACTTGTTGGCGGAACTCGTCAAGCGTGGATGGACCGATCGCGAGCTTCGCGGTGTGGCCGGCGAGAACATTCTGCGCGTCTTGTCCCGCACGGAAGTCGTTTCAGCCCGACTGCGTAGAGAACGGCCGGCCAGCACGAAGACTATTCACCAGTTGGATCGTGCCCTGCGGCAATGAGTGACGCGGCCCCCCCTCGGGCGCCGCGTTGTTTGGTGTGCCGTACCCACTGACGTCTTTCTCCGAGAACACCTTATGACCGTCGATCGCCGTGACTTCATCAAGTCTGCCGCCCTGCTTGGCGGCGCACTGTCCGTTGGCCTGCCTTCGCTGTCGCAGGCCTTTACCGCTGATGGCGTGCGCCCGCTGGCATATCGACCGGAGACCGGCGAAACGCAACCCAAGCCGTTGCGGATCTTGATCCTTGGCGGCACGGGGTTCATTGGGCCGTATCAAGTGCAATACGCACTCGATCGCAAGCATACCGTCACGCTGTTCAATCGCGGCAAAACCAACAGCACGCTGTTCCCGAAGGTGGCGCGACTAGTTGGCGATCGGAATCTTCCCGACGGACATGACGCGCTGAAGAAGGGCACGTGGGATGTGGTCATCGACAATCCCACCGCAAATCCCACGTGGGTCCGTGGTGCGGGCGAGGCACTGAAGGGCCGCGTTGGACACTATATGTTCATCTCGACCATCTCGGTGTTCTCGGATAACTCCAAGCCGGTGGATGAGAATGGACCGCTGAACACGCCGAGCGATATTGACGCGCCTTTCAACGCGCAAGCATACGGCAGCAACAAGGTGCGTTGCGAAAACGAAGCCAAGAATCAATTTGGCGAGAACGTGACGGTTGTACGCCCCGGATTGATTGTTGGGCCGGGTGATTTAAGCGATCGCTTTTCGTACTGGCCGGTGCGTATTGATAAGGGCGGAGAGATTCTCGCGCCGGGCACACCGAACGACCCCGTGCAGTATGTCGATGCCCAGGACCTCAGTCAGTGGATTGTTCGGTTGGCCGAGTCGCGCACGATGGGGATCTTCAACGCCACGGGTCCGAAAACGCCGACCACCATCGCCGAGATGCTATACGGGATCAAAGCGGTGACCACGAGCAACGCATCCTTTACGTGGGTGCCGGCCGAGTTCCTGGCGCAGAAGCAAGTACGCGCGTGGAGCGACATGCCGGTGTGGGTACCGCCAAGTGGACGCACGGCGGGCTTCGCACGGGTCAATTGCAACAAGGCGTACAACGCGGGACTGACCTTTCGTCCACTGGCCGACACCGCGAAGGACACGCTCACGTGGTATCACGGACGTCCGGCGGCTGAGCAGGAGAAGGCACGAGCGGGCCTGGCGCCAGACAAGGAAAAGACCGTGTTGGCTGAATGGCACGCCAAGCAGGGCAGCTGATGCAACCCGCCCAGGCGCCCAAGCGCGTATTGATTCTTGGCGGCACCGGCTACATCGGTCCGCATCTCGTCGAGGACGCGCTGTCGCGTGGCCACAAGGTCACGCTGTTCAATCGTGGACAAACGAAGCCCGGACTGTTTCCCAAAGTTGAAAAGCTGATCGGCGATCGCAGCAAGCCGGGTGGACACGCGGCGCTCAAGGGGCGCACTTGGGATGTGGTATACGACATCCCGACCGGCACGCCGCAATGGATCGTGGATGCGGCGGCCGTGCTGAAGGGGAATGTGGGGCAGTACGTGTATGTATCCAGCACCGCCGCCTACAAGGACTTCACGGCGTCGTTTCCGACGGAAGAATCACCAGCGCAAGATCCTGCGCCGATTGACGGACCGGATGCGGCGAGTGCGGCGTACGGGCCGCGCAAAGTGCGCTGTGAGATGCTGGTGCGGGCCGCGTATCCCACGGCCACGATCGTACGTCCCGGGTTAATCGTTGGGCCCGGCGATCTCACCGATCGATTTACGTATTGGCCGGTGCGTATCGAAAAGGGCGGCGAGATTCTCGCGCCGGGCAAGCTCGACGATCCCGCGCAGTGGATTGATGTACGAGACCTGACCGAGTGGATGGTCCGGTTGGGCGAGAGTAGCACTGGCGGCACGTTTAACGCCGTTGGTCCGCGTACGGTGTGCGGGATCGGCGAGCTGTTGTATGGCGTAAAAGCCTGCTTCAGCAACGATGCGCGGTTCACGTGGGTCCCGCAGGAATTTCTCACGGCGCAGAAACTGCGCTCGTGGGGCGACATGCCGGTGTGGTCATACACCGGTGCGAGCACGGTCGCGTTTTGCACCAGTGTGATCGAGAAAGCGGTCGCTGCGGGGCTCACCTTTCGCACGCTCGAAGACACCGTGCGGTCGGCCATGCAGTGGTATCACTCGCGCCCCGCCGCCGAGCAGGAGAAGCTGCGCGCGGGGATCTCGCCGGAGCGGGAACGTGAAGTCCTCGCGCTGTGGCACGCATCGCCGGGCGGGAGTCGGTGATCAAGAAGTACGTCGCACGAATGGTGACGGTCGAAGAAGGCGAGTGGCG
>JANOPS010000072.1:0-12714 GCA_031421995.1 Gemmatimonadaceae bacterium
GCTGTGAGCTCTCAGCCGGTCAGGTGAGAGCTCCAGCCTGAGGCGTCAGCTCTGAGCAGGGCTCAGCGCTCGCTCCTCACGCCTCAAGCAGGCGCTCTCCCCTGAGTGCTGAAGCCTGAGCGCTCACGCCTGTGGTGCGCCTCACCCCTTCCGTTCCTCAACCCTGACATCTCAGCCCTGCTTCACGCTGTCGCTCACCCCTCACAGCGATTCACGGCGTTTCAGGATGGACCCTAGACTAGACTAGCTGGAGACTGGGCTCGCGTGGGGGAAGAACGCCGCGATGCTGGTCCCAATCTCGGGAACGCTCTCGGCGCGAATACGACCACCGTGCGCTTCCGTGAGGTGCTTGACGATGGAAAGGCCGAGGCCGGTGCCACCAGCGTCGCGCGAGCGACTTGGATCTGCGCGATAGAATCGTTCGAAGACGCGCGGCAAGTGCTCTGCTGTCATGCCTTCGCCTGTGTCCCGCACCCCAACCCACGTCCCCAGCGTTTCCGGTTCGGCAAACACGACGACCTCGCCGCGGGTGGTATGCCGCAGCGCATTTTCCGTCAGGTTACTCAGGATTTGCCGGAGCGCGGTGGAGTCGGCGTAGAGGGGACAGTGGATCGGCACGTCGATACGCAGGAGTACGTCCTTCTGATGTGCCGCCTCTTGCAACGGGGCGGTGATCTCCGTGGCGATCGCGGCGCAGTCTTGCTCAGAGGGATTGGGCAGCCATCCGCCGGATTCGATGCGCGAGAGATCGAGGAGGTCGTCGACGATGCGCTGCATCCGTTGCACGTTGCTTTCGGCCATTCCCAGGAAGCGTTTGCGCAGGTCGGGTGGCAGCATTTCGTCTTGCAACGTTTCAACGAATCCGCTGACGATCGTCAGCGGCGTTCGCAGCTCGTGCGATACATTGGCGACAAAGTCTCGACGGACCGCCTCAAGGCGCCGAAATGGCGTGAGATCGTAGAGCGCGAGGACGGCGCCGCCTGCAGGGAGTGGGCGTGCGGTTAATGAAAGGGTCCGATCGTCCACGCGCACTTCGTCCGCGACGACGTCACCTCCGCTGAGCACGGCCGCGAGGGCTTCGCGCAACGTGCGGTCACGGGGCAGGTAGTCTGAGGGGAACGGGACGGGCTCGCGAATCCGCAACAGGTGTCGCGCGGTCTCGTTCATCCGGACAACTTGCTGACGCGCGTCCACGGCGACCACGCCCTCGTTGAGCGACTCGGTCAGCGCGACTAACAGGTCTTCTTCCACCGAGAGCGCGGTGCGCTGGGCGTCACGTTGGAGGGCCAATTTGCGAAGCGACTCGCGAAGCATACCGATCTCGTCCGACGGGGAGGACTGCAGCTGCCGTGGCGGAGCCGCGCCCGCTTCGAGCGCTCTCGCCGCGTTTCGCACGTCGGTGAGCGGCCGCACCACGGCGCTGACAAGCACGTGTGACAGCACCACACCGGCGAACACGGTGAGCAGGCCGATCACGATGACGTCCCGCTGGGTATCACGCCGATCTTGCGCCGCCGTCGCCAGCTCTCGCGGGGTCTGTGATGTGCGCTCGCGTTGCGACGCAAGGCGAGCACCGACGCGCTGGTTCACGACGGCCAACGCGATCGCGACCAGCAGCGCAGCGATACCAGTGTTGTACAGGACGAGGCGGCGACGAAACAGCACGAGGCGGCGCGGCCGCGTCAGGCGCCGCGAGCGGCGGGCGCGCGCAACCGGTATCCGAAGCCCCGCACGGTCTCGATGAGATCTCCGGCCGCACCGAGCTTCGTGCGCAGGCGCTGGACATGCATGTCGACGGTGCGGGTTTGAATATCCGGGGCCGCTTCCCAGACCGTCTCCAACAGGTGCCCACGCCCTTGGACACGTCCACGCCGCTCCGCCAAGGTGAGCAACAGCTTGAACTCCGTTGGCGTCAGCTCAATGGCGTGCCCGTCAACACCGACAGTCATGGCCGCGCGATCGATCTTCATCGGCCCGATCGACAGCACGTCGGTACTGGCGGTTGGGGCCGCACCTGACCGGCGCAGAATCGCCGCGACCCGCAAGACCAATTCCGCGGGGCTGAAGGGCTTCGTCAGGTAATCATCAGCACCCAAGGAAAGGCCGCGAATGCGGTCTGGTTCTTCGCGTCGTGCGGTCAACATCAGCACCGCGACGTCACGAGTCGCGTCGTCGCTGCGCAGCGCCTCAAGGACGTCAAAGCCGGACATCCCAGGGAGCATGAGGTCCAACACAATGAGCGAGAAGCGATCCCGTCGCGCCGCGTCGAGGGCGTCCTGACCCGTGGATGCCGTCGCCAGACGGTATCCGGCCTTGCCCAGGTGATAGGCCACAAGCGCGACGATCTCTGGCTCATCGTCAACGACGAGGATGCGTTCTGGCGGTAGTGCGGAAGTCATGCGGTGCGGGATTGGGCAAGGGCGGCGTTGCGAGCAACGGTCGACGGCGCGGCTACGCGAAGGACGTCTCGCGTCTCGAGTCGCCGCTGGATTTTGGCGACGATCATCTCGATCGCCACGGTGTTGCTTCCGCCGCGCGGCACGATGACGTCGGCATAGCGCTTACTCGGCTCCACGAACAGGAGATGCATCGGTTGCACCGTGGTGAGGTATTGCTCCAACACCGACTCCAGGGTCCGACCACGTTTCGCCGTATCTCGGCGGATGCGACGGATGAGTCGCACGTCGGCGTCGGCGTCGACAAAAACCTTGACGTCACACAAGTCGCGGATGGCCGGATCCGACAACAGGAGAATTCCGTCGATTACCACGACGTCCGCCGGTTCGATGGGACGTACGCGCTCGCTTCGAGCGTGCGAGGCAAACTCGTAGACGGGCATGTCAACCCGATGGCCCGCCGACAGTTGGGCCAGATGAAACGTCAGCAACTCCACATCAAACGCATCGGGATGATCCCAGTTGACCTGATGAAGCTGCTCTAGGGTGAGGTGACGGAAGTCGCGATAGTACGCATCCATCTCCAAGAACGCCACGGAGGCATCAGGGAGCGCCTCGGCGACCTTTCGAGCGACCGTGGATTTGCCTGACCCCGTGCCGCCCGCGATACCGATAATGAGGGGCTTCATGTGGTGCGAACCCGAGCCAAACGACTTCGAGACAATGTCACGAGGGAGAACCTGTGCGAAGGGCGTGTCGGGCGAGCCACGGCGGTGTAACGAGTCTGTATCGGCCATGCGCATCCGTGGAACATCGCTCGTTCCCGATGCTCGTGGAAGTTCGCGCGCTGAGCGGTCAACGGGGAGGGGCGACCGGAAGTTCTGGTATTCGGCGGCTGAGTGGCTGGAGACCCCGCGGATCGCCCGCTAGCATTCCTCCATGGAACTCATGACGTCTTTGCCGCGAGGGGGGCGGCTTCTGGCTGCGCTGTCGCTGTTCATCGTTGGGGCGCCGCTGTTTGCCCAAGGCGCGCCGCGATACGACCTCGTTGTGGCTGCCACAACCGACGTGCACGGGCGACTCAGGGGTTGGGACTACTACGAAAACGCGCCCGACGCGTCCCGCAGCCTCGCCGGGGCGGCGACAATCGTCGATTCGCTCCGCAAAGCCTATCCCGGACGGGTGGTCCTTGTCGATGGGGGCGACTTGCTCCAAGGCAACCCGTTGCTCTACGTGGCCGCCAAACTCAGCGCCACGCCGGTGCATCCCGTGATCGCGGCGATGAACGTGATGCAGTACGATGCGGCAGCCTTGGGCAATCATGAATTCAACTACGGTGTGCCCTTGCTGCGCCAAACACTGTCGCGGGCGTCCTTTCCGTTTCTTGCCGCAAACGTTCGCGAGCGATCTGGTCGACCCTTCGTCTCACCGTTCGTGATGGTCACCCGGACGCTCGCTCCCGGGAGCACGGTACGCATCGGCATCGTTGGCGCGACCACGCCCGGGTCGATGGTGTGGGACGCCGACAATTTGCGGGCGGCGAAGGTTACCGTCACCGATATCATTCCGTCGGTGCGCTCGGCGGTGAGCGAGGTGCGACGCCGCAAAGCCGACGTGGTGATTGTGGTGCTGCATTCGGGATTAAATGAAGCAGCCAGCTACGATACGGTATCGACCGGCTTGCCATCGGAAAATGTCGCCGCGCGGGTACCGCGAGAGATCGATGGGATCGATCTGGTTGTCTTCGGGCACTCGCATCGCGAACTTGTCGATTCGACGATCAACGGCGCGCTGCTCATGCAGCCTCGAAACTGGGCGGCCAGCGTTGCCGTGGGCGAACTCACCCTCGCGCGTGAGAAAGGACGCTGGCAGGTGGTGGCGAAGCGAGGGCGCAGCGTGCGGGTCGCGGGCCATGCCGAGTCACCCGCCGTCCTTGCGGCAACCGCAACGTCGCATCGGGCGACGGTCGCATGGGCTACCACGCCCGTGGTACAGACGCCCGGAGAGTGGCGGTCGGACAGCGCGCGGGTTGCCGATGTCCCGATCACGGACTTCATCAACGCGATGATGCGGCAAGCGACCGACGCGCAGCTCTCGGCGACTGCCGCGTTTTCGATCGATGCGAAGCTCGGTCCCGGCGCTGTGACGTTGGCCGATCTGAGCAAGCTGTATCCCTACGACAATACGCTCCGCGTGCTCAAGGTGAGCGGCGCACAAGTGCGTGCGTTTCTGGAGCACTCCTCACGCTACTACCGATCGCTTGACGCGAGTGGTCGCGCGCCACGTGAGGGGATCGTGGACAATGCCGTTCCGGGCTTCAACTTCGATGTCTTGAGTGGCGCAGACTACGTGTGGGATCTCTCGATGCCAATCGGATCTCGCGTGACCAGTTTGACGTACAACGGACGCCCTATGGCGGCGACTGACAGTTTTACGCTCGCACTTAACAACTATCGCGCCGGTGGCGGTGGCGGATATGCGATGTTGGCTGGGGCGCCGGTGGTGTTCGCGAAAGACGTGGATATTCGTCAACTCTTGATCGACGAGGCACAGCGGCTCTCGAAGACGGGCGCGGCGTTGGACTTGGCGTCGTACGTGGTCAAGAACTGGCGCCTTGAGCCCGCCGCTGCAGTTGCGGCCGCCTATGCCGAGCAGCATCGAGGGACCACGGCGCCGCGCAACCGCGACGATGCCAAACCAAGTGTCCGAGACACGACTGCACCGCCAGGAGATGCCCGATGAGTGTGCCCGATTCGCTGCGTGTGTATGTGAATGAGCGCGGTGTGAGCGTGCCCTTTGGCTCGCTCGCGATCGACGCGGTTCGCGAGCTGTCAGCCGAACAGGCCGACGCCATTGTTGCGGGCACAATGCGTCTGACCGACAGCCGTGGGTTGCCGATCGCCGCCGACACGGCCCTTGTGGGCGGAGCCATTTTCCGTGTGCTGCCGGTGCGCGAACGGATTGAGGAGAGCGCGTGACTGCATCGTCTGCCGTGCTCGCCGACGTGCTGCGGCGCATGCCGAAGGCTGAGCTGCACTGTCATCTGGATGGATCACTGCGCCCGTCGACACTCCTGGAGTTGTCAGCCGATCGTGGCCTGACACTGCCCGCGTCTTCCGCGGTTGAGCTGGCGCGACACATGCGCGTCGACCATGCGCACAACCTCGACGAGTATCTCGCGCGATTCGAGATTACGTTGGCCGTCATGGAGGATGCGCTCTCGCTGGAACGTATTGCCCACGAGCTGGTGCTTGATGCGGCGTTGGACGGCGTGCGGTACATCGAGGTGCGATTCTGTCCCACCTTGCACGTGCGCGCCGGTCTCTCGCTCGACGACGTGATGAGCGCTGTGCTGAAGGGGTTCGCGCGGGGTGAGCGTGAGTGCGGCACCGTCGCGCGCGTCATTGTGAGCGCGCTGCGCAGCCTGCCGTGGCCGCATGCGATGGAAATGGCCGAGCTTGCGGTCGCCTTCAAGGATCAAGGTGTGGTCGCATTCGACCTGGCGGGGGGCGAGCTGGGTAATCCTGCACATGTGCATGCGAAGGCGTTCGACTACGCGCGGTCCAACGACCTTGCGGTCACGGTGCATGCGGGCGAAGGAGACGGTCCGTGGTCCATCCGTGATGCGGTCCATCGCTGCGCGGCCGATCGCATTGGCCATGGCACGCGGTTGCTGGAAGATGCGGTGCTGGAGGCCTATGTCATCGACCGACAGATTCCTCTGGAAGTCTGTCCGACAAGCAACGTGCAAACCCGAGTGGCGGCGACGTTTGCCGAACACCCATTGGCGCGCTATCGACGACTGGGTGCAGTCGTGACCATCAATACGGACAACCGGTTAATGAGCGGCGTGTCGTTGACTGATGAGTACGTGGGGTGCGCACAGCACCTCGGTTTTGGGCTCTCGGAGCTCATCGCGTTGTCGTTGGCGGCGTTCGATGCGGCATTCCTGCCGCGTGCGCATCGTCGATCGCTCCGTGACGGGGCGGCCCGGGAGTGCGAGCAGCTGATGCGTGATCACGCGTCACTCACCCTCTTGGATGGTGCGAGCGCGTGAACATGCCATTCGTCACCGCCGAGTTCGAGGCCATGCCAAGCGGACCGGGCGCCGCCGAGGCGGCGATTGCCGCTGACTATGTTCGGCAACGCGTCGGACAGGCATTCAGGACACCGGTCTGCGGTATCGTGCTCGGGTCAGGGCTTGGCGGTTTGGCCGAACGGGTCAGCGCGGCGATCCGTATCCCGTTTCCGCATGTACCGGGATTCCCCACCGCCACGGTCTCCGGTCACGCCGGACAGCTGATCATCGGAACGATTGCCGACCGGCCGGTGGCACTCATGGCCGGTCGCTTTCATATGTATGAAGGCCATGACGCGGCCCTCGCGGCGTTTCCCGTGCGCGTGATGCATGCATTGGGCGCCTCGGTGTACGTCGCGTCGAATGCTGCCGGGGGCGTCCGCCGCACCTTTTCGCTCGGCGACCTGATGGTGATTGCCGACCACATCAATTTGATGTTTCGCAATCCGCTTTCTGGCCCAGTCGAGCGTGGCGACGAGCGGTTTCCCGACATGTCGGAACCGTATGATCGAGCACTGCAACAGCTGCTGCACGCGGCTGGACGCGCCGTTGGCATCACCCTGCAAGTCGGCGTCTACTGCGGGCTGCTTGGACCGACCTACGAAACGCCTGCTGAGGTTCGCATGCTGGAGCGACTTGGCGTGGACGCGGTGGGCATGTCCACGGTTCCGGAGGTCATCGTGGCGCGCGCGTTGGGCATGCGCGTGGCCGCGGTCTCGTGCATCACGAACAAGGCAGCGGGTCTCTCGCTGCAAACGCTCAACCACGCCGAGGTTGTGGACACGGGCAAAGCGGTCGCCGCGAGCTTTGAGGCGTTGATCAGCGAGTTCGTGCGCACGCTGCCATAGGCGTCATCACGTGCCGCACGTCAAATAACGAACCTAGCGTCGCGGCAGGCTCGTGAGACGGGCCTTGAAGGCCTGAAACGCGCGCGAGTCGCGGGTCAGCGATTGCAGCACGACCGGATCGAAGTTCTTGATTTCGGCTTCCGTCGTCGCGACGCGGCTCTCTTCAACGGGGTGCGATGAAAACCAGCTTTCCAGTCCCTTGGGGTTGGTTTTCCGCTCCGCCAGAAGGATGCGAAACATGCTGGGCATGCCGCGCGGATCGATGCCGGCCCGGGTCACGAACTTCACGCCTTCGCGATCGGCCTCCGATTCGTCGTCTCGACTGAACTTGGCGAACAGGCCGCCGCCGACGGCGTTGACCGCCGCGCTGCCCAGACCGTTGTTGCACACCGACGGCGCGAGGATACAGCCCAGGGTCACGCCTATGTTCGCCCGCTGTTGATCTCGCATTTGCAGCATGCTGTGGCGCTTGGTCACGTGGGCAATCTCGTGCCCCAGCACGCCAGCGAGTTCCGACATGTTCGTGGTCTTTTCGATCAGCCCACGATTGACGTAAATGTGCCCGCCCGGCACGGCGAAGGCGTTGATCTCCGATTGGTCCACGACATGAAAGGACCATCGCAGATTGCGATCATCGGAGACACGCGCGATTGAGTCCCCCAGCACCGTGATGTAGCGCGCGATCTCGGGATCCTGAACCAACGGCAGTTGCCGGGAAACCTGCGCGGCGTATTCGTCGCCCAGCGCCACCTCTTGTTGCGTGGAGGCCAAGCAGCCGCTGGCCGTCGCGAGCACCAGGCAGGCGACGATCGCCCCCGTGGTAGCGTTCGCGCGCCCGGCGATGTTTCGATGCTCCCTGCTGTACCGTCTCATCACAGCGTCCCTGTTCTCTCGTCGTTTACGTCGCATATTGCAGGGCACGCGCGAGGTCTCCCGCATGCGCCATGCTCCAGAGGTACCCCAGCGCCGTCGCAACGAGCCAGCCTGCTCGCCACTCACCCTTCGCCGTGCTCGTGTGAAGCTACTCACCCTCGCTCGTGACCTGCAGCGCCGAAAAGGGCGCGAGCGTCAGCAGTGCTTTGTGGCCGAGGGTGTGCGCTCGGTGGAGGCGCTCCTGAACTCGCCCCTGCCAATCGTTGGGGTTCTGGTGAGCGATGAACTGGGGGACGACGGGCGCGCCTCGGCGCTCCGCGACGCCGCCGCGGCGCGCGGGGTACCGATCAAGACCGTCTCGCAGACCGAGTTTGAGAGCGCGGCCACCACCGAGTCCCCGCAGGGGGTACTGGCCGTCGCCGAAATCCCCAGCCGATCACTGGAGGCGCCCGCGCCGGGTGCGTCGCGATACTTGTTGCTCGACGCCATCCAGGATCCGGGGAACGTGGGGACGATTCTACGTACGGCGGCGGCCCTCGGCGTAACGGCGTCGGTCGCGTTACCGGGAACCGTTGACTTATGGAATGCCAAGGTCGTCCGTAGTGCGATGGGGGCGTTGTTCGTGCACACGGCGCTGGCGGCTACCTGGGAAGAGTGTGTGGGGTTCCTGGACGCGCATGCGATCGCGTGCTGGGCGGCGGACACGGACGGTCTCGTGCTCGACGCATCGGCGCTCCTGCGACGCGAGGTCCTTCCGCAGCGCCTCGCCCTCGTGGTGAGCAACGAAGGGGCCGGTCTGTCGTCGCCGGTCGCGGCGCGTGCGTCTCAACGCGTGGCAATTGGTATGGCTCCCGATGTTGAGTCGTTGAACGTGGCAGTTGCCACCGGTATCCTCTTGCATGCGCTTCGTCCGACGTAACGATCGGATGCGCGCCGGCACACTTTCCTGCTCATGATGCTGCCACTGACTGCCGACCTGTTCGCCATGGTGTTGCTCCCCATCTTCGCCATCGGCGCGTCGATTGGCTCGTTTCTCAATGTGTGCATCGCTCGCTGGCCGGCCGAACTGAGCGTCGTGAAGCCACGCTCGCGGTGTCCCAAATGTGAGCGCCAGATCTCGTGGTACGAGAACATCCCCGTGATCAGTTGGCTGATGCTGCGGGGCAAGTGCCGCGGCTGCCAGCTGCCCATCTCCATGCAATATCCGGCGGTCGAGCTGCTCGTCGCGATAGGCTGGGTGGCGTGTGTGATGACGTTCGGCGTGACGTTCGAAGCACTCCGTGTCGCCGTCTTTGGGACCATCTTGTTCGGCATCGCGGTGACCGACGCCAAGCACTATCTCATCCCGGACGGATTCACGATCTCGGGATTGGTGTTCATGCTGGGTATGTCGGTCGCGAATTTCTTCATCGGGGAGACATCGCAGTTCGCGACGCCGTGGGCAGCGCTCTTGGGCGCCTGCGTGGGTGCGGGCGCGATCACGATCATCGGGTGGCTGGCCGAGGTCGCGATGAAGCGCGAAGCGATGGGGTTTGGCGATACCACGCTGATGGCGGTGGTGGGGGCAGCCCTTGGCCCGGAGCGCGCGTTGCTCACGATCATTGGCGGCGCATTTGTGGGCGCCGTGTTCTTCGTGGTGTTTGTCGGCCCCGTGGTGTGGGTGCGCAGCAAGAAACGGGGAGAGGAGTTCGCATTTCCTGATGTGCCGTTCGGCGTGTTCCTTGCGCCGGCCGCGCTGCTCGCCTTGCTTTGGGGTGACCGCCTCATCGTTTGGTACGTGCAGCGTTCCTTCCCCACGTGATCCCGACACTTTCCAAGACTCCCGTCACGAACTCTGCTACCGACTGCCTCCTTGGCGGTCGTGACCGCATGGCACCGAGGTTCGTGAGTTGGCCCCGCCGCACCGCAGCATGCCGCCTTTCGACGCTTCTGCTGCTGTCCGCCGCAGCGACCACCGCCTGCGGTGATCGCCGCCCGAAGGGTGACGGCCCGTATGCAGACCTCGTGGCCGAGGCTGTCCCGCGGATCGAGAAAGAGCTTGGCCTGACCTTCAAGACGGCGCCCGTTCTGCAGACACGATCGCGTGAGGAAGTCAAATCCTTCGTGATGAAGCAGCTCACGAGCGACCGAGCTAAAGCGCAGATCGATGGACAACAGAGCGCGTACCGCGTGTTGGGACTCGCGCCCGATACGCTTAACCTCGGTGCTCTGTTGCAGCGCCTGTTGGAAGAGCAGATCATCGGCTACTACGACCCAGCCACCAAGGTGTTGTACGTGGTCGATGGCGCGCCCAAAGCGCTCCTTGGGCAAACGGTCACGCACGAACTGGTGCACGCGCTGCAGGATCAGTACATCAAGATCGATTCCATTCAGTCGCTCACCGACAACGCCGATCGCCAAGGCTCAGCGCAGGCGATCCTCGAAGGGCAAGCGGTGTTCACCCAGCTGCTCGCCGATCCGAATGCGGGGCCCATGCTCAAGATGCCCGGCGGCTGGGATCGCATTCGCGATATGGTGCGGGATGGGCAGGGCAGCATGCCCGTGTTTGCCTCTGCACCGCGCGCGGTCCGCGAGGGGCTGCTTTTCCCGTACCTTGGTGGCGCCGATTTCGTGCGGCGATTCACCGAGAAGCGTCCGATCAAAGAGCTGCTCACGGATCTGCCAATTTCCACCAAGCAGATCCTGAACGACAACGCGTATTTCACCGCCACTGCAGCGGCTCGTGATGTGCCGCGCAGCGTCGCGTTGCCCGCGCCGACGACCGGCACAGTTGTGTACACAAACACCTTTGGCGAATTCGAAACGCGACTGGTGCTCGTGCAGCACTTGAAAGACGAGGTCTTGGCACGACGGGCCGCCGGTGGGCTTGATGGTGACCAGTACGCCGTTGTTCGCACCGCTCAAGGCGATGCGTTGGTCTGGGCCACCGTATGGGATACGTCGGTCGATGCGGCCGATTTTCTGGATTTGATGACTGATGCCAGTAGACGGCGGTACGAACTGGCGCGCCAGAAGTTCCCTGAGGGCGCCACGACGCGACGGCTCGACATTCCGGCGGGGAAGGGGCGTTCGGCGCGTACGGTAACGCTGGCCTTGGAACAGCGAGACGGACAGCCCGTAGTACTCTTCATGGATACCCCTGCCGCGATCGGCGGCTCGCTGATCGATCCGACCAAGCTGAAGATCGGTCGGTAAGCGGATGACGTTGCCGGAGGTTACGGACAAGCTTCCCGCCGCCTTGCGCATTACCGCCGACGACGAAATCAAGCGCGTCCGGTTGGTGCGCATGAAGCGCGTGGCCAGCGCGATGCTCGTCGTGGTGGCCGTGCTCTTCGTGATCGCACGCTACTTCGAGCCTCGCTTTGCGTGGGTCGGCTATGTCAGAGCCTTCGCCGAGGCCGCCATGGTGGGCGGTATCGCCGACTGGTTTGCGGTCACGGCGCTCTTTCGGCACCCGCTCGGTATTCCGATCCCACACACCGCTATCGTGCCCGCGCGGAAGGATCGAATCGGGACGGCACTGGGAAACTTCGTCCAACGCAATTTCCTCACGCGCGAGGTCGTGGCCAGCAAACTGGCGGCCATGCGGCTAGGCGAACGGGCGGCAGCCTGGCTTTCGCAACCGGAGAATAGTCGGCGGTTGTCGCGGATGGTCGCACGGGGTCTCTCAGGCGCTGCGAATGTCATGCGCGACGAAGACGTGCAGCAGGTGGTGGATCGCGGTATTGTCTCGCGCTTGCGCACCCTCAAGGTCGCGCCGTTGCTGGCTCGCGTATTCGAACTGTTAACCGCGGGTGGTCGGCATCAGCAGCTGCTCGATGACGCGCTGCGGTTAGCCGCCAAGTTTCTGGACGAAAACGACGCAGTCATTCGCGAGGGGATCAAGAAGGAGAGCCCGTGGTGGGTGCCCGGCGCCGTGGAAAATCGTCTTGGCGACAAGATCGTGACCGGCGTGGAGAAAACGTTGATCGCGGTGGCTGCCGACCCGTCGCATCCGTTGCGTCAGCGGTACGACGAAGCCGTAGATCGATTCGTGTTGTCCTTGCGCGAAAACCCCGACGTTATTGCCAAAGCGGAGCAGATCAAGTTGGACCTGCTGGGCCACCCCGCGGTGAACGAGTTTTCACGCAACGTGTGGGGCGACGTGAAGACGCGACTGGCCAACTACGCTGATCGGCTCGCCGACGATGTTGAAGCCGAGCCAGATCAGGTTGAGCGGTGGCTCTCGGCGCTCGGCGAAAAGGTCCTGACCGACCCCGCGCTCGCCGAGAAGGTGAACGGCTGGATCGTTGAATTGGTGGCTTATTCGGTGGAGCAGGCACGCGACGAAGTGGCGAAGCTGATTGCGTCGACGGTTGAGGCGTGGGACGCCAACGCGACGTCCCGAAAGATCGAACTGCAGATCGGTCGTGATCTGCAGTTCATTCGGATCAACGGGACGATTGTTGGCGGGATGGTCGGGGTGCTCCTGTACGTCGTGTCGAAGTACGTGTAGCACAACGTCGCCCCTCTCGGCGCT
>JANOPS010000073.1:0-1702 GCA_031421995.1 Gemmatimonadaceae bacterium
ATCGGCGCGCCACGAAAAGTAGTTATGCGTCTCGCGCAACCGCTGCATCAGAGCTACCAGTCGGCCAGTTTGCCGTCACTGAGCGGGTCGAAGAACGCATCGGGCAGCGTCACCCGTCCCTGCAGGTCGCCGGCCGTACGAACGCGATCTGTGGGGTCGGCCTGCACCGGGACAAGGCGCACCAGCGGCTGGTCATCGCGGGCGATCACGACCTCGCGCCCAGCCAAGGCTTCACGGACGAGCCCCGCCAGATGCGCCTTCGCATGGGCCATCGTGTAGTAGGTCATGACCTTTATAGTCGGTCATCCGATACATGCGGGCAAGGTCTGCCGAACCTGGGGATTGTCGGACGGTGGGATCATAGGGGACGAATGGGATGCCCCTTCCCGGCCCACCCTTCGCAACCCACGTCTGCGCTGTAAGTTGACAAGAACGGTCTAACGAGCGGAGGCGGTTTGATGTCTACCACGGTCTACGATGAGGTCTCATGGGATCGCATGAGTAACGCCATTGATCGCGTGCGCGATCGGCTGATGAGAGCGGCGCGTGTACTGGACGCCGCAGGGATCGCCTATGCCGTGATCGGAGGAAACGCGGTTGCTGCCTGGGTGTCGCGAGTGGATGAGGCGGCCGTGCGGAACACGCAAGACGTCGACCTGCTTCTTCGGCGCGACGCGCTACCCTCGGCCATTCAGGCCATGCAGGCTGCGGGGTTCGTGTATCGCCACTCGGCGAGCATCGACATGTTCCTGGATGGCCCCGACGCAAAGGAACGCGACGCAGTGCATGTGATCTTTGCGGGTGAGCGCGTGCGCGCGGAGTATGCGCTTGCGGCGCCCGATGAGCATGAGTCGGTCACGGTCGCAGGCTTTCGCCTCATCACGCTCGAGGCGCTCGTCCGCATGAAGCTCACATCGTATCGGGATAAAGATCGGGTGCACGTCCGCGATCTGATCAGTGTTGGGCTCGTCGACGATTCCTGGCTCGAACGGTTCCCGATCGCGCTAGGCACGCGGCTTCGTGCGCTGCTTGACGATCCCGACGGGTGACGACGCCGACCACGCCGTGCCATTGCCACAACCACACGCCGAACACGAGCGCGAGTGTCCTGGTTCAGCGTGAATGAGACACGTGGGTGGACGAACAATGGAATCGGGAGAACGGTCGGGCGTGAAGTTACGCGGGGATGGCGTGATGCGCGAGCTGTCGCGCCGCGCGTGCCGCTTCGAGCCGGGCATCCCGCGTGGCCCAGATCTGTTCGGAGCGACCGGCGAGACGGTCGGCGGGGGTGATGTAGCCGATGGCACTATGCAGGCGGTGCTCGTTGTACTGCGTGACAAAGGCCGTGACGTGGCGACGCGCGTCCTCGATCGACGTCGGCGCCTCCGGGCGAATGGTGGTGACTTTGAGGGTTTGATTCCACCGCTCCATTTTGCCGTTCGATTGCGGGCAATACGGAGCGGTCCGCACGTGTGTCATGCCAGACAGTCGCACGAAATCGCGAAAGTCGCGCGCGATAAACTGCGGCCCGTTGTCCGAAATGACGCGCGGTCGCGCATCAGGAAACCGCTCTTTGGCGCGTTGCACAATGGTGGTGACGTCGCGCGTCGTCATGGACTCGCGCAGCTCCCAGTGCACGAGGTACCGCGACCAGCCATCCAGAATGGCGCACAGATAGTAAAACGTGCCGGCGATGTTGATG
>JANOPS010000074.1:0-3687 GCA_031421995.1 Gemmatimonadaceae bacterium
CTCAGGCCTGAGGAAAAGAAGGGGTGAGGCCACCACAGGCGTGGGCTCTGAGCTCTCAGCCGGTCAGGGGAGAGCTCCAGCCTGAGGCCTCAGCCCTGAGCAGGGCTCACCGCTCGCTCCTCACCCCTCAAGCAGGCGCTCGCCCCTGACCGGCTGAGAGCTCACAGCCCACGCCTGTGGTGCTCTCACCCCTTCCGTTGCTCTAGCCCTCAGAGCTCAGCCCTGCTCCCATGCTGTCGCTCACCCCTCACAGCGATTCACGGCGTTTCAGGATCGCCATTAGCTCACCTCAAGCCTCTTCTCAAGACGCGCGATGCGTGACTCCAACGCAGCCAGTCGCGCGTCAGCCGCACCAGCACCGTCAATCGTCGCACCGGCGAGCGTCGCACCACCGGGTGTGGCAACCGCCAGCGTCACAGCCTTTGTGGCAACGGCACGCGTCGCGCCCGGCACCACGCCTGTCACGCTGCCCGCTCGTTCAGTGCTGTTGGCCACGGACCGCAGAAAGATACGACCGAGTGCCCCGAGCCAGACCACGCGAAAGAGCCGTTCCCAAATGCTCATGCGCATCGGACTTCGCGCCACCAATACCATGCCGAAGCCGAACAGGCACAGTCCGGAGAACAACATCACGGCCGCCGGGAGTGGTGTGTTGTAGTTGCCTTCTTCACCCGTGCGCATCGCGAACGCAGTACGCACGAGCAAGGCCGCGCCCAGCAACATGAGCGCGCCCATGCGGAACGTTCGCTGACGGCGGCCCACCACGTCGGCATCAAGGCGCAATTGTGCGCGCCGCTCTTCGCGTTCGTCGACCGTCTGACGCAAACCGCGCACCACAAAATCCGCCGTGTAGCCCTGCAACAACAATCGACGCGCCTCGGCGCGGGTCTGCATAAAGCGACCAAGCATCACCGAGACGAGCACCACCACGGGAATCATCCGGTCCCAGAAGCCCTGCGCGGTGATTCCGCTGAACAGGACAACCCCCGCGGCCAGCGAGGCGAAGGACGCGATCATGCCGAGGGTTTCGGCTTCCTGCGCAAACAGCCGAATCGCCACCGGTACTTCGGGCGCCGCCGCCTGCGCCGCGTCGAGTGCCTCGATCAGCGCACCGGCGTTGGCAAACCGCGCGTCTCGCTCCTTCTGCAGGCACCGATCGATTGCGGCGGCCACGGCGGCCGGCAAATCACCGCGCACGGCTGCGATCGACGGAAGCACTTCAGTAAGCTGCCGGACGAGAATCCGTGCTGCGCTGTCTCCGCCAAAGGCAACCGCCCCCGTCACGGCGAAGTACGCCACCAAACCCAGGGAGTACAGATCGCTGCGTCCATCCAGCTCTTCGGCGGTGGCCTGCTCGGGACTCATGTATTCGGGGGTTCCCACTACTTCGCCGACGCGCGTCATGCCAGACGGCGCTGCCGGTGTCGCGTCAATCGATCGCGCCACACCGAAGTCCATCAAGAGCGCGCGACCCGTCGCCCGTTCAATCATGATGTTGTCGGGCTTGATATCACGATGCACGACACCACGACCGTGTGCATACGCGAGTGCATAGGCCACGTCGAGCAGCAGGCGCACGGACTCACGCGATGACAGCGGCCCCGCACGCCGCACCCGCTCACCGAGGCTTTCGCCTTCGACGAAACCCATGACGAACGCCAGTGACCGGCCCTGCTCCTCGACAGCGTACACCGGCACGATGTTGGGGTGCGAGAAGCTGGCGGCCATGCGCACTTCTCGCAGAAAGCGCTCCCGAAGCATCGGGTCGCTGGCGAATTCCGCGGGGAGTTCCTTGATGGCGACGAGACGGTCCAGCTGCAGGTCGCGGGCCAGATGTACCGCTCCCATCCCGCCGCGCCCCAGCAGCCGCTCTACCCGATAGCGGCCGGCCAAACGTGCTTCGAACTCGCTGGGGCTGGAGGCGTTTGCCACGCGGTCTATCGCGCCCCGTCGCGCGTCCCGGCCTTCGTGCTCGGCGCTATGGGGCGATTGGGCACCTCAGGCCCCGCCTTACGCGTTGGATGCTGCTCGGCCAACGTGGCACCGTCATACAACCGGCCATTCTTCATCACGTAGCGAATCGTGTTGGTGTTGCGCAGCTCGGCCAGCGGATCTGCATCAAGCACCACCAAGTCTGCCAACTTGCCCGCTTCAAGCGATCCCAGATCACCCTGCAAGCCGATCGCCTGTGCGCCATACCACGTGGACACCTTGAGCGCTTCATGCGCGGTCATGCCACCGCTGGCCATGGCCCACAACTCCCAGTGATAGCCAAGCCCCTGCAGCTGTCCGTGACTGCCGATACCCAGTCGGCCACCGCTCCGCAGAATCTTCGTGGCATCAGCAGCGAGTTTGGGAAACACGTATTCTTCATCGCGAAACCATCCGCCGGCCGTGCTGCCACCCGGTAGCGTGGCCATCCGCCGACGCGTCTTGAGCGCCAACTCTTCGTACGCCGTGAATCGCTGCAGCTTGGGATCGGCATACGGATTTTCCTTCGTGTAAAACCAGTTCTCGCCCCACGGCCCGCCGTAGTTCACCAGCAAGGTGGGCGTGTACGTTCTGTTCGACCACGCCATGAATCCCGTCACGTCGGCGCCAAGTGGCGTGATGCCCATGGAATGCTCAAGCCCTGGATATCCATCAAGCGTTTCCGTGAGGTTGAGCTTCACATCCAATGAACCTTCGGTCGTTGGCATGAGCTGTTGCTCGCGCGCCGCCTTGATAATCCATTGACGGGTTTGACGCACACCGGCGACGTACATCTTGATCGTCTTGGTGTCGTAGTACTGGCTGTACCGCTTGAGCATACTGCGGGCGTGCTCTTGATCGCGAATCTGATCTTGATCAAAGATACCGGGGCCCGTTGAGTACACGCGCGGTCCGATAATCTCGCCAGCTTCCACCATGTCCTGATACGTGAGCACGTCCGTGGTGCCTGTTTGCGGATCGCGCGTTGTGGTCACGCCGTACGCCAGATTCGCCAAAAACGCCCACGGTTGCGCTTCGTGAATCGTGCCACGCTCGGCCCGCAGATGTGCGTGCGTGTCCACGAAACCCGGGATGATGGTCTTCCCCGCCATGTCCATCTGTGTTGCACCCGCAGGAATAGTCACCGTGCCGACCGCTCCCACGCCCACGATGCGATTGTCACGCACCACAATGTCGCCACGGGCGAAGATTTCTTCGCCCTTCATCGTGATGATCTTCGCGTTGCGCAGCGCCAACGTGCCTCGCGGTGTATCGCGCGTGACCTGCACCGTGATGCGACGTTCCGACGGCAGGTACGGACGCGGACGCAGACTATCGGCAAGCGTGGAGTCACGACGCGACACCGCAATTGCTGCGTCGCGCACCGCAGCCGAATCCAGATCATAGATCACGTGCGCGTTGCCGATCGACCAATGAATGCGGCGTCCGTCGGCCGACCACGCCGGGAACTGGCCGCCGATATCGGTCAGCTTGCGAACCGGCACAGTGGCGCTTGCCGGATCCGCCACGCTGACCGACGCCTGCGCGCCGCGCGGCGGCACGACCACCGTGTAGAAATCCTGATTGATCTGCGCCAACGCAACATCACCGGTTGGCGACATCATCGTGAGCGATGCTGGCGGGCCCGGCGAACCCGGTTCCTCAGCGCGCTGCTTCTCAAGTTCCGACAGATCGTGATCATCGTCGTGATCATCG
>JANOPS010000075.1:0-27915 GCA_031421995.1 Gemmatimonadaceae bacterium
CCCGTACCCACCGATGCGTATCGCGTACGGGATGTCGAAGCGGCAGCCGCCGAAGCTGGCATCTCGCAACGATACGTGGCGCTCGCGATGGCTGAGCTTCAGGCAGCGCCCAATGCGACGATGATGGTGCAACCGGTGGCCATTTGGAAGGATCGCCTCACCACCAGGCTCTTCGGGACTGAGCAACGATCGCTCAGCGTGTCGCGTGTGTACCGACATCCGCCGCGCGTTGTACTGCAAGCGCTTGGGCGTACACTGCAAGCGCCTCCCTGGTCATTGGCACTGCGGGATACACTGGGCGGACATCCGCTCGACGGGGGCGTGTTGGTGTTTGACATCCCCGCCATGATCGATGGCCACTATAAGTGGACCTATACGCGCTACGGGACCTTCGTCCCCGACATGCGTGTAATGCTGGCCGCAGTGCCGGGCGATGCAAAAGCGTGTGAGGTCACCATCCAGCTCGACTTGCGCAAGGGCGTGAATGCCAACCTCGTTGGGGCTACAGGATTCCTTGCCACGGGCGGCTTCGTGGGCGGAATAGCCGGCCTTGCCGCGGGGAAGGCACTGCTCGCACTCGTCGGCGCCGCGTTGCTTGGTCCGGGCATTGGTGGCGCAGCGGTGCTCGGCGTCGGGTCGTTGGTCTTTTTCGGACCGGGATATCGGTACGCCCTGCGCAAATGCACAGCCGAGTTGCAGGCGGGGCTCGCCGCGATCGATACGGCGATTCGCTCAGTGGACATCTTTGGTGAGTCGCCCCCGGTTCTCCAGAAGCGCGTTGGCCCCGCAGACGATGGCGACTCCCTTCTGCTCGGCGGCTAACCCAAGACGCCGGAGAGCCCTAGCACAAATTATATCTTAGCGCTAAGATTAATGAATCTCTCACTCACGGAGTCCTAATGTCCATCCGTCCCGTCAAGCGCATCTCACACGCCAGGCCCACCATGGAGGGCGCCGGCGTGCACCTGCACCGCGCCTTCGGCTTCGGCGACACCAGCGAGACCGACCCCTTCCTGCTGTTCGACGATTTCCGCAACGATATCCCGTCCCACTACAAGGCGGGGTTTCCCTGGCACCCGCATCGCGGGATCGAAACCATCACGTACGTCCTCGCCGGAAACGTCGATCACGCCGATAGCCTCGGCAACCGCGGTACATTGGGCGCCGGCGACGTGCAGTGGATGACCGCGGGCCGCGGCATCGTGCACCACGAAATGCCGATGGGCGCACCGGATGGTCGCATGCACGGTTTTCAGTTGTGGGCCAATCTCCCGTCATCGCTCAAGATGACCGCACCGCGCTATCAGGACGTCAAGTCACCTGATATCGCGGAGATTGTTGACGATGACGGCACGATCGTGCGCGTGATCTGCGGAGAGTTCTGGGGGAAGCGCGGACCAGTCGACGGCATCGCCGCTGATCCCATTTACCTCGATGTGACCTTGCCCCCGTTGGTGCATAAATCACTTCCCGTTGACGCATATCGCAGTACATTCGCATACATCTTCGACGGCAGTGGATCGTTCGCGAACGCGTCCGACAATGTTGGCGTGCTGACCGAACGTACCGCTGGTAACGATGATGATCTCGTACGTGACCTGAGTGGAAACCGATCATTGGTGCTCTTCGACACCGGTGACTCGGTGTCCGTCCGTTCCGGGCCGCACGGCATGCGCTTCCTGCTCGTCTCTGGCACACCAATCAAGGAGCCGGTGGCGTGGCACGGCCCGATCGTGATGAACACGAACGCACAAATTCAGCAAGCGCTGCGAGAGCTCCAGCAGGGAACGTTCATCACACCGCCGTAGTTTGACGGCACGGTGATTGCCGACCGCGATACTCCCGCTCACGTTTTTCTCCAAACAGACATGCTTCGCTATCGTACGCTCGCGTTCCTCACGCTCACGTCGGCCACGCTCAATGCGCAGGCACCGGCCCCCGCCAAGAAGGCGTACGAAGGCTCGGCCGCCTTCGGATTTTCGCTCACCAGCGGCAACGCGAACGCCACCGCCCTCAACGCGGTGAACAAACTCAAGTACTCCGTTGGTGCGTGGGCGGTGGGACAAGACCTTGCCTTTTTCTACGGCGAGGCCGACAACAAAGTAAACGCCAACTTCTGGAACGGCGGACTGCGCGGAGAACGCACCATCACGCCGCGCTTGGGCGCATTTGTGGCCGCGCGATTTGATCGGAACGTCCTGCAGGGGATTTCCCGGCGCACCGAAGAAGGGCTTGGACTCGACTTCAAAGCGATCATTGCACCGAAGGACAAGCTCAATTTCATACTCGGACTTTCCCAGTTTCAGCAAACGCTCACGGCCGGTTCCACATCGACATTCAAGGGCAGTTACCCTGCCGCACGATTGGGCGCGGACTACAAGCATCTATTTTCCGATGTGGCATTCTTCCAGCAAACAGCCGAGTTCTTGCCAAACCTGAGCGACACGGAAGTGTATCTCCTGAATACCGAGTCGTCGCTCGTCGCGCCGATCACGAAGGCACTCGGCCTGAAGGCCGGCTACGTGGTTCGCTACAACGCGCAGCCACCTGTGCGCAGCGGCAAGCAGCTCAAGAACACGGACACGTTTTTCTCAACAGGTTTGACGTACAGCTTCTAGTGGCAGTGTGAGCGCCGTACGTCCTGTTTGATGGCACAGTTGCTTGAAGTAACATCGAAGGGGCTGTATTGCGCCGCCGCAGATTGCTACATCGATCCCTGGTCCCCGGTGCCGCGCGCGATCATCACGCACGCACACGGGGACCATCTCGTGTGGGGCTGCGACGCCTACCTGCTGGCGCACGACGGACTGGCCGTGGCGACGGAGCGCCTTGGATCTTGGGCTCGTGGGATCGACGCGATTCCCTACGGCGTTGCGCGGGTGGTAAACGGCGTGCGTTTTTCCTTGCATCCGGCCGGGCACATTCTTGGGTCAGCTCAGGTTCGCGTAGAGTATGGCGGGGAAATCTGGGTTGTCTCTGGCGACTACAAAACGGACCCTGATCCGACGTGCGTGGCGTGGGAACCTGTTCAATGCCACACGTTCATCACTGAAAGTACGTTTGGCTTACCGGTGTACCGATGGCCGTCTCAACGCGCAGTGTTTGCAGAAATCAATGCGTGGTGGCACGCCAACGCCGACGCGGGCGTGGCCTCACTGCTCTACGGCTATGCGTTGGGCAAAGCACAACGGTTGCTGGCTGGTCTCGATCCGTCTATCGGTCCGATCCTGACGCATGGCGCGGTCGAAAAGATGACGCAGTGTTATCGTGATGCCGGCAAAGTCATGCCCGACACCACGTATGCAACGATGACGTCAAGGAAAACAGATTGGGCGCGCGCGATCGTGGTCGCACCACCGAGCACGGACGGCTCAACATGGGCCAACCGCTTCGGGGCGTCGCGCGCCGCGTTCGCCTCGGGATGGATGCACGTGCGCGGCGCACGTCGCCGACGCGCCGTCGATCGGGGCTTCGTACTTTCGGACCATGTCGATTGGCCCCAATTGCTCGGTGCCATCGAAGCAACAAATGCCGAGCGTGTGTGGGTCACGCACGGCTTCACCGGTCCTGTGGTACGATGGCTCCAGGAAAAGGGACTCGACGCGAAGGCCCTCGCGACGCGCTTCGAAGGCGAACAGGACGACCACAGCACGGACGATGCGACAGTTCGCTGAGCTCTTTGATGCCATTGATCAGACGAATGCCACAGCCATCAAAGTGGCCGCGCTCGTTGCGTACTTTCGAGACGCCGCGCCAGCCGACGCCGCGTGGGCGGTCTCATTCTTGATCGGTAGGCGCCCGAAACGTCTGATCAAGACAGCCGACCTGCGCACGTGGGCTGCGCAAGCCGCCGAGACACCGGATTGGCTGTTTGAAGAGTGTTACGCACAAGTCGGGGACCTGGCCGAGACGATTGCGCTCCTTGTACCAGAAAGTGGGAACGATAGTGGGAACGATAGTGGGAACGCGGATGATCGCTCACTCGCCTGGTGGGTGGAGTCGCAGTTGCTCCCGCTTGGCACAATGCCCCCCAACGTACAACGTGCCACCCTGCTCGCGGCGTGGGCGCAGCTGAGCGGTACCGCCAGGTTTGTGTTCAACAAACTCATCACCGGTGGCTTTCGCGTCGGCGTGTCCGACGGCTTACTCGTGCGTGCGCTCGCGCAGGTGAGCGGGGTTGCTGTCGAAACGATTGCCCATCGGCTGATGGGGCAGTGGGAGGCCAGCGGCGAGTGGTATACGCGATTGATCAGCCGCGAAACCAGCGATAGCGATTGGAGTCGGCCCTACCCGTTCTATCTCGCGCACCCGCTGACCGCAGAACTGGATGCGCTTGGTGATGTCACAGATTGGCAGATTGAGTGGAAGTGGGACGGAATCCGCGCCCAGCTCGTGCGAAGAAAGGGGAAGACGTTTTTATGGAGCCGTGGCGAGGAGCTCCTGGCTGGACGATTTCCTGAAATTGAAGCGGCAGCGGAATGGCTCCCCGATGGCACGGTGCTCGACGGCGAGCTATTGGCGTGGCGCGACAACGCACCTCGCCCATTCTCTGAACTGCAGCGGCGAATCAACCGGAAAGTGGTTGGCAAGAAGCTGCTCACTGAAGTGCCCTGCCATTTGCTGCTCTACGACTGCCTTGAATACGAGCATGTCGATGTGCGTGCGCAGACCCTCCATGAACGTCGCGCCCTGATCGAGCGTGTGGTCCGTACTCTGCCGAGCGAGGCGTGTATTGGCATCTCGCCGGTCATTGAGGTGTCCAGTTGGCCCGACGTGACGACTGCGCGGGAAAGCGCACGTGAGGCCATCGCCGAGGGGCTGATGCTCAAGCGGCGCGCTTCGCGCTACGGCGTTGGCCGAAAGACGGGTGATTGGTATAAGTGGAAAGTGACCCCACTTGTTCTCGACGCGGTGCTGGTCTACGCGCAAGCCGGGCATGGAAAGCGCGCTGGACTCTTTACCGATTATACGTTTGCTGTGTGGGACGGTGATGCCTTGGTGCCCATTGCGAAAGCGTACTCGGGCCTCACCGACGCCGAGATTCGCGAGGTTGACGCGTTCATCCGACGCAACACGATCGAGAAGTTCGGCCCGGTGAGAACGGTCAAGCCGGAACTCGTATTTGAGTTGGCGTTCGAGGGCATCCAAAGCAGCTCGCGGCATAAGAGCGGCATCGCGGTTCGCTTCCCGCGGATCGCGCGTTGGCGCACCGACAAACCTGCCGCGGAAGCAGATTCGCTGGAGAGCGTCCGCGCGCTCGTGGCGACGCTGCAATGAATACACGCACGCCGCTTGAGGGGGCGCCGCACGGCGAGGCGTCGCCTGGCGAGGCGTCGCCTGAGGCACGTCTTGATGCGTGGTTCACGGCGAACGGGTGGGAGCCGTTCGAATTCCAGCGCGAAGTGTGGCACGCGTATGCCGGCGGCGAGTCGGGACTCATCCATGCCGCGACGGGTACCGGCAAAACCTATGCAGCATGGTGCGGCGCGCTGCTTGAGGCCATGCGTGAAGCACCGCGCAAACGGGCATTGCGGAAACGCGCTGATGCGGCACCGCTGCGGGTGATCTGGATAACGCCCCTGCGGGCACTGGCTTCCGATACCGAACAGGCGCTACGGGCACCAATCGAGGCGCTGGAACTCCCGTGGAGCATTGAGTCTCGGACAGGTGACACGTCGCAGGCAGTGCGCGCCCGGCAGCGGGCACGCTTGCCAACGGCGCTCGTCACTACGCCCGAGTCATTGTCACTGTTGCTTTGTCGGAAGGATGCGTCCGCACTGTTCGCCGATCTGCGCTGCGTCGTGGTCGATGAATGGCATGAGCTCATGAGTACCAAACGCGGAGTGCAAGTTGAGCTTGCCTTGGCGCGTCTACGCGCTCTGCAACCCACAATGCGTACTTGGGGGCTCTCGGCGACCTTGGGAAATCTTGACGTCGCCGCCGATACCCTGCTCGGCCGGCTGCGCAACGGCGATCGCGCGCCGCGCCGACTGGTCAGCGGCGTAATCCCCAAGACCATTGAGATTGAAGCGCTGGTACCGGAAGCGATGGATCAGTTCCCGTGGGCCGGTCACTTGAATACCAAGCTACTGCCTGAAGTGATGCAGCGGCTGGCGAAGGCGCAGAGCGCGATCGTGTTCACCAACACACGATCGCAATGCGAAATCTGGTTTCAGTCGATTATCACAGCCGATCCCACCTGGTTTGAGTTCACCGCCATTCATCATGGCTCGCTCTCGCGGCGGCAGCGCGATGACGTCGAGGACGGTCTCAAAACCGGACGCTATCGCGTGGTGGTCGCAACGTCGTCGCTGGACCTTGGGGTAGACTTTTCGCCGGTTGACGTGGTGATGCAGATCGGCAGCCCGAAGGGTGTCGCACGATTGCTGCAGCGCGCGGGTCGGTCGGGGCACTCGCCGGGTCGCGTGTCCCGCATTGTGTGTGTTCCGACACACGCGTTCGAACTCGTCGAAGTGGCTGCTGCCCGCGATGCGATGCGTGCCGGCGCCATTGAGTCGCGTGACCCGATCGATCGGCCGCTGGATCTGCTTGCGCAGCATTTGGTGACGCTCGCGCTCGGTGGTGGCTTCACTCGAGCGGAGGTGTTCGCAGAGCTGCGCACCACGCGCGCCTATGCAGAGCTCACTGAACACGAGTTGGATTGGACGCTCGATTTCGTCACACGCGGTGGCGACGCGCTCAATGCGTACCCGGAGTTCGCCCGCGTCCAACGCGATGGTGAACAGTACGTGGTGACCGATCGGCGGGTGGCCTTGCGACACGTGTTGAACATTGGCACGATCGTGAGCGACGCGTCCATTGCCGTGCGGTACTTGACCGGCGGGCGACTTGGCACTGTGGAAGAGAGCTTCGTGTCGCGCCTGAGCCCCGGTGATCGGTTCATCTTCTCGGGGAAATCGCTGGAGTTTGTACGGTTGCGAGACCTCACGGTATGGGTCAAGAAGGCCAAAGGCAAAGTTGGTGCGATTCCTCGTTGGGCTGGTGCGCGAATGGCGCTCAGCACCGAGCTCTCCTATGCGGTCCGCGCCAAACTTGAGGAAGCGCGCCAGGGAACGTTCGACGGGCAGGAAATGCAGTCGGTCAAACCCGTCCTCCTTACGCAGGCTGCACGCAGTGTTATCCCACGCCCAGATGAATTGCTGATTGAACGATGCGAAACGCGCGAAGGGCACTATCTCTTCGTGTATCCGTTCGAGGGACGGCTCGTGCACGAGGGGCTCTCGGCGCTGTTTGCGTATCGTATCGCACAACTGACACCCATCTCATTCACGTTCTCGTGCAATGACTACGGCTTCAATCTCCTTTCGGCAGAACCGGCGCCGCTTGACGAGGCACTGGAAGCGGGATTGCTCTCGACAGCGCATTTGCTCCATGATATCACCAACAGCTTGAACGCCGCCGAGTTGGCGCGCCGTCAGTTTCGCGAGATCGCGCGCGTCGCCGGCTTGGTATTCGGTGGCTATCCTGGGCAGAGCAAGTCGCTGAAACAGGTCCAGGCGTCGAGTGGCTTGCTCTTTGATGTGTTTGTGAAGTACGATCCAGAAAACCTGTTGGTCTTTCAGGCGCACCGCGAGGTCTTGGAGCGGCAGCTCGAGGCCAGTCGGCTGGGTCGCGTCCTGGAACGACTGTCCGCAGGTGCAGTGCGCGTCGTTGATGTCGAGCGACCCACACCGCTCGCGTTTCCGCTGATCGTTGATATCAGTCGTGCCAAACTCTCATCAGAAAAACTGGTTGACCGCGTCCGCAAAATGACCGCCGCCGCAGAGAAGAAGACCACCCCTGGCATTGCACGCGTGCTTCGTCATCCCACCGTGATACCGACACCTGATGCACGGTGATCCACTGCACGGTACCTGCGAGGTGGTCGTCGCCGGCGAGCGCGTGGTGTTGCTGCCAGACCGTGCGCTCTGGTGGCCGTCACAGCGTACGGTCTTTGTGGCCGATCTCCATTGGGGGAAGGCCGCAGCATTTCGCGCGGCGAACGTGCCAGTGCCAACGGGAACGACGGGCGCAGATCTCGCTCGACTCTCGACGATTCTGGAGCACACGGCCGCTCAGCGGCTGGTCGTCCTGGGCGATTTGCTTCACGCCAAGCACGGGCGACACGAAGATACTCTTGCACAGATCTTGCGGTGGCGATCAGCGCACGAAGCACTCACCATCACACTGATTCGCGGAAATCATGACGCCCATGCGGGCGATCCTCCGGCGGCACTCAATATTCTGTGCGTTGACGATCCTCAGCAGTTCGGTCCCTTCGTCGGACGGCATGACCCGATCGCGCATGACGGGGGGTATGTCCTCGCCGGTCACCTGCATCCTCATGCAACGATCGGCGGACGCGGGCGTCAGCGTCTACGGCTGCCCTGCTTTGTTATGGGGCCACACGTCGGTGTATTGCCGGCCTTTACGGAGTTCAGCGGCCGAGGCATGTATGTCGCGCGCGACGCCGATGCCTTGTATGCGATTGCCGACGACGAAGTGATTGCCCTCGCACCATCGTGAGCTGTTCGCGATTACCGCGAGCGCACCGCCGCGCGCCAGACCCACCAGATCAAGAGCGCCTGCAGCGGCAACCGAGCCCACAGTGCGGCACGATACCAGAGGGCGGCGTTTGACTGAGACGCCATCTGCAGCATGTATACGTTTGCCGGAAACACGGCGAGCAACAACGCAATCAACCCCCACCCCGCAGCCACGCGCGTGGATGGAATGAGCACCCCCACCCCTCCGGCAATCTCGGCAGCTCCGCTGAGCAGCGTAGCCGCGCGCGCGTTTGGAACCCATGGTGGCATGATCTGATCAAACCATGCCGGAGCCAGGAAGTGCGCAGTTCCGGCGGCCACAAACATGATGGAGATGCCGATCACCGGCGATCGCGTTACCGGGCTGGCCACGCGTACCACAGCACGGCGAAGTAGTGGCAGACACTGCCGCCGAGCACGAACAAGTGCCACACCGGATGCGTCCACGCGCGACGCTTGTCCATGTAGAACACCACGCCACCGGTGTACGACAGCCCGCCGGCAATGAGCAAATAGAGTCCCGCATGCTCCATGCTCTGCGCCAGTGGCTTGATGGCAATCACGATCACCCATCCCATCAAGACATAGATGGCCGTCGAGAGGCGGTGGAAGCGGCCGCTGCCAAACCAGAGCTTGAACAGCACGCCGAGGGCCGCCAGCGTCCACACAATGCCAAACAACGTCCAGCCCCACGTCCCGCGCAGCACGCCGAGTGTAAACGGGGTATACGTACCGGCAATGAGCAGATAGATCGCGGCATGATCCATCACTCGCAGCCGCTGCTTGAGCACGGGATGCGGGACCGCGTGGTAGAACGTGGACGCCGCGTACAGCGCAATCAACGTGGCGCCGAAGACGCTCATGCCGATCACCGCAGACCGCTCGCCGCGACTCATCGCGGCGAGCACGAGGATGGGCATCCCGATCACGCTCGCCAGCAAGCCCACGCCGTGCGTGAGCGCGTTCGCGAGTTCCTCGGCGGCGGTGACGACGCGTGATGTACTCATGACCGAAAGCTACTGCCGGATACCTCCCACCGCTATTTCGCCGCCAAAACCGCCGCCAGGAGTCGCTCCACAAAGCCGTTCACCGAGGTACGCGCTTTTCCACACCACACATCGCACAGCAGAGGGATGCTGCATCACGCCAACGGGCGATAGCGCATGACACGCGCCATCGCGATCGTTATCGCTCGGCAGGTGGCACGATTCAAACAAGCCTCATGACAAGGCGTGCGCGTGCCTCCCAGGACCTGTGTCATTCACGTGTGTCATTGCAACCGTCCGACTTCATGAGAATCGCACTGATCGTGCTGCTCGCGCTGCACGGGCTGATTCATCTCTTCGGACCAGCGAAGGCTTTCGGGTGGGCGCCCGTTACGCAACTCACACACGCAATCTCACCGGCCAGTGGCATGCTCTGGCTGCTGGCAGCGATCCTGTTGATCGGTGCGGCAGTAACGCTCGCGGTCAGCGCTCCATGGTGGTGGTGCTTCGCATTGCCCGGCGTGCTGCTGTCGCAGTGGCTGATCGCGCAGGTGTGGAGTGGCGCGAAGGTGGGTACGCTCGCCAACCTCGTGATCGCCGTCCCGATGCTGATCGCCGCACTCGACGCGCGGTCGGGAAGCTTTCGGTCGCGTTTTGCCCAGGACAGCGCCGCCTTGCTGGCCCGCCCGTTGCAAGTCACGCCAGTCGTCACCGATGCGGACCTCGCCAGATTACCACCGCTGATGCAGGGCTACTTGCGCCGTGTCGGCGTGGTCGGGCGACCACGTGTCTACAACATGCGCGTCGTGTTTGACGCACAGATGCGCAACAGCAGCACGGCGCCCTGGATGACCTCCACCGCTACGCAATACGAGTTCTTCAATCCACCAGCCCGGCTGTTCCACATGAATGCATCACGGGCCGGCATCCCGTTCGACGTGTATCATCGCTACGTCGATGGCGCGGCCACGTTTCAGGTCCGGATCGCCGGTCTCTATCCGATGGTCGACCAGCACGGCACCGTGATGACGAAAGCCGAGACGGTCACGCTGATGAATGACATCGTGGTGATGGCACCGGCGGCCGTGCTTGATTTGCCGTTCACTTGGGAAACGACTGGTGACCACACCGTCCGCGCCACCTTCACGAATGCGGGCTTCACGGTGTCCGCAACGTTGACCTTTGACGCCGTTGGTGATCTCACGGGCTTCGTGTCGACGGATCGCTGGCAGCTGGACGGTACGGCCGTCAGCAATGTGCCATGGTCAACACCCATCTCAGCGTACGCGGAAGTGAACGGCATTCGCGTTGGCACGCGAGGTGATGCGAACTGGATCGCCGCGAGTGGCGAGTGGACGTACGGCAGATTCACCATTCGTGAGATTGCGTATAATGTCGCAAGATGAATAGAGGGCTGAGACGCGACCTCTTCGTGCGCCCCGCGGCACGGTGGTGAGTCCGTGAACGACCGTGCAACATCGTCGCTGGTTCGCGAAGCCAGCCACCGGCAACCAGCGCCCCTCACGCCACGTCAATCCGAAGTACTGCAGTATGTTCTCGCTGGCTTGCCCAGCATACGCATCGCGCGTGGCATGGGAATCAGTCGACGTACCGTCGAGAACCATCGTGCATCGATCATGAGATGTACTTCATCAGCGGCAGGCACGACTACACGGTGTCGTATGCGTTGGCGAAAAACTACTTCGATCAGATCGAGGCGCCTGTCAAAGGGTTCTATACGTTCGAGCACTCAGCGCACAGTCCGTTGTTCGAGGAGCCCGAGAAATTCGGTGAGATTCTTCGAGCGAACGTGCTCACGGGGTGAACAACGCACGCGGATCTGGACATGCCCCTCACCATGCACCGCCAGCCATGACCCCACGGTTGGTTCCGGGGATGCCGTGGCGATTCACACTCACCGGGTCGCGCAGATGAGAAGACTTACCGGAGCAATCGGCCTGATTGCTGTGTCACTTGGGATGCTCTGGCTGCTCCAAGGCTTGGGGATTGTGCAGGTGCGGCCAATCCTCTGTTTTGCGGATTGCGTTCCGATCCAGGGGCCGTCCGCAACATGGGCTGTCGTCGGCGCCGTGGTGCTCGCCGCTGGCGGTATCGTCGTGTGGTGGTCGTCACGTCGACGCGCGGGATAGGCCGATGACCTCCGTTGCTGACATACGTGATCGTCCGCGCGCTGACCGATCGCCACTGACGTTCTTCGCACTGGTTCTCGCCCTCTCACTTCCATTCTGGGTGCTCGGCGCCACGAGCGACGCGCAGCTGATGCCGGGGCTGTCGGTGAGTGCGTTGATGACCTTCTGCCCCATGGTGGCCGCGTTGCTACTCATTTTCCGCGACACGAAAGCGGACGGCGTCACGGCACTGCTGCGCAGATCACTCGATTTTCGTCGTATCGCTGACAAGCGCTGGTACATCCCAATCCTGTTGCTGATGCCGGGCGTCTCCGTCGCGGTGTACGGGCTGATGTGGTGGATGGGTAGCGCTCTGCCCGCGCCGCAGTGGTCGGTGGTGCGGGCGCTGGCCATGTCGCTGGGCTTCTTCGTTGGTGCGCTGGGCGAGGAACTGGGCTGGTCAGGATACGCGCTTGCTCCGATGCTGCGTCACGCGAGCGCCTTGCGTGCTGCCGTCACGCTTGGCATCGTCGGGGTGATCTGGCATCTCGTGCCGCTGATTCTGCTGCACCGGTCGCCAACGTGGATCGCCTGGTGGTGCCTCTACGCCATGGCCTCGCGAGTGTTGATCGTCTGGCTGTACAACAATACGAACGGCAGCGTGTTCGCTGTGTCGGTGTTTCACGCCACGCTCAACCTCGCGTACGCGCTGTTCCCGATCAACGGATCGCACTTCGATATGCGCAGCGGCGCGCTGGTCACCGCGTTCGTAGCCGCGATTGTCACCGCCGTGTGGGGTCCCGCGACGCTCACTCGGCAGACGCACCCGTCCGTGATCGCGTCGTGAGACCGCTCGAGCGTTTCCTGTTACTGACCGACCTGCTGGCATTGCTCGTGGTGTCGATTCCGAGGCTGCGCGTCGGACGGTGGACGCGACACCTTCCCGCGCTCACGATGCCGGTCGCCGCCGCGCAATACCTCGTGGAGGGTCCGCGCTGGCAGATGATAATGGCATACCTGCTGGCCGTATCCATCACTGTGGTCTGGATGCGTCAGCGGGTGACGCCTGTGCACCGGGCTGACACTGGGAATTGGTCCCGGTACCGTGTCGCGCACGTCGCACGCGCGCTTGGCGTGCTGCTCCTTGCCATTGCTGCGGCGCTGCCGATTGCACTTCCTGTCTTTCGCTTTCCCGATCCTGCTGGGCCATACGCGATTGGCACCGTGACCTACCATTTGGTCGACACGTCACGAGCCGAGGCGTTCGGACCCGATTCCAGTCAGCGTCGACAACTCATGGTGCAGGTCTGGTATCCGGCACTACCAACCGTTTCCGCGCACCGGGCCGCCTACATCCCTGACGCGAACATCGTCACGACCGCATTCGCGCACGTGCAACGCAAGCGCGCCTTGCTCTTCACACAGCTCAAGTACGTCACCACGCACGCCGTGCTGGCTATACCAGTGGCGGTCGACCAGCCTCGCTGGCCGGTGTTGATCTTCGTGGAAGGCGCGACGGGGTTTCGTCAGATGAACACGTTTCAGGTGGAACATCTGGTCTCGAACGGGTACATCGTGGTCGCCATCGATCAACCGGGCGCCGCCGCAGTCGTTGTGTTTCCGGATGGCCATCAGGCGGTCGGACTGACCGTACCGCAGTTCCACGAAATGGTACGCCCCGCCTACATGCCGGTCAGCGGGGATGGATTGCGTGATCGTGTACTGCTGCCGAACGGCACCATGCTGCACGACAACAGTATCGTTCCGTATCTTGCGCAGGACGTCAGTTTCACGCTGAATCAGCTTGGCGCGCTCGACAGCGCGGATCCAACTGGCACCCTCGTCGGCAAGCTCGATCTGCAGCGCGTCGGCGCGTTCGGCGTGTCCCTCGGTGGGATTGTTGTGGGCGAATCGTGTCGACGAGATGACCGTCTACGCGCTTGCTTGGTGCTGGACGCCCCGATGTCCACGGCCGTGGTTGCGTCGGGCCTGCGTCAGCCCGCCATGTGGATCACGCGCGATGCCGCGAGCATGCGGTTTGAGCGCGAGCACGCTGGCGGGTGGCCGGAGGCAGAGATCGAAGCGCATCAGGCCAGTGTGCGCGCGGCCTACAACGGCCTCAAGGGTGCTGGGTATGTCGTACGAATGCTCGGGATGTTCCACAGCAATTTCACGGATATCGCCATCTGGACGCCATTGGCCCGTCACTTGGCCATCGCCGGCCCGATCAATGCAGACAGAGCGCACGACATCGTGAATGCGTATTCGCTGGCGTTCTTTAACAAACATGTGCTCGGCCGTCCGTCGACGCTGCTCTCCGGTGCGGCCACACGCTTTCCGGAAGTGCGCTTTGAATCGCGGCGTCCATGATTCCAAGCGGTGCGCGTTACGTGGCGTGCATGATGGTAGCGAGTGATCACAGAATCGTCCCCTTCTTTACCACCGCGATCACGCCCGGCACCGTGTTCGCCTGCAACAACGCATCGAAGGCGTTCACATCACGCGTTTCCACTTGCTCCACCTCGGCCTTCAGCGCGTTCCACATCTTCTCCAGCTCCACCAACCGCTCACGCACTGGTTGCGTAACGCCACTGTTGCCTTCCACTGTTCCGGCAGCAGCGGCGCAAACGGCGAGGTCGGATACTCAGGATGCAAAGACATTGCGTGCGCGGAGAAGGGTATTGTTCATGTGGAGTAAACCTACTTAATCGCCGCCAGCAGTCGCTCCACAAAGCCGTTCACCGATGCATTGCTGTCGATCCAGCGGACGACCGCCACCACGTCATTCACCGGATCCACGTAAATGATGTTGGTGCCGGCCCCAACGTGTACAAATGCCTGCGGCGGTGCCGCGGGAACGTACTTGCGATCCGTGTTCACAAACCAATTCATGTATCCATACGTCGGCTCGGCCTTGGTCGGCGTGAGCGCTTGCGTGACCCATGCATCCGACAGCAATCGTTGCGTGCCCCACATGCCGCGTCGTTGCGTCAGCAACCCAAAGCGCGCCATATCCCACGCGTTGATCATCATGCCACCACCCCAGTGTCCTCCGCCACTGACCGATTGCACCATACGTCCGTCCAGCACAATCCACGAATTGTCGTAGCCGTACCAGCGCCAGGTGTTCGATGCACCGATCGGCTCCATGATTCGCTCGTGCAGGACCTCCGGTAACGGCCGGCGCCACACCTGAAGCGCCGCAAGCGCCAACACGTTCACGCGCGTGTCGTTGTATTCGTACACCGAACCTGGTGCCACTCGCGTGCGAGTCGTCCATGTGTTCACTTGCGCGCTCGGCCGGTCGGCCCACTCCGGCTTCCCCCAGAGGGTGCCTTCCCAATCACTCACCTGTCGCAGCAAATGATCCCACGTCAGCTGCTTGTTGTGGGGACTCTCGAATGGCCGGAGCCACTTGGCATCGCCGGGCCAATCGGCGCTCAGACCCGTACCGTTGGGATACGCGCGAAGAATCGGACCGATCGCCTGCGACACGGTGTCGTGCACGCTACGAATGCGCCCGTCGTCAACGGCCAGTCCCACGACGGTGCTCAGAAAACTCTTCGTCACACTGTTCGTGATCTCTACGGCCGACGGATCGCCCCACGTGGTCACCACATACCCGCGACGAATCACGATGCCGGTCGAGCCGCCGCGTGGTGCGAGTGGACCGATGGCCGCACCAAACGGCTCGCGACCAAACGTCTGATAGTGGTTGAGCTCCAGATCACGCGGCGTTTTGCTCTCCTTTTCGATGGCGAACGCGACAGCGGCAGCGAGCTTCGCAGAATCCATACCCACGGCACTCGCTGATCGGCGTTCCCATTCACCGGCTGGTGGAACGTAGAGGGTGGCGGTCGAGCCTGTGGAGGGACGCCGCGCCGGTGTTTGCGCTTCAGCGTGGGCAGCGAACACCAGTGACACGCTCAGCATCATGCTCGCGCAGAGCAACGTGTCGTTCGACAGCGCCACGGTCAACGCGTCCTTCAGCATCTGCTTCACAGAATCGTTCCCTTTTTCACCACGCTAATGACGCCCGGCACCTTGTTCGCTTGCAACAACGCGTTGAAGGCGTTCACGTCGCGTGTTTCCACTTGCTCAACCTCGGCTTTCAGCGCGTTCCACATCTTCTCAAGTTCCACCAACCGCTCACGCACTGGTTGCGTCACGCCACTGTTACCCTCCACCTGTCCCAACAAAAAGCCGAACTGTCCGTTGATCCCGTTGGCGTAGTTGATGATGTCTTGCCCGTTGCCCGCCTTGGTCGTCATGCGCGGATCCAACGCTTGCAACTTCCCGGTCAATGCACGACCCGCTTTGCCAATGGTATCCGGTGCGCTGGTCTCCTTCGCGCGCGTCACAAAACCCTGCACCTGCGTTTTCAGGTCGCGCACGCGCAAGACCGCATCATGAATCTCCGCAATGCGCGTCGACAACAGATTCGCAATCGAGTCACGTTCTGCGACCACTGATGCCGGGATCGCCTCCAAACGCGGATCCTGCTTCACCTCGAACGGCTGGGTACGTACCACCGGCTCACCAGCGCCGCGCCACGTCATACGCACCGCGTACTTCCCTGGCGGGACCTTCGCGCCACCGTCGCTCGGCGCGCCGAACAACAGCACGCCCGGCAACCGCGTTGGTGCTGCACGGCGCAAGTTCCAGGTGAATGCGTTCAGCCCCGCCTTGGCCGTCAACTTGTTCACCGAATCGCCGCGCGTCGCAAACGAACGCACCGCCACGTTCTTCTGATCGAGGAATTCAACCGTCAGCGTCGTGGCTGTATCCGGCGCCGCGGCAAGGCGAAAGAACACGGTCGCACCGGCCGGCGGATTCTTCCCCGCGTTGCGCGGCGTGCCGCCACCACCACCCGCCAGCACGGCCGCGCGCGGCGTATACAGATGCATGGCCACGCGCTCGAGGGAATCGGCGCGCTGACGGATCACCGACAGGTCATCAAGAATCCAGAACGCCCGCCCTTCCGTCGCGGCAATCAAATCGCCGTGCTTGACCTGCAGATCTGTCACCGGCACGACGGGAAAACCATGATACGGCATCCATTGCGCACCGGCGTCGTACGAGACATACACGCCAGTTTCCGTCCCCGCATACAAGAGGCCGCGACGTTCCGTATCCTCGCGCACGACGCGCACCGGCTCTCCATCGCGCAGGCCGTTCACAATGCGCGTGTACGTCGCGCCGTAATCCTTCGACACAAAAATGTGTGGCGTAGGATCGCCCACGCGATCTTTGCGAAACACGACGTACACCGTTGCAGGATCGAAGGGGGAAATCGCGATTTCGTTCACCAGCCCGTCGCCCCACGACGGTGACGTCACGTTCGTCCACGTTGCGCCGCCGTCACGCGTACGCTGAATCAACCCGTCGTCGGTACCGACATACATCGTCTTCGCATCATGCGGGGACTCTTCGATGACGACGATCGTCCCGTACACTTCACCGCCGGCCCCTTCATTCGTGATCGGACCGCCACCCCAGCCTTGGCGCGTTTTGTCATTCCGCGTCAAATCGCCCGAGATCGGCGTCCAGCGCTGCCCTCGATCGGTCGTACGGAACAGCACATTCCCGCCGTGATACACGACCTTGTCATCGTGCTGCGATACTTCAATCGGCGCGGTCCAGTTAAAGCGATACTTCGTTTTGTCCGTTGGCTCCGTGAGGTTCATCGCCGGCCACGGCATGATGGTGCGGCCCAAATCTGTTTGCGCATCCAGTTCGTCGATCAAGCCCTGATAGCAGCCGCCATACACAAAGCGCGGGTTCTTGGCACTCACGCCCATGTTCGCACTCTCGCATCCTGGGCCTTCCTGCCAATCGCGAATGCCAATACTGCCGCCGTCGGTGCGTGACTTGATAATCACGCTTGAGTTGTCCTGCTGGCCGCCGTACAGCTTGTACGGGAAGGCATCGTCGACCGCCACATGATAGAACTGCGCCGTCGGTTGATTGTCCTGCGTGCTCCAGCTCGCACCGCCGTCCAGCGAAACCGATGCGCCGCCGTCGTTCGCGTTGATCATGTAGCGCGAATCCGCCGGATTGATCCACACGCCGTGATTGTCACCATGTGTCGCTGGTACGTTGGCGAATGTGCGGCCGCCATCGATCGACTTCATCAAAGGCGCATTGCTGATCCATACCACGTCAGGATTCTTCGGATCCGCAGAGACGTGCATGTAGTACCAGGACCGCGTTTGAATGAGTCGGTCACCCGTCATCAATCGCCACGTCTTGCCCGCGTCATCGGACCGATACAACCCGCCGTTCTCCGCCTCAACGATCGCGTAGACGCGATCCGGATTCGCAGGTGAGACCGATACGCCGATCTTCCCCATCAACTTCGGCAGTCCTTCGCTCAAACGCGTCCACGTCTCGCCGCCATCGAGCGTCTTCCAGATACCACTACCAGCCCCACCGCTCCGCACCGTCCACGGGCTGCGTTGATGATCCCACATGGCCGCATACAGAATGCGCGGATTGGTAGGATCCATCGACAAGTCCGACGGCCCACTGTTCAGGTTCTCCCCCTTCAACACCTGCACCCACTTCTTGCCACCATCAACAGTCTTGTAGACGCCACGGTCGCTGGTCCCCTTCCACCGATCTCCCTGCGCCGCCACATACACGACGTCCGGATTCTGCGGGTGCACACGGACCGCCGAGATCTGTCGCGACGTCTCCAATCCGATGCGACTCCAGGTGCGCCCCTGGTCGGTGCTGCGATACATGCCGTCACCGTACGTCGACGACTGCCCACGAATCGCATGCTCGCCGGTGCCCACGTAAATCACGTTGACATCCGAGGGCGCCGCCGCAATCGCACCAATCGAGCCCGATTTGAAGAATCCGTCGGAGATGTTCCGCCAGTTGTTGCCCGCGTCGTCCGTCCGCCACACACCGCCGCCGGTGTAACCGACGAAGTAGGTCAGTGGCTGCGACGGAATGCCCGAAACCGCGACGGATCGCCCGCCCCGAAACGGGCCGATGTTCCGCCACGCCAGCGCCGAGAAGGTCGTCGAATCGAGGGTCGAGGCGACTGCCGCGACCGCCTTGCCCTTGGATTGCGCGTCGGCCGGGAGCGCCACGGCGGCGGCGGCCAGGGCGGTCATCGCGATAATGGCCGGCGATCCAAAAGCAGTCGATACGCCGAGGGCAGTGAAGCGTCTCATAGGGAGGGGTCGATGGAGGGTCTAAAGCAGCGAGTCGAGAGGAAACTACTGATTTTCGCGCAAGCTGCACCTCCCTCCTACGTACTGCCGTTCGCGTACGCCGTGCTGCAGTGACCTACTCCCTACCCCCGACTCCCTTCTCCTTTGCTCCGTCGCTCCACCGACGCCACCGCTCAACGTCTTGGCCGCGCCCTGCTCGGATACCTCGTCGCCATCACGCTGATCATCACGCTGGCGCCATTTCGCTTTGCGAGCCATCCCGTGCACGGCCTGTCCGACCTGTGGGAATGGAGTGACGTGATTATGAACATCGTCATGTTCATCCCGCTGGGATTTGTCTACCAACTCACCAGACCCGCGGGCCTCGCACTACGCGTTCCTACGGTGCTCCTGCTCGGCGCCGCGCTGAGCGCCTGCATCGAGGGAGCGCAGTTGTTTGCCGCGACACGCTTCACGTCGCTGGTGGATGTTGGTACCAATGCTGTCGGAGCGGCCGTAGGCGCGTGGGGCTACACAGTCGCCATGCGACGGATCGAAGGCGCGAGTACCGTGCGGTCGATGGCGCTGGAACTCCCGCTCATGGGACTCGTCTATTTGCTGGTGCCACTTGTCTGGCTTGCCGGGCTCGCGAGTGCGGATGGCACGCGCGCGTGGCTCGTCCTGCCGATCATTGCGTTCGCCAGCGGCATTATCGGCACCGTGCATGCGGCGTATCTCAAACCCGCTCGGCACGTCGGTCGCGGGTGGCTGCTCGCCGCTGCGGTAGGGTGGTATGTGGTCGCGTTGCTCCCAGGCACGATTCGTCAGTGGGACCTGGTGGCCGCCGGCGCGACCCTTGCACTTGGCGTCGCATGGCTGCGAAGTGTGGCCACCCAACGATTGCGCGAACAACAGGCGAGTCGCCGCTTTGAACTCCCCACGCTTCGTCTCGTCTTGCCGCTCTTCGCCGGCTATCTGGCGCTCTCGTCGCTCTGGCCGCTGAGCGCCGCCGACGGAGTCTGGCAGCTTACCACGGCACTGATTCCTGCCGCACAACCAACCAAGACAGACATCTTTGTCGCGCTTGAGCACGTCGCGGCGTTCACGCTGGTCGGATACATCATCGCCGAGTTCCATGGTCGCGACCTGCCGCGCTATCGCCAGATCGCTGCACGCGTGCTGCTCTGGAGTGGGGGCCTTAGTGTGTTGCTCGAGGGCGCACGCGGCATGCATCCATCCTACCGGTTTAGCATCCCCATGATCGCGGTTACCACGTTCTCAGCACTCCTTGGCGGGTGGATGTATCAGCTGCAACGTGATCACGTAAAGGCGTTGCTGCAACGACGAATGGCGCCAACTGCGAATGCAGTCGACGCCATCAGTGCAACGTCCCACGAGAGTGACCTTACTTCGAGCGATCGCGACGAACGGATACTTTCAGTCCTTTGATCTTCGTCGCCTTCAACGCCGCGATGATGTCTTCGGCGATCTCCTCAGGCACCTCAACGGTCGAAAACGTGTCGGCGATCTGAATCGAGCCGATTGAACTGGCGTCGATCCCCACTTCGTTGGCGATGGCGCCCACTAAATCGCCCGGACGCATCTTGGCCTTGCGCCCGGCTCCCACCCAGAGGCGCGCAACGGTCCACGCCGGGGTGGCGCGGGCCTTGGCACCCGCCTTCGCGCCAGCCTTCGCCGCAGGCTTTCGCTCGGACGAATCAGGTCGAGCTGGCCGAGCGTCACTGCGTTCCGCCCCACGCTCCCCACCGGGTGCGCGTTCGCGGAAGAACGGGCGCTTGCCATCGTCACGCGGCGGCCGCTCGGCGCGCACTTCGGCGTTCGGAATGTCCGCTTCGTCTTCGTCGTTGTGGGCTTCCAGCAGCTTCACCGCCGCCGCTGCGATATCCATCACGTCGTACTCTTCGGCGAGCGACTCGACAATCCCACGGAACGGCTCGAAGCCACCGTCGATCAACGCTTCCCGGAGTGTTGCGCGCGCCAATTCCAGCCGCCGTACACGAAGATCAGCGACGGTCGGTACCGTCGCAATCTCAATGCGCTGCGCCGTGGCACGTTCAATGTTGCGCAGCAGGCGATGCTCGCGAGGCTCAGCGAACGTGATCGCCACGCCCTCACGCCCGGCACGGCCCGTGCGCCCGATGCGGTGCACATACGACTCCGCATCAACCGGCACGTCGAAGTTCACAACATGCGACACATGCTTCACGTCGAGACCGCGCGCCGCCACGTCAGTGGCAATCAGCAAATCGGTTTTGCGACTGCGAAACTTCTGCATAACGCGATCGCGCTGATCCTGTGACAACCCACCGTGCAAGGCTTCGGCACGAATGCCACGACCGATCAACGTCTCGGTCAGCTCATCCACCTCGGTGCGTGTGCGACAGAACACGATCGCCGAGGTGGGGTGCTCTAGATCGAGGACGCGAGCCAGCGCGCTCATCTTATGCGCGCGCGGCACCATATACGCCACCTGACGCACGCGTGCCGCCTCGCCATCGGGCACATGTTCGCGGTCAATCGTGATGACAACCGGATCACGCAGCTGGCGCTTCGCGATGGACGCAATGCGCGGAGGCAGTGTCGCCGAGAAAAGCGCCGTCTGCCGCGTTTTGGGCGTCGACTCCAGGATCGCTTCGAGATCTTCCGCGAACCCCATGTCCAACATTTCGTCGGCTTCGTCAAGCACCACGGTGCGGATAGAGCTCAGCACCAACGTCTTGCGACGGATGTGGTCGAGCGCGCGGCCCGGTGTCGCGACCACAACATCCACGCCGCGCTTGAGCGCGCGGATCTGCGTCTCCATCGACGCGCCGCCGTAAATCGACAGCACTTGCACGCCGAGCGGCTTGCCGTACCGATGAACGGCTTCGGCAACTTGCATCGCGAGCTCACGCGTCGGGACTAACACCAGACTCGTCGTGCGTTCGCCTGGGCGTGCTTCCGGATTCACCCGGTGCAGCAACGGCAGGGCGAATGCGGCGGTCTTGCCCGTACCCGTGGCCGCCTGCGCCAAGACGTCGCGTCCCGCAAGCAGTGGGGGAATGGTCGCCCGCTGGACGGGGGTGGGTTCTTCGTAGCCCAGTGACGCGAGTCCGGCCGATACTCGTCCATCAAGCCCGAGCGAGTCGAATCCGTGATCGAGCGATACGTCTGTTGTTTCGCTCACGTCGTTTGCAGGAGGTCGTCCATCAACGTGAACACAGTCTCACGAGCGGTCGGGTTCTTCAGTGCGCCAAACGTGATCGCGAGCCGATCGTTGTCGTCCAGCAGTTCTCGCGTGCACCCGTTGAGCGCATCACGCGCCGCGGCGCGCTTTTCGTCCGTCAAAAGCGCCGACGCCCGAGGGAGAAACTCAATTTTGGGGCCACTGCCGCGCATCGGTCGCGCGGCCCAGAATACCGCATTGGACCCAACACGCTGAAAACTCACCACACCAGACGCGGATTCGTCGGTGCGAAATTGCAACTGTTCCGGACGCGCCAAGCTCCATTCAATCAGAGCGTCGAGCACGGCGGTGTAACGGGGGCGATCGGAGCCTGCGGTATCCCGGTTCATCGCGGTGATGAACGCGTCGCGGGCAATGTGTATCGTACGAGTCATGGAATCCTCCTAAGATCTGAACTAAATCTAGCACGGTGGAGGCTCCCGGTGTCCCGAAGGGATCCCGTCGGGTCGCGATCAACCATCTATCTTTCCGAATGCCCCTCGTGCCAGACGATGATTCCCCGCTTTTTGTCGTGCGACACTCAGCCATTCAGGGCCTGGGTGGATTTGCCACGCGTCACATTCCTGCTGGCGTTCGCTTGATCGAATACGCCGGAGAACGCCTGTCCCCCGCCCAGGCCGATGCGCGATATCCCGACGACAACGGGGCGCGACACCACACATATCTGTTCGCCATTGATGAAGCGATCGTGGTCGATGCCGCGGTCAACGGCAATGACGCGCGGTTCCTCAATCACTCGTGTGCACCCAACTGCGACGCCGTGATTGACGAGGGCCGGATCTGGATTGAGACCCTGCACGACATCGAGCCGGGTGAAGAGCTCGTGTACGATTATGCCTATATTCTTGCTGAACGACACACCCCGGCAGCCAAGCGCCGGTACCCCTGCGTCTGCGGGGCCATCACGTGTCGTGGCACCATCCTCGGGAAGAAACGCGGATAGCCGATTAGTTTCATCTGGATTCGCGCGCGCGACGTCAACTCTCCGTCCGGTGGTTGCGTAGCGTTGTAGCGCCTCGACACCCTGTCGAATCCCGTTCCCTCGTTTGGAGACTGCATGCGCCGTTTGTCCGCTGTTGCTACCATCGTCGTTGCGAGCCTTGCACTCGGCTGTGCGCGAGGAAAAACGGAATCACCGGCCGCCGCGCCAACCCCTGCCGCGGCCCAGCCGGGTGCCCCCGCCACTGTCCGTCGCGCACCGCAACCGCCCAACTGGGAGCGTCAGGATTCGGTTCGCCGAGCCCTCGTGGCCCAGGTGCTCCAGTCAATTGCTGGTCGCGAAAACGAGCCCGCGGGCAAGGTCTTCAAGAACGTCCAGCTGAATAAGACCATGCCGGCCAAGGAATTCCTGGCCATGATGAACGAGCAGTACGGACGCAGCATCGGCGCGAGCTGCACCGGCTGCCACACCAACACCAACGTGGCCGGTGTGCTGAACGTGAACTGGGCAGACGACGAGCCCAAGAAGAAGCAGATCTCGCGGCAGATGGAGCGCATGACGCAGGCGATCAACAAAGATCTGGCCAAGGTCAAGGAACTGGATCAGCCGTTCCCGAAAGCCACCTGCGTGATGTGCCATCGCGGCGCGGAACACATGCCGAACACGATGGAGCCGCTCAAAAACTCCGAATCGCCGCCAACGCGGAAGCGCGGATAGCGTACGCACGGATAGCGTACGCACGGATCGCGTACGCGCGGCGAGCGGGATAGCTCACCCGCCGCCCGTCGTTGGCTCATCCCGCGAGACCGACCGCATCATGACGTGGTCGGTCTGACGGTCGGTGCCGAGCAGAAAGTGTTGCTGCCCGACTACCGCAAACCCGCATTTTTCGTAGAACGCGATGGCGCGCGCATTCCGCTGCCAGACGCCAAGCCATAGGATGCGCCCGCCAGCCGCGTTGGCGGTAGTCAGGCACTCCTGCATTAACTGGCGCGCCAGCCCGCGTCCGTGATATCGGTGGTCCACGTAGAAGCGCTGCAACTCCATCTGCCTCTCGTCCTCCACGAACGCACTGCGAGACCCTGCCCGCAGCAGTGCATGCGCCACGATGGCCCCGCGGTCGTGGGCCAGCAAGTAGGTGCACGAAGGATCTTCAATCTCGTGTTGCTGTGTCGACGTACCAAATGCCGCTGCCACATACATCGCGAGATCGCCTGGCGTATTCTCCGCACCGAAGGTGTGTATGAACATGCGCGCCGCAGCCTCAGCGATTGCCGCGGCGTCGGCCGTGGTCGCCGGCCGAATCGGGAAAACCCCCGACGTTCGCGCGTCAGTCGACATCAATCACGACATGTCGTACGGCATTGTTGCCGTAGCCAAGCCGATTCCACACAATGACGTCCGGTTGCGCTGCGCCACTGGTATCAGTCGCGCGACTGCGCAGTACGAAGCGGCCCCCGCGCGGGACCTCTATTGTCGTGTGGAACGGTGTCCAGGCATGGGCCGATGCGGGGACGCCGAGCGTTGCCGATTGCCACTGCTCTCCGCCGTCAAGGCCAACCGCCACGTGTGCAATCGCGCCGTCACCTGACCACGCCCATCCGCTCACGTCGATGCTCCGACCACACGTGGTACCATTCGACGGCGTGGTGATGATCGACTTGACCCGCATCCGCGTGACCGGCTCGACGCCGAGCGGGCTCTCGTAGACATAGCGCTTCCGCTGAAAGTATCCCGTATACGGTGTTCGCAGCAGCTCAATGTGCGTGAGCCACTTGACGCTGGCCATGCCGTACCACCCCGGCACCGCGAGCCGCACCGGCGCCCCGTGGTCGGCAGTCAACGGTGCGCCATTCATGCGCAGCGCAATCAGCGTCTCCGGGCGCATGGCCTGCGCAATCGGGAGTGAACGGGCAAAACGTACCTCCCCCTCTGCATCATCGCGCGGCCCCGCGTCGGCGGCAGTAAAGAGGACCTCAACGACATCGCTGCGTGGCGTGACCAGGCGGAGCACGTCGCTCAGCGCAACGCCAGACCACGTGATCGTTGACAAGGCCCCGTGTCGCCACGGCTCGCCGACCGGCAGTGGCTGCATGCCCAGACGGTCGTTGCCCGCGCATTCCATGGTTGCCGACAGAGAACGCTGCGGAAGATCGCCCAGCTGCGCCACGGTGAGTCGGCACTCGCGCTCCACCGCACCATGGATCACGATGTCGTGTTCACCCGTCAGCGCCGGCACACCGAAATTTGTGCGGACGTAGCTGCTCTCCGTTGTCGTCGTCGCACTGTGCAGCGCCGAAGGAGGACTCTCCGCGTTGTACGGATCACGGCGAATCACCTCGAGGTCATGGGAATGGGCACGATCGCCGACGTCGCGCGCGGTCGTCATCGTTTACCCTTTCGCGACTTCGCCCGACGCGCCACGGCCACGGCGTCTTCCGCCCACTGACGAAGCGCGTCGCGATCTTCAATCAGGTCCGCCGAGACTTCGTAGTACTGCATCACTTCCCCACCATCGCCAAACGGGCGAAACGGGCCCATCCCAATGGCTTCAAAGTGCGGCCGGGTAACGTCGTCGACCTTGAAGTACAGCGTGTCGTTGTCCAGCAGGGCGAAGAACTGGTCGGCGCTGTAGACGCCCACGCCTCCAAACATGCTACGGGCCCGAACACTTGGCAGCACAGCGCCGAGCTGCTCAAGGATGAAGGCGCGATAATTCTCGCTGACAGTCATCATCGATTCCGAGAGAAAGGCATGGCGCGTTTACAGTGCCTGGAGCGGCAACGTCTCGACCGTCCCGGACAACGACACCCCCGGCAGGTCGAGATAGATCGTGCCGTCGGTCATCGAGAACGTAAAGGTCATCCGTCGTTGCAGTCGCTCGCAGAACGCACTGATCAACGCACGGTCGATCGCGTACAGCGGAATGTCGCTCGCCCGATGGATCTTCTCGCCGGCCAGCTGGCGCTGCACCTGCAGCGGATCGCGGTGTGTGTACACGGCGACGCGCGGCGACGCCTTCGACGCCTTGTGGAGCCGGGCGGCGTCGGGTGCCCCGATCTCAATCCACACGCGTAGCGCCCCTGTGAGATCGCGCACCGCCACCGTGGGCTCGTCCGCATCCGACACCCCCTTCGAAAACACGATCCCCTCGGCGTACTCCAAGCAGTACGCAAATACTCGCGCCGTGAAGTACTCCGGCGATTCCGACGGATGCATGGCCACGCGCAGCGCCAGCGATTCGTAGACGCCGCGGTCCACGTTCGACAAGGTGATGTCGAACGTGTACACCGTCGACGTTAGCGCCATGACACGGGAACAACGTCCCGGGAATCACCGCACATGCGTCAACCAACCGAACGTGTCGGGGGCGCGGCCGTGCGCGATGTCCAAGAACACCTGCTGCATGTGCTTCGTCACCGGTCCGACCGTTCCCGAACCAATCTTGATATGATCGACGCTCCGCACTGGCGTGAGCTCCGCGGCGGTGCCCGTGAAGAAGACTTCGTCGGCCGTGTACAACATTTCGCGTGGAATCGCGTGCTCGCGCACCGTAAACCCTTCTCGGGCGGCAAGCGCCATGATACTGGCTCGCGTGATGCCGGCCAACAACGTCCCATCAAGCGGTGTGGTAATGATCACCCCCTCAGACACCAGAAACACATTCTGTCCTGAGCCTTCACTGACCATCCCACTCGGGCTCAGGGCGATCCCCTCGGCGAACCCGTTCGCCAGCGCTTCCATCTTGATGAGCTGCCCGCTGAGATAGTTACCGGCGACCTTAGCCAGCGACGGAATCGTATTCGGTGCCAGGCGGCTCCACGACGACACGCAGGCGTCGACGCCGTTGGCCAGCGCCTCATCACCCAGATACGCGCCCCACGGCCAACATGGGATATACGTCTCAATGGGGCTGTCGAACGGCACCATGCCCGCCGCCCCGTATCCGCGCAGGACCATCGGTCGGATATAACAGGACTCGACGGCGTTGCGCACAACGAGTTCCCGCGTGGCGGCGATCATGTCGTCGATGGAATACGGCAAATCCATGCGATAGATCTTGACCGAATTCCTCAGACGCGTGAGATGCTCGCGGAGCCGAAACACCGCAGGGCCGTTCGGCGTGTTGTAGCAGCGAATGCCTTCAAAGGCCGCCGAGCCGAATTGCATGGAGTGACTCAACACATGGACGTGTGCATCGGACCACTTGATGAACGCGCCGTCACGCCAGATCCACTCAGTTGCGGAGATACCGCCCATACGAGAACTCGGAGAAGGTGAAAGAGAAGACTACAAGAGCGCGTTGAAAGTGCCGCCGTCGACCAACACCGCCTGGCCCGTCATGAAGCCCGCGCGATCCGATGCGAGAAACGTAATGGTCGCAGCCAGTTCGTCAGGGCGACCAAGCCGCCCAGCGGGCGTCTGCGCGATCCAGCCGGCGTATACGGCGTCGCGCGTTGCACCGGTGCGTGCCGTAGTCGCGGCCGCCAAGCCCTCCAATCGCTCGGTCGCGGTGAATCCGGGAAGCACGGTATTTACCGTCACGCCGTCGCCCGCCACCTCGTTGGCCAGCGTGCGGAGATACCCCGTCACGGCGGCACGCACGCTGTTGCTGAGTACCAGCTGCGACACCGGTTGCTTCACCGCCACCGAGGTAATGCTGATCACCCGGCCCCACTTTCGCTCACGCATGCCGGGCACGAACGCCCGCGTCAGCTCAACGACGCTGCGCAACAACAACTCGCTGGCGCTGCTCCAGGCGCTCCACGCGTGGCCCATCGCCGGGCCGGTTGGAGGACCACCGGTATTCGCAATCAGGATATCCACGTGCCCGTAGCGCGCCGTCGTCTGTTCGACGACATGCGCAATCCCCTCCACGGTGGCCAGATCGGCAACCATGG
>JANOPS010000076.1:0-6245 GCA_031421995.1 Gemmatimonadaceae bacterium
GGCACGACCGGCTACGAGGAAGCGGCGGGGCAGGGTGTTGTGGCCGGCATCAACGCGGCGCGATGGGTGCAGGAGCGCTCGCCGTTGGTATTGGGACGCGAGACGAGCTACATCGGCGTGCTCGTTGATGACCTGGTGCAGCGCGGTGTTGATGAACCGTATCGCTTGTTTACGTCACGCAGTGAGTTCCGTCTCACGGTGCGACAGGACAACGCCATGAGTCGCCTGGCGAAGATCGCGATGGCGGCCGAGTTGTATTCGGATGCCGAGTGCGCGCTCGCGACCGCACGCATGGATAGTGTGCGCGCCACGCTGCAACTCGCCAACGACACCAGCGTCACACCACTCGCCGCGCAGGCACTGTTGGCGGCCGCCAACTCGGCGCCCTTGGCATACGCCGTGCGCGCCTCTGAACTGGCGAAACGCACGAACGTGTCGTTGCGCGATGTGTTCACGGCGGCGAACGTCGGTGCGCACTTGTCGGCCGACGCGGTGATCAGCGCGGAGTTGGAGATCAAGTATTCAGGATACTTCGAGAAGGAGCGCACGCGGGCCGCGCGATTGACGGCGATGAGTGAATTCGTGCTTCCCATCGACGTGGACTACATGACCATGCACGCGTTGTCGACCGAGGCGCGTGTGAAGCTCAACGAGCGACGGCCAGCCTCACTTGGCATTGCGGCGCAGATTCCGGGCATCAGTCCATCCGATCTGCAGAATTTGGTGATGACAGTGAGGAAAAGCGGGCTGGACTGATTTACTGCGGGTGGGGGGGTGGACCGATTTACTGCGGGTGGGGGTTGGACTGATTAACTGCGGGTGGGGGTACTGCGGACTGGGTGGGGCGAGTGGTTGCTGATGGTGACCCGTAAAGGCAAACAGCAGAATGAATCTGGGAATTTGGGGAGGGCAGCGAGCGCCCTCCGTGGGCTCTGTGTCCTCCATGATTCAAACACACATCGTTCTTGTTTTTGAATCACAAAGGACACAGAGGCCACGGAGGAACGTCGTCGCGCGTCTAACATGCACCATAGATCACTTTGCTTTCGAAAGCGCACTAGAAGTCCGTCGCATGCATCCTCCGTGTACTCCATGTCCTCCGTGATTCAGAACCACTATCATGCCGTGCAAACGGGCGCTCGCTCTAATATGTATCGATAGTGGCTCTATAGTGGCCTCTATTTGTTAGTACCCCTGTGGATGCGAAGGCTTGGGCCGATACTGGGGTATCTGTGTGCGAGTACGCGCATCTCGAACGTCTTTACATAAAAATGGACCCCAGACAGATCCCAACGGAGCTCAGGACATGAGACGTATCACGGAACAAGTGAAGCATCGAACGATCGAACGATCGTCTACGAACCACATAGCCGGCGCAGGGCGAAGAGGCGGTGCGAGCGCGAGCATGGCCGCCGGCATTCTCATGTTTGGTGCCGCGAGCCGCGCCATGGCGCAGGTTCCCCCACCATCTCCGCCGCCGCAAATCACCGTATCGGCACGCGGCGAGGTCCAAGTCGCCCCCGATCGCGCTCGCGTTCAAGTAGGCGTCGAGACGCAAGCCAAGACGGCGGCGGTCGCAGCCCTCGAAAACAACAAGAAGCAGGCGGCCATCCTCGCGGCCATACGCGCACTCGGCGTTACCGCCACGCAAATCACCACACTTGGCTACAACGTGTCACCGATCCAGCGCTACGACCAGAAGCTTGAGCGCGTGGTCATCGATGGCTACCAAGTCAGTAACATCGTCCAGGTCGTCACCGACAAGCTCGATCAGACCGGCCCGATCATCGACGCCGGCCTCACCAACGGAGCCAACCGCGTGGCTGGGCTCGACTTCTTGGTAAAGGACAACTCCAAGGCCCGCGACGCCGCGCTCACGCAAGCAGTGGAGTCGGCGCGTCGTCAGGCGGAAGTTGCGGCGCGCGGGGCAGGGGGCACGCTGGGCGATCTCATCGAACTCAACATCAACGAGTTCGAACGACCAGATCCGCGCCCGATGGTGGCGATGGCCAAGATGGCTGATGCCTCGAGCGCTCCCACACCGATCAGCGAAGGCATGAACACGGTGTCTGTCAGCGTGAGCACCCGCTGGCGGTTCGAGAAAAGTGTGAAGTAACCCACATTCCTGGGCGTTATCCCCAGTGTTCCACGTGAAACGCCGAGTTCCGCCTGACGGACTCGGCGTTTTTCGCGCCGACGAGGGCGTGGCGGGCTCACGAATCGGAGTTTCCCCCACTGTTCCACGTGAAACGTGTGGATAGATGTTTCTCGCCACTTTGCGCATGGTCAGCGGCAACAGCGAACCCTATACTTCGCCGTTCACGAGCTGCACCAGCTCGCCAGCCTTAGTCCGCCCTCCCTCCGCACCGCTACTGACCGTGGGACGCATCCTCGCCATCGCCAACCAGAAGGGTGGAGTCGGTAAGACCACCACCGCCGTGAACCTCGCCGCCTCGCTCGCTGTCGCCGAAGCGCGCGTCCTACTCATTGACGCGGATCCGCAGGGCAACGCCACCAGCGGCTGCGGACTCGGTCGCGACGGCTTCAAAGCCACGACATACGATGTGCTGCTTGGTGAGGCCAGCGCCGACGACGCGATCCTCAAGGGCGTCCAGTTCAAGCATCTCGATATGATGCCCGCCACACCAGATCTCGCCGGCGCGGAAGTAGAACTGGTCGACGATGCAGAACGCGTCATGCGTATGAGACAGGTGCTGGAGACGATCCGGGACCGCTACGACTATATCCTGATCGACTGCCCGCCATCGCTCACGCTCATCACGCTCAACATGCTGGTGGCGGCCGACGCACTCATCATTCCCCTGCAATGCGAGTACTTCGCCCTTGAGGGGCTCTCGCAATTGATGGCGACGGTGAACCGCGTCCAAGAGTCGCTCAACCCCAAGCTCCACGTGGACAGCGTCCTCCTCACGATGTTCGACAGTCGTCTCAATTTGTCGAGACAGGTCGCCACGGATGCGCGCGAACACTTTGGCGACCGCGTCTTCGAAACGGTGATCCCGAGAAATATCCGACTCGCCGAAGCGCCAAGCTTTGGCAAGCCCATCGTGGTCTATGATATCGCCTCGGTCGGGGCGCAAGCGTACATGGCCGTGGCTCGCGAGCTCCTGACCCGCGACAGGTCCGCCGAGACACAGACACATCCCGCGCACACCCCCGAGACCGTCGAATGAATCCTCCCGAGACTCCCCGCCGACTCGGCCGAGGGCTCGACGCGCTCCTGGCGCGTCGTGACGTTAGTCGCGACCCGGTGCCCTCCACGGGACCGGCAGAAACGAAGGGTAGAGCTGACACCGAACAAACACCGCAAAACGCTCTTCGCACTATTCCGATCTCGCAGATCCGCGCCAATCCGTACCAGCCGCGCCACGAGTTCAATCCCGAGGACCTCGCAGACCTCGAATCCAGCCTTCGCGTCAGCGGGCTGCTGCAGCCCATCACCGTGCGTCCAGCGCCGAGTGGCACCGGCTACGAGCTCATTGCCGGCGAGCGACGATTTCGCGCCGCGACGCGATTGGGATGGAACGAGATCCCGGCGATCGTCCGCGAAACCGATGATCGCACGCTGCTTACCTTGGCCATGGTCGAGAACCTCCAACGAGCCGATCTCGATCCTATAGAAGAAGCCGACGGCTATCATCGACTGATGGAGGAATTCGCGCTGTCGCAGCAAGAGGTCGCTGACGTCGTCGGCAAGGATCGCTCGACGGTCGCGAACGCGCTGCGGCTCCGCCAACTCCCGGCGGCCGTCCGCCGCTTTCTCCAGGAAAAGCAGCTCTCGGCAGGACACGCGCGCGCGCTCCTGCCGCTCGTCACCGAACGCGCCATCACTGACCTCGCACGCGAAACCGTAGCGAACGGCTATTCGGTCCGCGAGGTTGAGCGTCGCGTGCAGGCCGGTCGCGCCAAACCGGCCACCACGGGCCGGAAGTCCGCCGCCTCGACGGCCGCGGCGGCCGCAGTCCCGCCCGGCGCCTCGTCGGCAGAAGTGCGCCGCTTGGAGGAGCTCGTACGCAAAAAGCTCCAGACTACCGTCAACATTCACCTCACAGCACGGGATCGCGGAGAGGTGCGCATTGCGTTCTTCTCCAACGACGACCTCGAACGCGTGCTCGAACTGCTAGGCGTGAAGCTAGACCAATAGCGCCGTTATACGACCATACACGAGACATTAATGCGCCACATCCTCCCTTCTTCGGCAGTATCTCGCTTCTTGGCCACGGCGACGATGGCCGCTCTCTTCGGCTGCGGCGGTACCGCCGACAAGGGGACGCCAGCGGCCGACTCCGCCGGCAGCAAGCCGGCCTTCACCGCGGCCCTGCTCACCCCCGGTTCGATTGCCGACCAAGGGTGGAATGGGCTGGCCTACGACGGACTGGTTGCGCTCCGCGACTCGCTGGGCGCGCAGATCTCGCACATCCAGACCAAAACGCCGGCCGAGTTTGAGGAGAATTTCCGGCAGTATGGTGCACAGGGAAAAACGATCGTCTTCGGACACGGTTTTGAGTTTCAAGATGCTGCCGTTCGTGTTGCGCCGTCCTACCCCAACACGATCTATGTTATCACGTCCGGTCGCGTCACCGCGAAGAACGTTGCGGGCATCAGCTTCGCGTTTGAAGAAGCCTCGTATCAGGCAGGCATCATTGCCGGTGCGACTACCAAGACGAATACGATTGGGTTGATCGGCGGCACTGAGCTTCCGCCAGTGAAGGCGAGCTTCTTGGCATTCGAGCGCGGCGCGTTGTCCGTCAATCCGAAGGTGAAGGTGATTACGTCGTACATCGGCAATTGGGACGACGCGAGCGCCGGAAAAGAGCAGGCACTCGCGCAGATTGCACGCGGCGCCGACATCATCTTTCAGAACGCCGATGCAGCAGGCCTAGGCGTTTTTCAAGCGGCAAAGGAAAAGAAGATTTTGGCATTTGGCACGAACGCGAATCAGAATGCCATCGCGCCGGATGTGATTCTCGGCAGCGTGGCGATTGATATGGCGCGCGTCTTCCTCACCATCGGCAAGGAAGTACAGTCCGGGACGTTTGTGGGGCGCGTGCTGAATCTCGGCGTGAAAGACGATGTGGTGCGCCTCGTGCTCAATCCACAGCTCATCTCGCGAATCCCACCCCAGGCGATCGACCTGTCTGACAGCATTGCGCTCATGATCAAAGCCGGCACCTTTCACGCGCTCGACAGCATTTTGGCGGGCACCGACGCTGCCAAACCGATCAAGCCCTAACATCGCTCTCGCCACGCTCTGTGCTTCCGCGTAACTCCCGCATATGACCTCGACCAACTCCGTGCATGCGTCGGATCTAACCACGCCTCGCGTCGCACTTGGCGACATCGTTGCCGCCCTCGACGCGGAATTGCGAACGTCGAGCATTCCTGACTACCCCGTCGCGCTGAACGGCTTGCAGGTGGCGAACGACGGACACGTCACGCGAGTCGCGGTCGCCGTGGATGCGTCGATGGCGACAATCGCCGAGGCGGCGGTATTGGGCGCCGATCTCTTGATTGTGCATCATGGTTTGTTCTGGGGCGGCCTGCAACCCGTTGTCGGCGTGCCGTATCACAAGCAGCGCACGCTGATGGCCAACAACATCGCCGTGTATAGCACACATCTTCCCCTCGATGCGCACGCGACGCTTGGCAACAATGTGCTCCTGGCCAACGCCATCGGTTTAACGCCGTCGAGTGGCTTCGGGAACTTCAAGGGCCTCGACATCTCCGTGGCCGGCGAAACGGACATGGACGCCACTGATGTGGTCGAACGCACGCGCGCGGTGGTGGCGCGCTACGGCGGCACCGTGCGCACGTCCATCTCACCACTTGGCCGTCGCTGCAAACGCTGGGCGATGGTCTCCGGTGGCGGCGCGTCGTCGGACACGTTACGTGAAGCGCGCGAACGCGGCATCGACACGTTCATCACCGGTGAAGGACCGCATCACACCACCGTCGAGGCACAAGAACAGGACCTGCTGATTATTTTTGCGGGTCACTACGCGACCGAGACGCTGGGCGTGCAAGCACTCGGCGCGTGGATCGAGCAGCGCTTCGGTGTGCCGTGGAGCTTCTTGCACCTGCCTACGGGGTCGTGACCACCAGCAACGCGGGGGCAGCCTCACTGCTCTCGCTGCGCGGCATCACGCACCGCTTTGGCGCGGTCGTCGCGCTGAACGACGCGTCGTTACGCGTGCGGCCCGGCACCGTGCACGCCCTGCTCGGCG
>JANOPS010000077.1:0-1775 GCA_031421995.1 Gemmatimonadaceae bacterium
AGGTCTCAGGGCTCAGGATTGAGCGCCTGCTTGAGGGGTGAGGAGCGAGCGGTGAGCCCTGCTCAGGGCTGAGGCCTCAGGCTGGAGCTCTCCCCTGACCGGCTGAGAGCTCAGAGCCCACGCCTGTGGTGCGCCTCACCCTTCTTTTCCTCAGGCCTGAGCGCTCAGGCCTGCTCCCATGCTGTCGCTCACCCCTCGCAGTTCCCTCGCAGTGCCGTGTGCCGTTCGCGGTGTTTCAGGATGGACACTAGCTAGGCCGCGAGGATACCGGCAATGGCGTCCGCGATACCGTCACTATCCGGCAGGACGGCGTCGAGCAGGCGCGGATGATAGGGCATGGGGATGTCGCGTGGCGCCAATCGCTCAACGGGGGCGTCCAGATACCAGAAGGCCGCGCTGGCCAGCGTGCTGGCGATCTCGCTCCCAAACCCGGCCGTGAGGTTGTCCTCGTGGACGATCAGGCAGCGGTGGGTTTTGCGCACCGACGCCAAGACCGCGTCGCGGTCCCACGGCGCGATCGTGCGCAGGTCGATAAGCTCCACGCGCCCGGCAAACTGCCCGGCGGCGGCCGCACAGCGATGCACCATGGCGCCCCACGACACCAGTGTCAGGTCGGTCCCCTCATGGACCACCCGGGCACGGCCAAAGGGCAGCACGTAGTCGTCACCAGGATACCGCGCGCTTCCGTCACCGGTCATGAGCAGCGACCGGTGCTCGAAGAAGATGGTTGGGTTCCCCCCACGCATCGCGGCCCGCAGCAACCCCACCGCGTCGGCTGCATTCGACGGCATCGCCACCTGCCACCCATACGCGTGCGCGAAACGCACCTCATCACTGAGACTGTGCCATGGGTCGCCCACGTCTTTGCCGAAGCCGCCAGGCATACGCACGACAATCGGCGCGGCGAAGCGATTGGCGGTCCGCCAGCGCATGGTGCCACAGTTGTTGAGCTGCTCGGTGGCCGGATCGGCGTATTTGCGAAATTGAATCTCGGCGACGGGCATCAACCCGCTGATCGCCATTGCCACCGCGCGTCCGATGATCGCCTCTTCAGACAGGCTCGTATCAAAGACGCGTGCATCGCCGAATTGCTTCTGCAGTCCCTCGGTCACCAGATGCACACCGCCTTTACGACCGACGTCCTCGCCAAACACGACCACTTTGGGATTGACGGTGAGCTCGTGTCGGAGCGTTCGACGAATGGCCTCCGCGAATCGCAGCAGGTCGCCGTCTTCAGAAGGAACGTCTGTGCCACCAAGCGCGGCGCGTTCGGCGCGCGACAACCCACCGAGCGTCGCGGCGGGCACGTCAGGCGCGACGTCCTCAAACACGTGCTGGGCAATGCGCGACGGATCGGGCATCGGGCGCGCCCGTGCACCGTCAAGCGCGGCGGCAACGTCTCCCGCCACTTCGGCCTCCAACTCGCCCCACTCGGCCGCCGACATCATCGTCGGCACGAGATACTCGCGCAGTCGTGGGAGCGGATCTCGCATGAGATCCTCGGCGATCTGTGCGTCCGAGCGATAGCCCTTCTGGTTATCGGGCCCTGAATGACTGGACAGGCGCGGCACGGTGAGACGCACGAGCGCGGGGCCCTTGCCACTGCGCACATGCGACACCGCGTCCGACAGTTTGCCAGAGGCGTCGTGCGGATCGCAGCCGTCGCCGTTCAGCACGAACAAGTTGGTGAACGACGCAAGATTGCGCGCAATGTTGGCGCCCGGGGTTTGCATGTCGCCGGACACGGAGATGCCGAGGTTGTTGTCTTCGATGTA
>JANOPS010000078.1:0-2753 GCA_031421995.1 Gemmatimonadaceae bacterium
TCACTACGTCTTCGAACTGTACGCCCTCGATGCGACGGTGAACGTCGCGGCCGTTGGCATGTCGCCGCCAGCCACGCGCAAAGCGGTCATGGACGCCATCGCGACGCACGTGCGCGGCAAGGGGGTGCTGGTGGGCTTGTACCGACGACCGGCGCCGTGACCCTCGTGTCGCGCGCCGACTGACAACCTCGTCACGATCGGCGGCGTTGCCTTGGTGTTGCCGTAGCGTTGCCTTTACGACTCGCACGGTGGCTCACTCGCGGCGGTCGGCTCTGCCTCAATGCGGGGCGTTTTTCGCGGGTGTGTAGCCGAGTGCACGTAGAGTGACTCGACCTTCGCGCGGGCCCACGGCGTCTTGCGCAGGAACTTGAGCGACGAGTTCACGCTGGGGTCGTGCGTGAAGCAGCGAATGTCGATGCGCTCGCCGAGTCCTGGCCAGCCGTAGCGCTCCACGAGATGTTCGATCATGGCCTGCAGTGTGACGCCGTGAAGCGGGTCGACCCGTTTGGGTTCGGTCATTGACGATCACCAAACAGGGCGGCCGAGGTCCTGGCGTCGTGCGCGAAGTGCTTCTGATTGTTGCTGTCCATCCGCGCAATATGACACAGCGCGGGGGGCGTTGCGAACACCGCCGTCATGGGAAACCGGGTCGATAGCGTTCAGCCAGTCCATCGTGCACTTTTGGTCATGACGCTTGATGCAGCGGCCGTTCGCCATCGCCTCGCCGATGCGGTTCACGACCATTTCGCCCTCGGCGATCTGCTTGGTGTGGGCGGGTCGGCATCGGTGTTTCGCGCCCACGATCACGTGCTGGATCGTGACGTCGCGATCAAGGTTATTGACCCCGCGCTCGCCGAGTCGGCGCCTCTCGAAGCGCTATTTCTCCACGAAGCGCAGATCGTGGCGAGCCTCGAGCATCCCAACATCGTACCAGTGTACTCGGCGCATAGTCGCGAGGGCCTGCTGTACCTGGTCATGCGACTGCTGGATGGAGAGTCGCTCACCACGCGGCTTGCCAATGGGGTGCTTTCGCCCGCCGAATCGGTGCGAATTGCATTGGACGTGGCGAGTGCCCTTGCTGCAGCACATGCGCGAGGCATCGTGCATCGAGACATCAAGCCAGACAACGTGCTGCTCGACCGCACTGGTCGTGCCTTTGTCACTGACTTTGGCATTGCGTTGGTGACCAGTCGTGCTGGTACGCATGTCGACGGGGTCACCTCGGGAACGCCGGGGTACATGAGTCCCGAACAACTGCTGGGCGAAGAGGTGGACGGTCGGACCGATATCTATGCAACGGGCGTGTTGCTCTTTGAAATGCTCGCGGGGCGTCCGCCGTTCGTGGCCTCGTCGATCGGGGCAACGTTGGCCCAGCACATGACGCAGACTCCGCCACGTCTGAGTGCCTTACGCCCTGATGTGCCGACCGCGCTCGCCGCGATCACGGAACAGTGCCTGCGCAAGTCCGCGGCCGAACGGCCAACCGCGGAGCATCTGGTGGGAATGCTCACCGCTGCCAGCACGCCGAGTGCGCTTCGGTCACCCGCGCAGGTTCAGCGCGCCAAGCGGCGACGTCGGTTGACGATTGTGGCCTCGCTCGCTGTCGTGGGGGTCGCCTTGCTGTCGCTCCTCGTGCTGGTCATTGTGCGCCTGCTCGTGGCGTTGAGTGACGGCGACGAGCCCGCGCTCTATGCCTTCTCTGAGGCGATCCCCCGTGCGATCGTGGAGGACGCGCGCACGGCGGGCGTGTTGCACCCGAATGAGCGGGTCGCGTTTGCGTTTATGCAAACGGGTGCCGACCCACGCAATGTGCTGCTGGTGACAGACAGCACGGTGATCCGTCGATCTGCCGCTGGCTCGCTGCGGATTCCGATCGTCGGGACTGATATCAACATTTCGCGGACGCTCAAGATGTTTGGCCCGTCAAGCGGAGTGGTCGTCGCCTCACGTGCGTCTGGACCGGCGGATACACTGTTCACGCACGTGACAGGCACTGAATCGATCCGGCTGTCGTCCGCGTTCGCTGCGCTCGACGCGGCGCGCAAACGCCAACACGCGGTGCCGTAGTGTTGCACCTCACGTCGCCCCGCCCAACTGCCTTTCCGCTCGCCATATCGTCAGGTGACCCGGTGAGCATGAACCGGCTCGGCAGGCACCGCCGATGGACCGCGTCTTTGATCGCCAGGAACAGCTCGGGTACGCGCTGTATTTCATCGAGCATTGACCGCTCGGGAAGTCCGGCGATGAACCCGACCGGGTCCTCCAGCGCCGCTCGCTGCGCGACGTCTCAGTTGCGGCTGATCGCTACTTTAATCAGCGGCTGATCGCTACTTTAGCATTCGGCTGATCGCTACGTTACCTCGCGGTTCGCCGGCGGTGTCCCGCCCAGAACCGCCGGGCGATCTTCGCGTGCCGCTGACGAGTGCCAACGTCGATATTTCACGAAACCTCGGCGAGACGCCGCCGTGGTCCACAGTGCGCGACCCCAACGCGCTGATATCCTCTTGCCCAACTCGTTCATGACCGATCGTTCAACGCCCAGTGTTGCTGACATCCGCGCCGCCCGAGCGCGGCTCGGCGATCTCGTCATCACGACGCCCATTCGTCGCGTTGCGGATGATGCCGTTGCAGCAGCGATCGGCGCGGACACCACGCTGTGGCTCAAAGAGGAGCAGTTCCAGTACACCGGAAGCTTCAAGCCACGCGGCGCGCTAACGGTGATGCTGGATCTCGACGCGGACACGCTGGCGCGT
>JANOPS010000079.1:0-15242 GCA_031421995.1 Gemmatimonadaceae bacterium
GGCGGTGGATGTTCATGCGAAGCTCCGGGGAGTGAGGGGATTGGCGCGTGACGGTAGAGGAGCGTGGTATCCGGGGCTCGCCGCCGCGCGGGAGGAACCTGATGAGAAAGTATGCCGCGCGACGCTACGCGCTACTGCAGTGGGCGCTACGAAGAGAATAGCCTACGCTCGGACGTGCTACACCCGCGCCCGCCCTGCCGCCAGATCAGCCAGCACCGCGACGTGCACATCGAGCGCATCGATGACTCGGTACCCGGGGTCACGGCTCCCGTCGAAGGCGAGGTTGAGATCCGTCCCGGCCAGGATAATCGCCTCGGCGCCCTGCTCCTCAACCATTCGCCGACCCGCCGCGAAGAACACGTCGCGCGTGGCATCATCGCAGACACCGCGCACGGCCATCTCCTGATACAGCTGGCCGAGTCGTTCGATATCGTCGTCGCAGGCCACGGCGCTGGTGCGGTGCAGCTGCCCATAGAGTCGCGTGCGCATCACGACCCGAGTGCCAAGCAGGCCAACGCGTACGATGCCCTGCGCGGCGAAGAAGTCATCAAGCGGTGCCACGGCGGAGACGAGGGGGAGGGCGGCTATACGAGCGGTCTCGTCGAAACAGAAATGCCCGCCCAGCGACGTGATGCCGACGCACTCTGCGCCGGCCGCCTTCAATCGGTCGATGAGCGCCGCGTAAACGACCGCCTGTGCGTCACGGTTATCGGCAAGGTTGTTGCGGATCAGCGTGTTCACGTCTGCCTGCACGATGGTGAGCTCAAGAGGTGCACCGAGCTCTCGCATGCGCGCGCAGAGCCGCTGATAGTAGGACACCGTCGCAGCCGGTCCGATGCCGCCGATCAACCCGATATGCATATCGTCATCCCATCCGGCATGGTTGCCGGTCACAGGTTCTGGGTGGCGAGTGCAGAGGCACTCGCCCGCATGCCGCTCACGACCTCGTCCGTCTGATCCAACGTTACTGTGCGCAGAGCCAAAGTGCGATGTGCGGCCATCTTCTCGTCGCGGCTTCGCCGTGCGCATTCCTACTCCTTCAAGGAATCCGGTCCGCCGAGGATGCGATGCGCTTTTTCGACGGCGTCGGTTCGTTACGCCGCCGTCGCACGGCGTGCGCTCATGGTTTACATGACTGTGACATCGTCATGATGATGGCGACGCAGTTGGGGTGAACCGTAAGAAGGCCGCGTGAACCGCGTGGGGGCAACCGCGATGGCGCTGCCTCTCCGGCGCCCGTTCGGCAGGCATCCCGACGACCCCTGACACTACTCCACATGCTGCTTCGCCGTCCTTCCCTATCGCGCCGTGTCCTTGGTGCGATTCTCACGAGCGTGGCTTTCGCGGCCTGCGAGAACATCGAATCCACGCTGCAGCCGATTCCAGCGCCTGCGCTTACGACGATCACCGTCAGCCTGTCGCCCACCGCGGTGACCGTTGGGCAAACAAGTGCGGCCACCGCAGCCGGACTGGATCAAATCAATTCGGTGATCGCGACGGGCACTGTTACGTGGTCGACGGGCAACGCAAACATCGCAACAGTCAACGCGAGCGGTGCCGTGACCGGGCGCGCCGCTGGCAGCACGACTGTGATTGCCAGCGCCGGTGGCAAGACCGCCAGTGCGACGATCACCGTGACCGCGCCGCCGGCGATTCGCATCAACGAAATCGAATCGAACGGGGGGACGCCTGGCGACTGGATCGAGTTGTACAACCCGACCGCGACTGCCGTCAGCGTGGCGGGATGGGCGCTCAAGGACAATGACGATACGCGCACCTTTCAGTTCCCCGCTGGTACGACGATCGCGCCGGGCGGCTATCTGGTCGCCGAGGAAGCGGCTTTTGCGTACGGGCTGGGCGCCGCCGACTCGGTACGGCTTTACAATCAGTCCGGTGCACCGGTTGATGTGCACGGGTGGACCACCCATGCACTGTCCTCCTATGGGCGTTGCCCGAATGGAACCGGTGGCTTTGTCGACATGACGAGCGTGACGAAGGGCGCCGTCAACGATTGCCGTCCGCAGGTGAAGATCAACGAGGTTGAGTCGAATGGAGGCACGCCCGGCGACTGGATCGAGCTGTACAATGCGGGGCCAACGACGGTCAATCTTGCTGGCTTCATTGTGAAGGACAACGATGATGCCCGAACGACCACGTTGCCCGTCGGGACAACGATCGCGCCCGGCGCATTTTTGATTATCGAAGAGTCGACGCTGGGATTTGGACTGGGGGCCGCAGATGCGGCGCGCCTCTTTAATCCGACGGGCGTCTTGATTGACGGCTACACGTGGACCGCGCACGCCACCACCACGTACGGCCGATGCCCCGACGGGACCGGTGGCTTTACCACGACGACAAACTCGACCAAGAACGCGGCGAACGATTGCCGTGCGCCGATCAAAATCAACGAAGTCGAATCGAATGGTGGGACGCCGGGCGATTGGATCGAGCTCTATAACAGCGGCACCACGACGCTCGACCTGTCGGGATTCATTGTGAAGGACAACGATGATACCCGAACCACCGCCTTGCCAGCCGGGACGACGATTGCGCCGGGCGCGTTCTACGTGATCGAAGAGACGGTGCTGGGTTTCGGCCTTGGGGCCGGCGACGCGGCGCGCATCTACGATCCGAATGGCGCGTTGCTGGATTCGTATACGTGGACTGTGCATGCCGCGATTACGTACGGCCGTTGCCCAGATGGCACGGGCGACTTCGCGAGCACGACCGTCTCCACGAAGGGTGCCGCCAACGTGTGCACCGGCGGCCCGCCACCGGCTTCCCCGTGGCCCGGCAGCGACGACGTGCGCGCGGTTGACGGCAACGCCGTATTCGGCGGGAACATGAGCGGGCTCACGTACGAAGCGGCAGCTGGTGCACAACCGGCTGTGCTCTGGGCCGCACGGAACGGTCCAGGCGCGCTGTTCCGCTTGATCTTCAGCGGCGGCATCTGGACCCCCGATCCTGCGAACAACTGGGCGGCTGGCAAGCTGCTGCGGTATCCCGATAGCACGGGCGATGCAGACGCCGAGGGTGTAACGTTCGCAGGCGTTGGTAGCAGTGCAGGGCTATACGTGGCCAGCGAACGCAACAACGGTGCAAACGGGATCAGTCGCAACAGCATTCTGCGCTTTGATCCCTCGCAGCCGGGCACGATCCTTCGCGCCACGCATGAATGGAATCTCACCAGTGATCTACCGGCTGTTGGTGCAAACCTCGGCGCCGAAGCCATCACGTGGATTCCTGACAGCATGCTCGTGGCCAATGCACTCTTCGATGAGTCGAAGGGTCGCGCGTACGCGCCAGTCGACTACGCCGACCATGGGACCGGATTGTTCTTCGTCGGCTTGGAAGCCAACGGGGTGATCTACGCGTATGCCCTCAACCACACGACAAGCGGGTTCACGCGCGTCGCAACGATCACGACGGGCTTTCCTGGCGTGATGGGCATGGAGTATGATCGCGCCACCGGGTATCTGTGGGCGACGTGTGACGATGGGTGCAACAACACGACGGGGATCCTCGAAATCGATGTCACGGTTGCCTCACCCACTCGGGGGCGATTCCTGACGCCACGCCGATACGCCCGTCCGACCACGATGCCCAACCTGAACAACGAAGGGTTTGCGTTCGCACCAAACGCCGAGTGTGTGAGCGGCCGGAAGCCCGTCTTCTGGGCCGATGACAGCGAGACCGGCGGGCGCGCGATTCGGCAGGCCAGCATCACGTGCGGGACGGTCGCACCGAGTGCGGCGGCACACGCACGTCGTCAGCGATGACAAGAGCCTGCAATAGCCGGTGCGGCGCGCTGTCCGCCATGCCGGTTGTCTCGCGGGCAGAAACAACGACGGGGGGAGGTGCCATCGGCACCTCCCCCTTCAGACATGCCACGGCCACGCCCTTCAATGACTGGAACAATCGCGAGATCTGCAACGTCGGACCGCCACGCCTTATCACGGTGTGGTCAGCATGTCGGTCGCGGTCCGGTAACGGCGCCGAACGCTTAGTGTTATGTCATGCCTTCCGGACACTTGACCATCCTCCTCGTCGATGACGAGGTGCCCATCCGGCGTGCGCTCAGGCACGCGTTGACGCCCGCGGCCCTGTTGGGGGGCGACGCGGAGGAAGTCACGGTTCGGGTCCTTGAGGCAGGCACCGCGCGGGAGGGTATCGACCTCGCCGCGGCGGAGCAGCCGGCGCTGATTGTGCTCGACCTCGGGTTACCCGACCAACCCGGTCTTGATGTCTGCCGTGAGATTCGCCGCTGGTCGGAGGCGCCGATTCTGGTGCTGTCGGCACGTCATCAGGACACGGAGAAGGCGGCGCTGCTGGACGCTGGCGCCGACGATTACATGACCAAGCCATTCAGTACGATCGAGCTCGTGGCGCGCGTGCGCGCCCAACTGCGTCGCGCCCGCACCGCCGCACCAACGGCGGCGGCGACGATCACCTTCGGCGAGTGGACGGTGGATCTGCAGCGACGTCGCATCGAGCGGGCCGGGCTGCCGGTGCACTTCACGCCGACCGAGTTTGCGCTGCTCCGTGCGTTCGTGTTGCATCCGCGACAGACGTTGACACATCGCCAGCTCTTCGCGGCCGTTTGGGGCAATGCGGAGGGAGACGCGCCGCAGTATCTGCGCGTCTACATCGGGCATCTTCGTCGCAAGCTTGAGCGCGACCCGGTACGTCCGCAGTTCATTCACACAGAGTCCGGTGTCGGGTATCGCTTTGAGCCGGACGGAGTGCGCGCCGCGTGAAGGCCAGTTCGTGGCGACAGTGGGTGCTCTGGCTGGGTGTCTTGTGCGCCACCGCGGCGCTGCTCTTGTTGGTGCGTCAGCGTCTCGACAAGGCGCACTTTGCGCTCGTGTTCCTGCTGGTGGTGCTGGGATCGAGTGCAGCCGGCGGGCGCGCGATTGGACTGACGGTCGCCGGCGGCGCGTTCCTTGCGTTCAACTATTTCTTTCTCCCGCCGTACTACACGTTCATCATCGCCGACCCGTTCGACTGGCTGGTGCTGGTGACGTTTCTGGCTACCGGGATCGTCGCCGCGCAGCTGCTCTACCGTGCCCGCCGGAACACCGACGCGGCCGTGGCGCGCGCGCGCGAAGTTGATCGACTGGCGACGCTCGGTGCCGAAACGCTGGCGGCACCCAGCGCGGCGGCGGCGCTCGACGCGATTGCCGAGGTGATTCGTTCATCGCTGAACGCACGAGAGGTTGAGTTCTATCGCCGTGCTGAGGCGGGCGGGCTGCATCGCACCACACGGGCCGGCCGCGCCAATGCGGCGTCCAGCCCCATGACCGCGTGGTACGGCGATCGCGTGCGCGCCGCGGTTGTCCTTGAAGACGGCACCACACGTATGGATCCGGCGGGCCTCGTTGGGCTGAATGTCGTGATGATTGATCGCGCGCTGAACGTTCGTGAACAGGCGGTCGGCGTGCTTCGCGTCGCGTTCGCCACCAGTACCACACTCACCGCGGACAGCGCGCGGCTTCTCGATGCATTGGCCTACTACGCGGCGCTCGGCGTCGAGCGTGTGCGGCTGGAAGCGACGGCAGAACGGGCCGAAGCGGAACGACGAGTGGAGTCGCTGCGCAATGCGCTCCTGATGGCGGTGTCGCATGATCTGCGCACCCCGCTGACCACGATCAAGGCGCTGGCACACGAGATTTCAGCCACTGCGCCCTCCAGTGCCGCGCGCGTGATTGAGTCCGAGGCGGACCGACTCGACGCCTTGGTAGGCGACCTGCTCGATCTCTCGCGGATTCAGGCGGGCGCCGTGCAGCCGATCCTTGCGGTGAACACGGTTGACGAATTGATCGGCGCGGCGCTGCAACGTGCGCACGGCGCGATCGGGAGTCGTGCGGTAGCCGTGTCGCTGCCCGACGAGATGTTGATCGCACGGTTTGATCTCACGCAATCCTTGCGCATTCTCGTGAATCTGCTGGAGAACGCCGCAAAGTACTCCGCGGCCAACGCGGGCATTGAGATCTCTGCATGCCTTGACGGCGACATGGTGCGTCTGGACGTCTCCGATGACGGAGCGGGCGTGCGGTCGGGCGAGGAGGAGCGGATCTTCGAACCGTTCTACCGACCCGCCGACACGCCGCCCGATGCGCGTGGCGCGGGTCTCGGGCTCTCGATTTCCCGCGGCTTGGCGGAGGCACAGGGCGGAACGCTCCGCTACCAGGCACGTGCGACGGGTGGAGCGACCTTCGTGTTGAAACTGCCGCGCGCGGCCGGACCAACGTTGCGGTTTTTGTAGGATTTTTATGACCCAAACACCAATGCTTGTGCGGTCTTTATGAGGTAAAGACCATCCTCCGGGAGTCTCAAACATCGGAGAATACCGCTGTGCTGGATTTGATCTACGTCGCAGGAACCATCCTGTTCTTCGCGCTCATGCTGGCCTACGTCCGTGGGTGCGAGGCGCTCGGGAAACGCGCCGCCGCCGACGTGCCCGACGACCACACCGTATGACCGCCGACCTCCTCGTCGGGCTCCTGCTTGTTGCCGGGTTGCTCGGCTACCTGATCTTCACGCTCGTCCGCCCCGAGCGGTTCTAGAGGCGCCATGACCCTCAATGGCTGGGCGCAGATCGCCCTCTTCTCCCTCGTCGTGCTAGCGCTCACGGCTCCCGTGGGTCGCTATCTCGTTGATGTCTTCGATGGTCGCGCAAAATTTCTGCGTCCGATCGAGCGTGTGCTGTACCGGCTCTCTGGCGTCAACGACCAGGAAGATCAGCACTGGACGCGCTACCTGAGCGCCGTGCTGTTCTTTAGCGCGGTCTCCATGCTGCTGACCTACGCGGTGCTCCGTCTGCAACACCTGTTGCCGTTCAACCCGCAGAAGATGCCCGCAGTGGTGGATCGCCAAGCGTTCGAAACGGCCGCCAGCTTTACCACCAACACGAACTGGCAAAGCTACAGCGGCGAGTCGACGATGTCGTACTTCACGCAGATGACGCAGCTGGCGTTCCACAACTTCGTGTCCGCCGCGGTCGGCATGGGTATCGCGGTCGCGTTGGTGCGCGGCATCGCGCGTCGTGGCGGTGAGGCCAAGGGGCGGCTGGGGAACTTCTGGACCGACCTTGTGCGCGGGACGCTATATGTCTTGCTGCCCGCATCCGCAGTCTTCGCCGTGTTTCTTGTACAGCAAGGGGCAATCCAAACCTTTGCCTCGTACGCCGAGATCACCACACTCGAAGGCGCCAAGCAGGTACTCGCCCTCGGACCGGTTGCCAGTCAGGAAGCCATCAAACAGATCGGTACCAACGGTGGCGGATTCTTCAACGCCAACTCGGCGCACCCATTCGAGAATCCTACGCCGTTCACGAACTTCTGGCAGATGGTGGCGATCTTCATGCTGCCTGCGGGGCTCGTGTACTTGCTGGGCCGCATGACCAACAACCTGAAGCATGGCTGGTCGGTTCTGGCCGCCATGTTCATACTATTCCTTGGTGGCGTTGGCGTGACGTACTGGGGCGAGGCGACAGGCAATCCCATCCACGCGGTGCATGGTGTAGACCTCGCCACGACGGCGACGTCGCCGGGCGGGAATATGGAGGGCAAGGAGGTTCGCTTTGGTATTGCCAACTCCGCCCTGTTCAGTGTGGTCACGACCGATGCCTCATGCGGTGCAGTGAACGCGATGCACGACTCGTTCACCCCACTGGCCGGCATGGTGCCGATCGTCAACATGCAGCTTGGCGAGGTGATCTTCGGCGGCGTTGGCGCGGGGTTGTATGGCATGTTGATCTTCGTCGTGCTGACGGTGTTCATCGCCGGGTTGATGGTTGGACGGACGCCGGAATACCTCGGCAAGAAGATTCAGGCGCGCGAAGTCCAGATGACGATGCTGTACGTGCTGGCCGCCGCTGCCTCTATTCTGGTGTTTACTGCGATCAGTGCCGTATCCGAGGCCGGGTTGGCTGGCCGCAACAACGCGGGTCCACACGGGTTCTCCGAAATTCTGTACGCGTTTTCGTCGACCACAGGTAACAATGGGTCGGCATTCGCCGGCCTTACCGGCGGCACGTACTGGTACAACTCGTTCTTTGGCGCCGCCATGCTGATCGGTCGGTTCGCCTTGATCGTACCGGTCATGGCGCTGGCGGGGTTTCTGGCGGAGAAGCGCACGGTCCCCGCGTCGAGCGGCACCTTCCCGGTGTCCGGTCCGCTCTTTACCACCCTGCTCATTGGCGTCGTGCTCATCGTTGGTGCACTCACATTCTTCCCGGCGCTCGCGCTGGGTCCGATTGTTGAGCAGCTGATGATGCGCGCTGGCACGCTGTTCTGAGGATATCGCATTCATGAGCGCTACTCGTAGTTCCAGCGTCGGTGGTCCAACGCCTACCGCCAGCGTCGCCCCGCGGCCGCTGTTTGCGCCAGAGATTGTTCGACGTGCGATCCTCGACGCGTTTCGAAAGCTCGATCCGCGCACGATGGTGAGGAACCCCGTCATGTTCGTCGTGCTGGTCGGGTCGGTGTACACGACAGGGGCCTTGCTCCGTGATCTGCTGGCCGGCAACGCGGGCATCGGATTCCTGGCTCAGCTATCGCTGTGGTTGTGGTTTACGGTGCTATTCGCAAACTTCGCGGAAGCGATGGCGGAAGGTCGCGGTAAAGCGCAGGCAGACACACTGCGCAAGGCGCGGACACAAACGTCGGCGCGTTCACTGCCGCGCGGCACCGTCCTGGGCGGACAACTCAACGGCGCGCCGGTGCGGGAGGTCTCAGCCACGGAGTTGCGGCGCGACGACCTCGTCCTGTGCCTGCCGGGTGACGTGATCGCTGGTGACGGTGAGGTCGTCGAGGGTGTGGCCTCGGTCGACGAAAGCGCCATCACCGGCGAGAGCGCGCCGGTCATCCGTGAAAGCGGCGGCGATCGCTCGGCGGTCACTGGCGGCACGCGGGTGCTGTCCGACTACTTGGTTGTTCGCATCACAGCGAATCCTGGCGAGACGTTCCTCGATCGCATGATCTCCTTGGTCGAGGGCGCATCGCGTCAGAAAACGCCCAATGAGATCGCCTTGACGATTCTGCTCTCCGGTCTCACGCTGGTGTTCCTGTTGGCCGTGGCGACGCTGCAGCCGTTTGCGATCTACGCGCAGTCGCCCGTCTCGGTGCCCGTGCTGATCGCGCTCTTGGTCTGCCTGATTCCCACAACCATCGGCGGCTTGCTCTCGGCCATCGGGATTGCCGGCATGGATCGCCTGATTCAGCAGAACGTGATTGCCATGAGCGGTCGCGCGGTAGAGGCCGCTGGCGATGTGAACACGCTGCTGCTCGACAAAACCGGTACGATCACGCTGGGAAACCGTCAGGCGTCGGTCTTCCTGCCGGTGTCCAGTGTGCATGAGGCGGAGCTGGCGGACCGCGCGCATCTTGCTTCGTTGGCTGATGAAACGCCCGAGGGGCGGAGCATTGTGGTGCTTGCCAGGGAGCGCCTCGCTGCGCATGGGCGTGACGCGGAAGTGATGCACGGCGGATCGCCGGAGTTTGTCCCGTTTACCGCCCAGACGCGAATGAGTGGCGTGAATCTGGCCGACGGCCGCCAGCTCCGAAAGGGTGCCGGTGATATGGTCGTGCGCTGGGTTCGGGAGCTTGGCGGGACGATCCCGGCGGATCTCGACGCGCTGATCGAAAAGGTTGCTCGTGAGGGAGGTACCCCGCTGGCCGTTGCCGAGCACGACGCGGACGCTGCTCGTGTGCTCGGCGTGATTTATCTGAAGGACATCGTGAAGGGCGGCATGCGCGAGCGGTTTGATCGACTCCGCGCGATGGGGATTCGCACGGTGATGATCACCGGCGACAATCCGCTGACGGCTGCGGCGATCGCGCAGGAGGCCGGTGTGGATGATTTCCTCGCCGAGGCAAAGCCGGAAGACAAGATGGCGTTGATTCAACGCGAGCAACTTGGCGGTCGTCTGGTCGCGATGACGGGTGACGGGACCAACGATGCGCCGGCGCTCGCGCAGGCCGATGTTGGTGTCGCGATGAACAGCGGCACGCAAGCGGCGAAGGAAGCCGGCAACATGATCGACCTCGACTCAAATCCCACGAAGCTGATCGAGATCGTGGAGATTGGAAAACAGCTGCTGATGACGCGCGGCGCGCTGACCACGTTTTCGATTTCCAACGATGTCGCCAAGTACTTCGCCATCATTCCGGCGATCTTCGTCACAATCTACGGCGTACACGGCGCATTGGAGCCGCTCAATGTGATGCGCCTGCACTCGCCCGAGAGCGCGATCCTGGCTTCCGTGATCTTCAACGCGCTCATCATCGTAGCGCTCATTCCATTAGCGCTCCGCGGAGTGAAGTATCGTCCGGCGCCAGCCGGAACGGTGTTGCGGCGCAACTTGCTGGTATACGGCGTCGGTGGACTGCTCGTACCGTTCGTGGGCATCAAAGCGATCGACCTCGCACTTGTCACGCTGCACCTCGTCTCATGAACACCTCACACGAGAACACTTCGATGATGCGTGGACTGATCAAGCCGGCCGTCATGCTCACGCTGCTGCTCTGCGCGCTGACGGGCGCGATCTATCCCGCACTCATCACCGGCGCGTCGCAGTTGCTCTTTCCGGCGCAGGCGAACGGCTCGCTGGTCACGATCGACGGGAAAGTGGTCGGCAGTGCGCTGATCGGACAGTCGTTCACCCGAGAGGAGTACTTTCACTCGCGCCCGTCGGCCGCCGGGGCTGGGTACGATGGTGCAGCGTCAGGCGGCTCCAACAAGGGGCCTACCAACCGGAAGCTGGCAGATACATTGATTGCCGAACGCGCTGATAGCGCCGTGGCGACCCTCGGCGTGAAGCGCGGTGCGATTCCGTCGGATCTCGTGACGGCGAGCGCCTCCGGCTTGGATCCGCATATTTCACCAGCCAACGCGCACTTGCAAGTCGGTCGCGTCGCGCGGGCGCGCCACGCGGATTCAGCCGCAGTGCGCCGCGTGGTCGACGGGCACACTGAGCACCGCCAGTACCTGGTGTTTGGCGAACCACGCGTCAACGTGCTTCTCCTGAACATCGCTGTCGACTCGGCGTTTCCGATGGCGCGCGCGAGCGTGACACCGGCGCAATCCAAGTAACCATCCAGACTGATACTCCGCATATGCAGACCTATTTTCGCGTTGCGGTCGCTGTGGCATTGGCCGCGGCGACACCGGTCCTGTCTCTCGAGGGGCAGGCTACGCCCACCGACACCACACCGCGCATCACGTTTGGCGCCTTCGTCGACGGCTACTTCGCATGGGATTTCGGCCGTCCGCCGTCATTCGACCGGTCGTTTGCCGGCGGCACGCCGTTCACGACACAGCCCGCTCGGCACAACGAATTCAACATCAATTTGGCTTTCGCCGAGGTCAAGCTCGATGCGCCGCATTACCGCGGCCGCTTCGCGCTGCAGACCGGCACGTCGGTCCAATCCAACTATTCCGGAGAGCCAACCAATGGGGCGTTCAGTGGTCCCTCACTGGCACGCATGATTCAGGAAGCGGTGGTCGGCGTCAGGTTTGCCGAAAAGCTCTGGGTAGACGGTGGTGTCTTCTACTCTCACATGGGCATGGAATCGTGGGCGTCTCGTGATAATCTGACGTACACGCGGTCACTGGTGGGTGAGTATTCGCCATACTACCAGAGTGGCGTGAAACTCACGTGGACTCCCACGGCCAAGCTCACGGCGCAGGTCAACGTGGTGAACGGCTGGCAGAACATTTCGGAGAACAACACCGGCAAGGGCGGTGGCGTTCGCCTCGACTTCGCTGCAACCGGCAGCAGCACGCTGTCGTACTACAACTTCTTCTCCAACGAGGCCGGAACGCGACTACGCATGTTCAATGGCGTCGGGGCCAAGCACACCACGGGCAAGTTCACCGTCATGGGAGAGTTCGACGTGGGTTCGCAGTCGCGTGATCCATCGGTTGGTGGTCAATCGTCGTGGTACGGATGGACCGCCGTGGCTCGCGTGCAAGCAACGCCGACGATCGCCCTGCTTGTCCGCGCCGAAGGCTACAATGACGGAGATCAGGTGATCCTGAGCACGGGCACACGAGGCACCGGCAGTACTGCCACGGCGAACCCGGCGTTCCGCGCGACCGGCGGGTCGGCGGGAATCGACGTCACGCCCTATGCACGGGTACTCTGGCGCACCGAGGTGCGCGGATGGCAAAACAAGCACGCGCTGTTCCCGGACGGCAGCAGGCGCGCGCCAAGCAAGTCCAGCCTGTTCGCCGTTTCGTCACTCGCATTGAGCTTTTGAACGCGTTCGTATGAGCCAATCCGCGGTATGAACGAAACGTCGAGCTTTCTCGCGCTCGTCAAGCAGCGCGAGCGCGGGAAGCTCAAACTCTACATCGGTTCGGCGGCCGGCGTCGGCAAGACGTATCGGATGCTGCAGGAGGCGCACGACCTGCGGCGTCGCCAACTGGATGTGGTGATCGGGTTCGTCGAAACGCACGGGCGTGCGGAGACCGCCGCGCTGATTGGAGATCTCGAGCAAGTCCCGCGCACCCGTGTGGCGTATCGTGGGGTGGACGTTGACGAGATGGATGTCGACGCCATCATTGCGCGACGGCCGCAGGTGGCCATTGTCGACGAATTGCCGCACACCAACGTCCCTGGGTCGCGGTATGCGAAGCGCTGGGAAGACGTCCGGGCATTGCTTGACGAAGGCATCAATGTGATCTCGGCGATGAACGTGCAGCATCTGGAGTCGCTGAACGACGTGCTGCAACGCGAGCTCGCCATTGTGGTGCGGGAAACGGTTCCTGACTGGCTCGTTGCCCAGGCGGATCAAGTGGTGAACGTTGATCTGTCGGCCGAGGATCTTCGGCAACGGCTCCGCGATGGAAAGATCTACAGTCTTGACAAGGTGCCAGCGGCGTTGGCGAACTTCTTCACCGACGAGAATCTCAGCACGCTGCGCGAGCTGGCACTGCGCGAGGTCGCCAGCTCGGTAGACCGCGCACGCGAGGAGACCACGCGGCGCGAGTCCGCGACAGTACCGACACCGCGGGCCGTCGACCGGTTGATGGTCTGTTTGTCAAGCAATCCACGACTTTCCCGCATCTTGCTGCGCAAAGCCAGTCGGATCGCGGGGCGGCTCAATACCGACTGGTACTGCGTCTATGTGCAGACGTCGGCCGAACGCGCCGATCGCATTGACGCATCGGTGCAGCGACGGTTGGTGGAGAATTTGCAACTGGCGCAGTCCCTGGGTGCCGAGATCGTCAAGCTGCTGGGCGACGATGTGGCCGCCGAGCTGGCGAAGTTCGCAGAGGCGCGCGGGGTGTCGCTGGCGATCGTTGGACAACCACGACGCGCTGCCTGGTATCAGTTGCACCGGCGCTCGGTGATCGAGCGGGTACTGGAGATGCGTGCCGGGCTCGACGTACTTGTCGTCTCCGGCGAGAACGAGGCGCGCACATGAGCCTCGCCAATAAAGCCGACTGGATTTCGCAGCGCATCCGATTGACCGTGGGGCAGCGCCTGTTGTTGGGGCTGGCGCCGTCGCTGCTGGCGATCGCGCTTGTGCTTGCCATGGCGTACTACGGGGAGATCGGCCGCGAAGCGCCGGAGTACGTCGTCGCCGGCTCCGCACTTTTGGCACTCGTGTCGTTGTTGCTCACGTGGTCCAACACGCGATATCTCGTTGGCCGCTTGCGTCGCCTTGGGCGAAGCGATCGGGTCGGCGAGGTGCAATCGAACGGCAACGACTCCTCGGACGACGATCTGGATCGTATTGAAGGCACAGTGGCACGACTGACAGTATCGCTGGAGGGGGCGCGCGCCGACGCTCATCAGCTCGAACAGCGGTTGCAGGAACAGGCGACCATGCTATCGGCCACCGTGCGCGGCATCGCGGCGCAGGTTGATGAGGTGCGCTTGCCGCTTCACATTCTGTTGGACGCGCGGTTCGGCGAGGTCAACGAGAATCAGGAAGAACTGCTGGTGTCGGCGCGCGCCGGCGCCGATGCAATGGACGCCTCATTGCGCCGATTGGCCACCGTGGGTGACGCGGATCGTGAGGCGTTAACACCGCGGCTAGAGCCGGTCTCACTCAACGACACGATGCGCGCGGTCCTCCCGATGGTGCGTGCGTCGGCGGACCGCCGTGGGGTGCGAGTGGTGTTGCAACTGGAACCAGCGCTCCCGAGTGTCTGGGCGAATCGCTCGGCGCTCGCGGAGGCGATCGCGCTGTTGGTCACCCGGGCGGTGGGCGCACGGTCGAGCGGTGACACACTCACCATCGAAACACTTGCGCAACGTGCACAGTGCGTGCTACGCATCAGTCCCGCGACGCTCGACTTCTCGTCCGATGCCCTCAGTATTGTGGCGGAGCGCATTCTGCGTGCGCAGGGCGCGACGATCAGACAGGAGGGCGCATCGGCGGAGATCGCCTCGCCGCGCACGACCGCGAGCACCCGATTGTAGCCGTGGTGGGCTCGGTGAAACCCAACGACTGAAATAACGCGTGCCGCCGCGCACGTTCTAGCAGCACGCCATCCATTTCCGCTGCCCGTCGCGCGCGTGATGCCCTCAGGACATTCGCCGCTGGTGCTGCGACGTATCGCTAGACGCGAAACCCGAGCGCCTTGGCCACCGTGCCCTGTCTGCTGTCAAAGGTAAAGAAGGTCGCTTGGGCCGGAACAGGTGCGGCGAACAGCGCTGTGGCGAGGTGCCAGCAGTCGGCCCCTCTCACGTAGCCCGATTCCAAGACGCTGGCAATCTCCGCGCTCAGCACACGATTGGGGTGAATCCACGCGATCGGCGCAAAGAGTGTTTCGTCGATCGGTCGTTCTTCACGGCGGAACGCGGCGCGCACTTCGGCCTCAAGGAGCGGCGCTGCCAACACGCGCGCGGCGCGGTGCAGTCGTTTCCGCGCGGCCGACGCCGTCGCCTCGTTGAAAGCAATGGCGATAATCACCGAGCTGTCAATGAACAGGATTGTCAATCGCGATCCTCGAGAAAGCGCTTGAGCGCGCCGCGCTTGCGGGTGCCAATCGGCCACGCGTTCACGGCGGAGGGTGCCATGCGCGCCGACGAAAGAAGTCCGCGTGCGCTGAGGGCGTCCAGCCGCTCTTCGTTGGTCTCCCGCACCGTGGACGGCGCGATGGGCCTGAGCTCGGCTGCGGGCTCACCGTGTACCGTGATGATCACGGTGCCGCCTTCGCGCACTTGACGGACCAGCGCGGAGAGCTTGGCTTTGGCTTCGTACAGCGAGTATTCAGGAGGCATA
>JANOPS010000080.1:0-4414 GCA_031421995.1 Gemmatimonadaceae bacterium
ATTGGCTTTGACGGGGCCGTGTATCGCCGCGACATCGGCTGGCGAGAAGCCGAGCGACTGCAGAACGCGCTTCGCGTGCGAGTCGCAGCCGCGGAAACCGCCGCGCATGCCGATGCGATGAGTCGCCGCGACGCAGATGCCGGAGCTTCCTGAAACCGAAACGATTGCCCGTGATCTCGATGCCGAGATTCGTGGGGCCATCGTAAAGAGCGTGGTGGTGCTGAGGACCGACGTGCTGCGCGAGGTCGACGCGTCGGAGTTCTCGCGGGTGCTGCTCGGAGCCACAATCACGAGGGTGTGGCGACGCGCCAAGCTGATCGTGCTCGATCTGGAATCTCCGACTGCTTCACAGCACCTCGTTGTCCAACCGCGCTTCACCGGCGGGTTGCTGCTGGTCGCCGATGCGCTGCCCGCAACACTGGCCGAGTATGTCTGCATCAGTATCAAGCTCGTGGACGGGCGTTCCCTGCACTATCGCGACGTGAGAAGGTTAGGCACCGTCTCCCTCATGACCACCGCACGTTTCGCTGAATACAGTGGCGGTTTGGGCCACGAGCCTCTTGACGCCGAGTTCACCGACACCGACCTTTCGGCACTTCTTCGGCTTTCCCGGCAGTCGATCAAGACGGTGCTGATGGACCAGCGTCGTCTGGCGGGTGTCGGCAACATCTACGCGAACGAGGGGCTGTGGCGAGCAGGCATCGATCCATCACGAGAGGCGCGGAGCGTGGGGGCCAACGAGGCGTCGCTCCTGCTGCAGTCACTCCGCGACGTGCTCACGGCGTCGATCGCGGCGCGTGGCACCAGCTTTCGCGACTACCGCGATGCGCGCGGTGAACGAGGGGCCTTCGTTGCGCAGCTGGCCGTCTATGGGCGGGCCGGCGAGCCCTGTCAGCGGTGCGGGCGTCGTCTCGTGGGTACGCACGCGATCGACGGGCGCAGTACCGTCTTCTGCCCGACCTGCCAGACGTAAGGCTGTCGCAAGCGACTCGGCAATCCAGCTGGATCTCGCCGTTGGATCCGCCGAGAGCGACGTCACGAGGCTTCGCGACCACGTGCGCGCTGGTGCCCGCAATGTGCCAGGCGTGTACATCATGCGCGGTGCCCACGGCGATGTGTTGTACGTGGGGAAAAGCACGCAGCTTCGCACGCGCCTGTTGTCGTACTTTCGATTGCCGTGGCCAGCCCATCGACACGCCCGTATGCTGCGCGAAACGGCGAGTATCGAATGGGAAGCGCAGCCCAGTGAATTCGCGGCGCTGTTACGGGAAGTGCGCCTCATCCGCGCGCACCTGCCGAAGTACAACAAGAAGTCCGCGCGACCGCTTGACCGCTGGTGGATGATCACCGTGAGCGGCGGTCCGGCACCGCGATTGAAGGTCCAGCGGGCCAGCGCTGCCGTTCGTGCCCAGCCGGCGAACTTCACGTACGGGGCCGCGGGCATGATTGGTCCGTTCAGCAGTCGTGCGCCGCTGGCCGGTGCCCTTCGTGTGTTGAACGACGCGTTGGGCCTGCGTGATTGCCCTGACCGCGTGCCCATGGTGTTGCGTGATGCCGGGGAACTGTTCGATCTCGCGCAGTATCCGCAGCTGGCGCGAACGCCCGGCTGTCATCGGTACGAAACGCGTCGCTGTTTGGGACCCTGTGTGAGTGCCTGCAGCGGCGAGGAGTACCGGGTGCAACTCACTCGCGCACGCGCCGTGCTTGAAGGGCGCGACAGCACGCCGCAGCAAATGTTGGTCCGAGAAATGTCCGTGGCCAGCGCGGCCCAATCGTACGAGCGTGCCGGTTGGCTGCGTGATCGACTGGCGTCGCTTCAAGAACTTGACGAACAACTCGCGCGTGTGCGTGAGGCGATTTCAGCGCCCAGCGGGATTTACGCGGTGCCGGGGCGCGATGGTGATGACCGTCTGTATCTGCTGCGCTTTGGCCGCGTGGTGGGTGAGGCGGCCTGCACCGATCTTGAGGCGATGACCGCGCTGCAAGACTACGCCGCTCGGCCGTCGGGTGTGGCCAGCGGCATTTCGCCGTCGCAGCTGGATGAAGTCTTGATGGTCAGCCAGTGGTTTCGAACCCGCGACTCCAGCGACGAACTTCGCCCCACCGTCGTGGAGGCGCTCCAGCAGCTGCGCCGTCAGATCAATTCCACGACCGGCTCGATTTCATCCGGCAGTAGCTGAATCAGCTGCGCGTCGGACTTGCGGCCGTCGATGAACAGTTTGGCCACACTGGGCTGCAGCTTGAAGCGACGAGCGCCGGCAGCGCCGGGGTTGATCACCATGCGGCGCGCGGCGCGCGTAATCAGCTGCTGGTGCGTATGCCCATACACAATGACATCCGCGTGCATGTACGCGCTCACCAATCGCGGCGGGTTGACGCTGCCGATATCGTGCCCGTGCGTGACCACGACGCGCACCTGTTCGAACAGCTCGTCGATCCGTTCGACGAGATCCGTACGACCGGGCGCGTCGGTATTGCCCCAGACCGCGCGAACGGGTGCAATCGCGGCCAGCTCGATGAGCACCTCCGGAGGGCCCACATCGCCGGCATGAAGAATCAGGTCGACGCCCTTGAGCGCTTCAAACACCTCAGGTCGCACAAGTCCGTGGGTGTCCGAGATCAATCCGATGGTCAGCATACAGTGAAGCTATCGTGGACGGGGCGTGCGCGCTTGGCTTGTCGTGCTTACTCGCCCGCCCAGCGGCGCCCGAGCGTGTGCTCCACATCCACATGGTCGAGAATGCGCGCCACCACAAAGTCGACCAACTCGGCGATGGACGTGGGCTGATGATAGAACCCCGGTGCGGCCGGGATCACTGTGGCACCCGCTTTGGTCAGCTGCACGAGGTTCTCCAGGTGAATCAGAGACAGCGGCGTTTCGCGCGGGACCACGATCAACTTGCGACGTTCCTTGAGCGCCACGTCGGCAGCGCGCTCAACCAGTGACCGCGACGAGCCGTGCGCGATGGCACTGACGGTCCCCATCGAGCACGGGCAGATCACCATGCCGCTGGAACGTGCCGAGCCCGACGCCGGTGCCGCACCGCGATCGTTGTCGTCGAATACCGTGATGTGCGCGTCAAAGCCGGTCGCGCCGACGTGCGCGCGCAACGACGCCATGTCGCCAATGTTCGACTCGGTCTGCAGCAGCCGAAACCCATGACCGGACACGATGAGCCAGGTTGGTACGCCATGCTCAACCAGCTGCTGGAGCAAGCGCACCGCGTACGGAGCGCCAGAAGCGCCCGTGATGGCCAGCACCAGCGGATGTCGAGTCTCGGAGCGTGCGATTGGATTCATAGCGCCGTCATGAGTTAACTGCCCTGCCCCGCGACTAAGCGGGCGACCAGTACGATCGACAGCAGTCCAATGGAGATGAATCCGTTCACCGTAAAGAACGCGGCGTCGATCTTGCTCAAGTCATCGTCTTTCACGAGCCGATGCTCCCAGATCAGCATGGCCGCCACACCAACCACGCCGGTCCAGAGAATAGCCTCGACCGTACGACTCACTTCGCCAAGCGGTCGCGCCCACACCACGAGCGCCAGGCACGCCACCGACACCACGTGCAGCGTGCGGGCGAGTCGAATCGCCGAGGGCACGCCAATCGTGGACGGGATGGAATGCAAACGGTTCACCTTGTCGAAGTCGGCATCTTGCAGCGCGTACAGCATATCAAACCCGCCGCTCCAGGTAACCACGACCATGGCCAGCGCACAGAGCAGCCACCACGGATCGCTCCACGTGCCTGTCACCGCGAGATAGCCGCCAACCGGCGCAATACTGAGCCCGAGCCCAAGCCAGAGATGCGACCAGCGCGTAAAGCGTTTGGTGTAGCTGTATCCCAGCACCCAGAGCAGCGCGATCGGTGATAGCCACGCACACAGCGAGTTCAATTGTGCGGACGCCATCACAAAGATCAGCGATGCGACCACCACCGATGCCTTTGCCTGCGTGAGCGTGAGCGCACCGCGCGGCAGCTCGCGATTGGCCGTGCGCGGATTGATCGCATCGATGTCGCGATCCACGATGCGATTAAACCCCATGGCGGCAAATCGCGCCGCCGTAAACGCCACCAGCACCCATCCAACTACACGCAACGAGATCGGCGCGATCGTGCTGGCGAAGAGCACTCCAATCAGCGCAAACGGCATCGCAAACACGGTGTGCGGCAACTTCACGAAATTCGCCAACCGCACCGCCAGCGAGCTCCCATCAATCAGCTGACCGTCGCGCGCGCCATGCGGCGGGCGAGGCTGCGCCGGTTGTGAATGCGGCGAGCGAGGCTGCGGCGTGGCGGGAGGAATAGCGGTGCTCATCAGCGAGGCACGGGAGGAAGGCCCAACGTGCTCCACATCGCATCCACACGCTGTTTCGTGGCGCTATCCATGTCGATCACCTTCGGCCACGCACG
>JANOPS010000081.1:0-32698 GCA_031421995.1 Gemmatimonadaceae bacterium
ATAGCGCCGAGACCGAGAAAGGCAACGCGTGACATGCAGGAGTGAGCAGAGGGTCGATCAGTGCCGTATCTTTCACGGCAAGGTGGTGGACTCGCTAAACATGACGGAATGTCTCGCACCGCAGGAGGGCCGATGCGACAAATACGGCGATGGATGTTCCCGCTCGTCGCCCGCACCACTGGTGTGTGCGGCCTTTCCTTTGTCACAGCCTGTGGAGCTTCGCCAATCGGCGGCCCGGACCCGGCCCGCTCAACCTTTTTTCAGGCGACGCAGATTGACGGTGGTGGCCTGCCGTATCGCTTTTTGCTCGCGCCCTTGGATTTGAGCTTCACGTACCTGACCGACGCTCGGCTCGTGCCACTTGACCTCGGCCGCACCACCGACACCAGAATCTTCGACGACCGCACCGGGAACGGGTCGGGGAGTGGCGGCGGGCGCGACACGACGGTGTCGAGCGGGCGCATGTCGGACCTTCGTACGTTTGCCGCATCGGCCACCGGGGCGAGCGCACAAACCGACTCGGTCGTCGTGGACGTGCTGCGGGTTGGCGACGTGCTGTATATCACCCGGCCCCACCCAGACCCCGCTCGCAGCATCACCGATACGGCGTTTTACGAGAACGGGGTCCTGGTGCGTCCGCTGCGATATTGGCGCACCACCACCGAGCGACCGACCGGACGACGTATCACCTACACCACGGTGCGATGACGACCCGTCATCTCAGGCTGCAGCTCACAGGGCTGGTGGCGGTCCATGCCGCCCGGGCCGCACACACCGCGCTGGGCGCGGTGAGCGGGCTGCAGTCGGCGACGGTGACGATGGCGGGCGCCGACGTCGACTTCTCGGGTCCGTATGACGAGGACGTGGTCGCGGCCGCGATTCGGGCGGCACTGGAACCCATCGGCGTGCAACTCGAGTCGATTTCCGTCGTCCAAGCGCGGATGTTGCCAATCGCCTAGCTGCCCGCTTCTCGACGGCGGAGCGCATCGCTAACTTGCGCGCGCAGCTGGCCCGCGCGCGTGTGCTCCGCATCGAGCATATCACCGCGTTGCCTGCCGTCCATGTGAAAGGCGCGCGGCTCCGCGCTCTTTCGACACAATCACTAGCAACGCCGCGCGGCGGTGAGTGCCTGACGCCCTCACCTCGGGAGGGGCCCTCATGACACCACCGCGTTACGACAAGAACCGGCCACTCGCCGCGTTATTGGTACCCGACCTCCTCGAGTTGCTCGAAGAGGCGCCGGAGAGCATCGGCCCGCAAACCGAAGAGATGCATCCGGCCGACTTGGCCGACGTCGCGGAGGCGATGCCCGAGGCGCAAGTCCGCGCGTTCCTCGCGGCACTCCCGAAAGGGCGTGCGGCAGAAGTCCTCGAGTATTTGGATGAAGAGCTGCGTACGCAGGTGCTCGAGGAGCTGACCGCGCGCGAGGCCGCGTCAATCGTCGCCGAGATGGACCCCGACGAGCGTGCGGACGCACTGGAGGAGCTCGACGAGGAGACGGCCGACGACATTCTGTCCGAGCTTGAGCCCGCAGATAAGGCCGAGACAGAACGCTTGCTGCAGTACGATCGATACACGGCCGGCGGTCTGATGACCACGGAGTTTGTGTCGGTGGACGAGTCCTTGACCGTGGAAGCCGCGCTCCGCGCCGTACGGTCGATGGCGCGTGCCGGTCGCCGCGAAGCGATGTACACGATTTACACCACTGATACGGACGGGCGGCTGCGCGGAGTGCTCTCCCTGCGCGAACTCTTGGCGGCGCCGGAGGGCGCGCGCATGAGTGAGCTCGCGTGGACCGACGTGGTCAGCGTGCCGCCCGAGATGCTGCAGGAAGAAGTCTCCCAGGTTACGTCCAACTACGACCTGGTCGCCCTGCCGGTCGTGGATCGCGAGAAGCGATTGCTCGGCGTGGTAACGGTCGACGACGTCATTGACGTGATTCAAGAGGAGCAAACGGAAGACGCGCAGAAAGTCGGTGGTATGGAAGCGCTCGAGGAGCCCTACATGCAAATCGGCCTGTGGCAGAACGTGCGCAAACGTGGCGGGTGGTTGGCGGTCCTTGCCGTGAGCGAGATGCTCACGGCATCGGTGATGGCGCGCTACGAGCACGATCTTGGTCGCGTGCTCCTCTTGTCTCAGTTCATTCCGTTGGTCCTGAGCTCCGGCGGAAACTCGGGCTCGCAGGCCACTTCGTTGATCATTCGCGCCATGGCACTCGGCGAGGTGCGGCTGGGAGATTGGCTCAGCGTCGTGCGGCGCGAAATCCCGGCCGGGTTGATCCTTGGGATCTTCCTCGGCATCCTCGCGTTCGCGCGCATCGTCGCGTGGGATGCGCTTGGGCTCTACTCGTATGGGCCGCACGCGGTGATGATTGCGCTGACGGTGGGCCTGACCCTGATCGGCATCGTCACGGTCGGATCCATCACCGGTTCAATGCTTCCGTTCCTGCTCAAGCGCCTTGGCTTCGATCCGGCCAGCGCGTCCGCCCCCTTTGTGGCCACGCTGGTCGATGTCTCGGGGATCAGCCTGTATTTCAGCATTGCGTACATCTTCTTGCGCGGGACGCTCCTCTGACGCGCCCGTCACCATGCGCCCCGCTGGCGGCTCGTCCGTGCCGTCGGATGGGGTCCATTCGTCCGTCCTGTACGACACCGATAGGCTGGATCGCCTGACCCTCTAACGACTTATGGCCAAAATTCTTGTCACCGGCGCAGCCGGCTTCATTGGATCTCATACAGCAACGCGGCTGCTGGCGCGTGGTGATGAAGTTGTCGGACTCGACAACGTCAACGACTACTACGATCCGACCCTGAAGGAGGCGCGTCTCACGCGCCTGGCACCGAACGGTGGCTTTCGACTGGTCCGCATGGAGCTCGGCAACCGCGAGGGCGTTGAGCGCCTGTTCCGCGAAGAGCGTTTTGATCGGGTCATCCATTTGGCGGCACAGGCTGGCGTGCGTTACTCGCTGACCAATCCCCACGCCTACATCGACAGCAATCTCGTTGGGTTTTTGCACATCCTCGAAGGGTGCCGTCATCATGGCGTACAGCACCTGACCTACGCGTCATCCAGCAGCGTGTACGGTGCCAACACGGCGATGCCCTTTTCCGTGCATCACAACGTGGATCATCCGCTCTCGCTGTACGCCGCCACCAAGAAAGCCAACGAGCTGATGGCGCACACCTACAGTCACCTGTATGGGCTGCCAACAACGGGCTTGCGGTTCTTCACCGTGTACGGACCGTGGGGGCGACCGGACATGGCGCTCTTCATGTTTACGAAAGCCATCCTCGAGGGCAACCCGATCGAGGTGTTCAACTTCGGGAAGATGCAACGCGACTTCACCTACATCGACGACATCGTGGAAGGAGTGATTCGCACCAGTGATCACACGGCCGAACGCAATCCCGATTGGGATTCCCATCACCCCGATCCGGCGACCAGCAAGGCGCCGTATCGGATCTACAACATCGGCAACAACAATCCGGTGGAGCTCATGCATTTGATCGGCACGCTGGAAAAGACGCTGGGTCGTACAGCGGAGAAGATCCTGATGCCGATGCAAGCCGGTGACGTGCCCGCTACCTATGCCGACGTCGAGGCGCTCGTGCAAGACGTAGGATTCGCCCCGAAAACGCCCATTGAAACGGGCGTCGCCAACTTCGTCGCGTGGTATCGCGACTACTACAACATCGGAGATTGAGCGCGCGATGAAGATTGCCATGATTGGAACCGGGTACGTGGGGCTGGTCTCGGGCGCCTGCTTCGCCGAGTTTGGCCCAACGGTCGTCTGCGTCGATCTCGATGCCGCCAAGGTCGATCGGCTTCGTAACGGCGAGATTCCCATCTACGAGCCGGGGCTCGACGAGTTGGTGGCCTCTGGCATCAAGTCGGGTCGTCTGTCGTTCACCACTGACCTTGCCGAAGCCGTGGCTGGCGCCGACGCCGTGTTCATCGCGGTGGGTACACCATCGCGTCGTGGAGATGGACACGCGGACCTGCGATACGTCGAAGCCGCGGCCGCTGACATCGCACGCGCGCTGACGGGATACGCCGTGGTGGTCACCAAGAGCACTGTTCCCGTCGGGACGGGTCGCCGCGTGGCGGAGATCCTCCGGGAAACCACCCCGAATGCGCAGTTTGATGTGGCGTCGAACCCGGAGTTCTTGCGCGAGGGCTCGGCGATTGGCGATTTCATGCGACCAGATCGCGTCGTGATCGGCGCCGAGAGCGAACGCGCCCAATCGGTCATGCGCGAACTCTACCGGCCCCTGTACCTCGCCGAAACGCCCATCGTCATGACCACGCTGGAAACGGCCGAGCTCACCAAGTACGCGGCCAATGCCTTTCTTGCCACGAAGATCACGTTCATCAACGAAATCGCCGACCTGTGCGAGAAGGTCGGTGCGAATGTGCAGGATGTGGCGCGCGGCATGGGGCTCGACAGCCGCATTGGGAAGAAGTTCTTGCACGCGGGACCTGGCTACGGTGGGTCCTGCTTTCCCAAAGACACCCTGGCACTCGTTCGCACGGCGCAGGAGTACGGGGCACCGGCTCGGTTGGTGGAGACCGTCGTGCAGGTCAACGATCGGCGGAAAGGGGCGATGGCCGGCCGCGTGTTGCAGGCGTGCGGGGGCAGTGTACGGGGCAAGACGGTCGCCGTGCTTGGCGTGGCCTTCAAGCCTAACACCGACGACATGCGCGACGCGCCGAGCTTGGCGATCGTCCCCGCGTTGCAGGACGCTGGTGCGACCGTGCGCGCCTACGATCCGGCGGCAATGGGCGAGGCGTCCTCGCTGCTGCCCGGCGTGCACTGGTGCACCGACGCCTACGATACCGCGACCGGCGCTGATGTGCTGGTGTTGATCACCGAGTGGAACGAGTTCCGCGCGCTTGACCTGTCACGACTGGCAGAACTTATGAAGGCCAAGGTTATCGTGGATCTGCGCAACGTATACGGTCCGGACGACGTGCGAGCAGCAGGATTTTCGTACACCAGTATCGGGCGCCGGTAGCGCGTTCACGCGACACCACCGCCGCGAGGGCAACCATCACAAGAATGGTGTCGACCGTGAAGTTGAAGTCGAGCGATCCGGAATTGAGCGGCAGCGCAATGAGAAACGTCGCGATGGAATACACCGCTGCGGCACCAAGCGTCCGCCGCGTTGTCTGAAAGCGATGCTGGACCACGCCCATCGCCACGCCGAACAGCAGCCCCCAGATCACCGCACCAACAGCGCGAAAGTCAAGCCACATCTGCCCCATGAGGCCGGGGGGCATGTCCAAGGCGTCTGGGCCCACGAGCGCCGTCGTGCTGACACGCACAATGCGCTCGGGGAGATCCAGCTCGTATCCGATCAACCCGTCAGGCAGACGACGGATCAGCGACAGTGCATGATCCACACCGAACCGAGGCGGCAAATCGAGCGACGTAATGGTGCCGAGTGACTCCACCACCGTGATGCCCGCTTCCGCCGAAGCACGCAGCACCACGCTGGGTGCCGACGAGAACTCACTGGCCACCGTCTCGGCGCTCCCCCCGAAGGCGACCGCGGCGAGAATCGCTTTGCCGTAGGCCAACCACAAGAAGGCCGGCACGGCCGCGAGCGCCACGCGGTGCGCACGCCACTTCCCCGTCTGCAACACCGAAGCGCAATAGGCCAGCACCAGCGGAATGGCCAAGGCGCGACGTGAGCCACCAAGCACGGCGAACACCACCGCCATGGTGAACACCAGCCACCACACGCGGCGACGCGGCGAGGCAGTGGACACGCTGAGCAAGCACAACACCGACAACCAGCTCCAGGCTTGCGTCAACGAAAAGGCATTCGCGTTGAACGCGGTCCGCTCGATACCGGCGAAGCCGGCGCGAAAGAGAATCAAGTTCGCGTAGCGACTGGCCCACGAGTCGCCGAGCGTCATGAACGACGCCAGCGTGATGATGAGACCGATGACGAGGAGCGCGAGCAACGGTCGCTCGCGTACCCGAAGCGCGGGGAGCGCCGCCACGTCATGAACGTCCGCCACCCGTGTCGGCCGAAGTCCCAGACGACAGACCGAGACGCCGACGTAGAAACTCACCACAAACCATGCTGCCAACAGAAACACCAGCTGCGCGGAGGCGAGCGTGGTCCCGCGCAGAATGTTGTCGAAGGCACTGTTGCCCGTGAGACTGGCGGTATCCGCAAAGGGAAGCGCGCCGAACAGTCCGATCGCCGGGAGTCCGCATTGCACGAGCAGCAGCACCATGAACAGCGATACCGGATCGGGGCCGTGCGCTCGCGTCCGACGCATCTCGACGTAGAGCAGCACACCAACCCCAGCGGCAAACTGCGCCGCGATGATCAGAAACGCGTTGCTCATTACGCGGCGCGGCGCCGTGTCAGGGTGTCGACGAGCTCGGACAACTCACTGCCGTCGACGCGCACATCAGACCGTGCTCGCGTGAGCAGCCCTCGCCAGAGCAGCCAGAGAAGCACCGCAAGACCGCCGGCCATGCCGCCGATCGCGCCTTTCAGCGCCGTCCGGCGTGATTCGGGCAGCACGGGCAGCGCCGGACGCTCCAACACCGTCAGCATCGGGGTATCTCTGGCTTCGCGCACACGCAGCTCTTCCTGGCTTTGCAGCAGCGTGGTATAGACTTGAGTGCGGATCGAGAGATCGCGTTGCAGGCGCTCGCGCGCGAGTGCAAGACTGGGTGCGGTTGCGATGCGATTGCGTTCGTTGAACGCCACCAAGCGCTGCTCGGCGTCGCGCATCCCGCGCAATGCCTCGGTGACGCGAGTGTCAATGAATCGACGTTCGGCCGACGCTTGCCCCTGCCGCGTGGAGAGCGCCATCGTCTCCAGCTGCTCGACGATGGTATTTGCCAGCGCCAGCGACACCAGAGGCCATTCTGTCGACACTGCGACCTCCACAGAACCGACGGTCTTGAGCTCGCGCGCGGAGACCAGCGACGCCAGGCGACGCTGCGCCTTCTCGTGGCGGATCTGCGGCGTGGCGCCTTCAATCTTGAGCAGGTCAACCAACGCGACGGCTACGCCGTTGCCATCGCCAACCATGACCGTGTCATCGGCGATGCTCCGATAGAACGCGACCGTCTGGAGCATCCGGTTGTAGACCGCTGGCGTCCACGCAGAACCGCCGCTGGGCACACGAAGACCAAACTGCGATGCCGCTGCTGCCAGTCCGGACATGTTCGCGTCACCGCCTTCGGGCAGGATCGTGGCCGTGGTCCGGTATTGCCGTGTCGTCATCAGGCCGACGCCAATCCCCAACGCTCCACCAACGAGGCCGCCCGCGAGCAGCCAGCGGCGCCCCCTGAGCAATACCAGTGCGAAGAAGAAGGACGGGCTATCGGTGGAACCGTGCGTCACGGGTCGATCGTCGAGAGAGTCGCGCATGCGTGGGAAACGAGAGACCTGGATTGCCCAACCGGCCATCCTGCGCCAGGCGCATGAGTGTGTCGTTGGCACAGTCCGTTCCGTGCCTGTAACTGTCGGACGACTCCCGCCGCGTTGGGCAACGGCCGGACGGGGAAATGCAACTGCCGGACCGGCAACCGTTTACCCCCGATCTACCGAGCGGCATCCGTGGCGCATGAGCCCGTCCGATCGTCATGGTCGTGGCACAGTGGGCCGATGCGTCTCAGGCTCCACATCCTTACTCCTCGTCGCGTTTCGAATCAGACCCTCGCATGTGCGGCATCGCCGGATTCTGGACACCACGCGCTGAGCGTTCGACCATGCGTCGAACGCTCGAGCGCATGACGACGGCGATTCGCCATCGTGGTCCTGATGACGCGGGTGTGTGGATCGATGGTGACGCCGGCATTGCGCTCGGACACCGTCGCCTGGCGATCGTCGATTTGAGTCCACAGGGACATCAACCGATGCCCTCGGCATCGGGGCGGTATCACATCGTATTTAACGGGGAGATCTACAACCACCGGCAGCTGCGCCGCGAATTGGCAACCCCGGGCGTCACGTTTCGCGGCCACTCCGACACCGAGACGCTGCTCGCCCTGATCGAACGCGACGGGCTTGCACGCGCCGTCGCTCAGTGCCACGGCATGTTTGCCATCGCCCTGTGGGATTGTGCCACGAGACAACTCCATTTGGTGCGGGATCGCTTCGGCGAGAAGCCGTTGTATGTCGCACGCTGTGCCGATGGCGTGGCCTTCGCGTCTGAGCTCTCGGCGCTCCGTGCACATCCGGAATGTCCAACGCGCGTCGCACCCTCGTCACTCGCGCTGTACCTGCGGCACGGGTATGTGCCAGCGCCGTATTCCATGCTGGAGGATGTCGAGAAGCTCGAGCCAGCCACGATCGTTACGATTGACGGCGGCCGCTGGAGTACGCGCACCGCCGTGCGCTACTGGGACGTACGGGAAGTCGCGCGGACGGCCCAGGCGCAACCGACCACCGCAAGTGACTCCGCGTCAATCAACGCACTGGACCAGCTCCTGCGGAGTGTTGTGGCGGATCAGATGATGGCCGATGTGCCTATCGGCACGTTTCTCTCCGGCGGCGTGGACTCATCGCTGGTGACGGCCCTCATGCAGGCGCAGAGCGACCGGAAGATTCGTTCATTCTCGATTGGCTTTCGCGAAGATGGGTACAACGAGGCCCCATTCGCGGAAGACGTCGCGCGTCATCTGGGGACGGATCACACAACGATGTACGTGACAGCACGCGACGCGCTGGACGTCATTCCTCGATTGCCGCAGATTTACAGCGAGCCGTTCGCCGATTCTTCCCAGATCCCGACCGTGCTGCTGTCGGCGTTGGCGCGACAACACGTCACCGTCGCGCTGTCTGGAGACGGCGCCGACGAACTGTTCGGGGGCTACGAGCGCTACACGTTTGCCCAACGCTCGTGGAACCAGATCGGCAACGTACCGCTCTCACTCCGACGCGCTGCGCGTCGCACCGTGCTCAGCATGTCACCGGACACGTGGAATGCCACGCTCCGTCCGCTGGGGCTCCACGCGCGCGGCGTGACGGGCGACCGATTGCACAAGGTCGCTGAACTCTTTGATTCTGCCGACGCCTCGACGTTCTACCGCGGTCTGCTCTCGTCATGGCGGACGCCGAATCAGGTGGTCTATCAGGCGGCCGACTTGCCAACCGCATTGATGCAGTCAGTGCCAGCGTCAGCGGGCGGGTTGTTGGCAGACATGATGTTGCGCGATCAAGTCAGCTACCTGCCGGACGACATCATGGTCAAGGTGGACCGTGCGGCGATGGCCGCGAGTCTGGAATCGCGCGCGCCCTTCCTCGATCATCGCGTCGCCGAATTTGCGTGGACGCTGCGTCCCGATCAGTGGCGTCGCGCCGGTGAGTCCAAATGGATCGTCAAGCAGCTGTTGCATCGGTACGTCCCGCGAGCCATCGTCGACCGACCAAAGCAGGGCTTCGGGATTCCGCTCGCGCAGTGGCTGCGACACGAACTGCGCCCGTGGGCCGACGAGCTGCTGTCGACCGAAGCGCTGAGCGCTGACGGACTCTTGAATCCGCTCCCGATTCGTCGCGCGTGGGCCGAACATTTGAGCGGGTCACGCAACATGGCGCCGTCGCTCTGGTTCATCCTGATGTTCCAGTCGTGGCGGCGCGCATGACGGCGATGCGTACACGCGTAGGTGCGTCGCTTTTTGGCACGGCAGCGACAGTCGGCGCGCTCGCGGCGACGGTCAAGATCGCCTCGTTGCTGAAAGACACGCTGGTGGCTCAGTACTTCGGAAGCGGCGCGTCGCTCGACGCGTTCCTTCTCGCGCTCGTCGTGCCGAGCTTTCTGATCAGCGTGGCCGCTGGTACGCTGCCATCGGCGCTCACGCCGGTCTACGTCAGCGTCAAAGAGCATCAGGGGCCACGCGCCGCACACGGCCTCGCCACCAGCGTCATGGTGTCGATGTACAAGTGGATCGGCGCGCTCTCGGTACTCGCCTCGTTTGCGTCGTTGGGATACGGACACCTGCCGCGCGTTGCGCTCGCCCCTGCCACGATCGCCGCGCTCCCGTGGCTAGCGCTGTGCCTTGCACCCTACACGTTTCTGCAGGGAGTCTGCGCTGCGTGGTCCGGGCTGCTCGCGGCCGATGGCGAGTATCGCACCAGCACCCTCGCGCCGGTGATGCAACCGCTGGCCATGGCCGCGTCGCTCGCGATCGCGGGGAGCACACAGGCGCCAATGGTGCTCGTGATCGGTCTGCTGATCGGGACCATCGCCCAAGGTGTACTCTTACTCCGCGCACTCCGGACACGCGGGCACCGCGTGCTCCACTGGACACACCCGGCCGCCGTAGATACCGACAGCGTGCGTCGCGTGCGAGACCAGTACCTGCCGGCCATCGCCAGTACCATCTTGATGAGCGCCACGGTGCTGATCGATCAGACGATGGCCGCTTGGCTCCCGGAAGGGAGCGTCTCGTCGCTTGGCTATGGCATCAAGGCCAGTGCGCTGTTCGTGGGCATCGGCGCAATGGCACTGAGCACGACGCTGCTACCGGCGCTGTCGCTACACGTGGCGCGCGCCGATTGGGTGATGGTACGCCGCATCGAGCGCCGCGTCCGGTTCTCGATCATTGCCTCCACCGTTCCGCTCACCGCGGCACTGATCTGGGGATCCGCTCCCTTGGTGCGCATGATGTTTCAGCGAGGCGCGTTCACGGCCCATGAATCACTGCTCGTGACCAGCGTACAGCAGGCATACCTGTTGCAGATTCCCGTGCACCTTTTGGGGATCCTGTACGTGCGACTGGCGTCGGCCTTGGAAGCCAATCGGTTGCTCATGATCGGCTCCGCGGTCAATCTGGTTGCGAATGTGGTCTTCAATGTGCTGTTCATGCGGTGGTATGGCGTCACCGGTATCGCGCTATCCACGTCGGGCGTGTATGCGTGCTCCTGCCTGTATCTTGCGTGGGCGGCGAGACGGCAACTGGCGATTGCCGAACAGCGGCGTCCAGTGCTCACCATCGCTCGGCCCTCGCCTGCGGAGGTGCCATGCGCATCTGCGGCGTAATCGCGTCGTTGGGCTCCGGTGGCGCCGAACGGGTGATGACGGAACTCTGCGCCGGCTGGCATCATCGCGGGCACAGCGTCACCCTGCTCACGCTGAGTAGCGGCGTCGATGACTTCTATGCCGTGCCGTCAGGCGTCCAGCGCGTTGCCCTCGGCCTTGCCTCCGTGAGTGCCAATGCCATGGAGGCCGTTCGTGCGAACATGACGCGACTGCACGGATTGCGCGCCGCACTTCGTGCGGCCCAACCAGACGTGGTGGTGAGCTTCACCGACCAAACCAACGTCCTTGTCCTGCTGGCCGCCCAGCAGCTGGGAATTCCCGTAGTAGTATCGGAACGTATCGATCCACGCCGACATGATCCTGGCTCAGCGTGGCGCGCCCTGCGTCACGCCACCTACCGCCACGCGGCGGCGATCGTGGTCCAGACAGAGCGCGTTCGCTCGTGGGCGGAACGTTTTGTGCCGACCGGGCGCGTCTACGTCATTCCCAATCCGCAACGGGCAGCGCAGGTCGCCACACCACCCGCCGGCGAACGTGCCACACGGATCATGGCCATGGGGCGACTGGTCCCGCAGAAGGGATTCGACCAACTCATCCGCGCGTTCGTTGCCGTGGCGGCAGACTTTCCTGAGTGGCGTCTCGAGATCTACGGTGAAGGACCGGACCGTGACACGCTGGAAGCGTCGGTACGCACGCACGGCGTGTCGCACGTGGTCTCGCTGCCGGGTCGTACGACGGAGGGCGATGCAGCACTCGCGACGGCGTCCATCTTTGCGCTGACATCACGTTATGAGGGTTTCCCGAACGTCTTGCTCGAAGCCATGACCCATGGCTGTGCCTGCGTTGCCACCGACTGTGATTCCGGCCCTGCCGAACTGCTGGTCGATCGCCAGTCCGGCCTGCTGGCTCCGGTCGACGATACCACAGCAATCGCTGGAGCGTTGCGGCAGCTCATGGGCGATCGTGAACTCCGAACAGCATTAGGACATGGAGCGCAGAAGGCCAGTGCGCGCTTCACGCCAGAATGTGTGCTTGACCAGTGGGACGCAGTCCTGCGTTCCGTCTCCAATACAATGAGGAATGCCGCATGAATCCGCTTGTCGCCAACCAGCCGGGTGAAGTCGTCGAGTGTCACTGCGATCCCCATCGGGATGCGTCAGCCGATGCAATCCACGACGTGTCGTCTGTGGCAACCACTGCGAACGCACCCGCGCTTCGCATCGTGATGCTGGTCGGTGAACTCGGCATCGGCGGTGCGGAACGCCAAGCCGTCACCTTAGCCGAAGCGCTGCAACGGCAGGGTCACCACCTCTGCGTGGCGGCCTTGGCTGATGGGCCACTCCGCGAGGATATCGAGGCCACTGGGCTACCGCTAGTGGTGCTGCACCGCCCGTTGAACCAATCGTCGGCTGCAGTGCCGGCGCTCCGGCGATTGCTGCGACGTGAGCAACCAGACGTCGTGTACGCGTTTCTTGACCTGCAGTGGCTCTTGGCGCTCGCCGCCCGCGGCCGACGGCACGAACCTCGCGTGGTGCTTGGTCTTCGCAGCAGTGACTACGGTCTCCCCGTTGTGGGAACACGGGGGCGCGTCGTGCAATGGATGACGCGGCACGCGAGTGCGTACGCGGACCTGCTGGTCGCCAATAGTCAGCAGGGCCTGCACGATTTTTCTTGCCACGCGCGACGGATACCACCCGGCGTCGTGATGCCGAACGGCATTGACCTATCGCAGTTTGCTGCCAATGCCGACGCCCGCCTGACCTCGCGCGCGGAGTGGAGCATTCCGTGGCATGCACACGTGGTCGGACATGTGGGGCGGCTGCATCCGGTGAAGGACCACGAGCGGCTCCTCAGCGCGTTTGCGCACCTCCGCGCCCTTGATCCGGATTCCTATCTCGTGTGCGTTGGCGACGGGACACCCGAACGCTTTACCGAACTACGGTTGCTCGCGGTCACACTCGGTATCGCTGACCATGTGCGTTTCGTTGGCCCTGCCGCGCACATGCCGTCGGCGTACAGTGCCTTCGACGCGCTCGTGCTATGCTCGAGACGAGAGGGGTTTCCCAATGCCGTCGCCGAGGGCATGGCGTGCGGCGTGCCCGCCGTGGTGACCGACGTTGGGGCGTGCGCAGAGATCGTCGGCGAACTCGGCGAAATTGTACGGGACCCGGGCGCCGACGCCCTGGGATCTGCGATTGGCCGTTTGCTGGATCGCACGTCGTCAGCACTCTCGGCGCAATGTCGTGCGCGGGTGTTGTCGCGGTACACCATCGACGAAGTCGCGGCCAGGACCGCGTCGCTTTTCGTCACCCTCACCGGTGAGCGCGCAGCGGCATGACTGGTCAGACCGCACGCTTGACCACGCTTCGACGTGTGCCGCGGGTATCAGGAACGCCGCCGCGGCTCTTGCACATCATCACCGGTCTCGGGACAGGTGGTGCGGAAGGCAGCTTGCTCCGCGTACTCATCGCGCAGCACGACCCAACCCAGCACGTTGTCGTTTCACTGACCGATCGCGGGGCCCACGGAGACCGGATTGAGCAACTTGGCGTGGCGGTGTACGCGCTTGGCCTGCCGCGCGGAGCGATCGCACCGCTCGCCTTGCTCCCCTTGCGTGCGTTGGTCCAGCGCATCCGTCCAACGGCCACACAGGGGTGGATGTATCACGCCAATCTCGCCGCCAGTCTTCTCTCGCTGAGCGGGGCGCCGACAGGGCCGGTGTTCTGGAACGTACGACACGCGCTGGACGACTGGCACCATGAGCGCCGCGCACTCCGGCAGCTGGTTCGACTCACGGCATGGCTGTCGTGGCATCCCACACGCATCGTGTATAACAGCCATCGTGCCGCAGAGCAGCACGTCGCGCGGGGCTACCCTGCGTCGCGCAGCCTCGTCATTCCCAATAGTGTCGACGCCACTCGATTCTCGCCACAGTCATCGCTTCGCGCGGAAATGCGGCACCAGCTTGGCATCGCGTCGGATGCGCCGCTCATCGGCCATGTTGCACGCATGGACCCCATCAAGGACCACGAGACCTTCGTCCGTGCGGCCGCCCGCCACTCGTTGGTGAACGATCACGTGCACTATGTGATGGCTGGCAAGGGGACGGAGGCCGATGCGGGCAGCGAAGTACTCGACGTGGCCATTCGCGACGCGATCGCCCAGTCGCCGTCGCTCGCCGTGCGCCTGCACCGCGTGGGCGCGTGCGATGACGTGCCAGCCCTTCTGAATGCCTGCGACCTTGTGACCATGACATCGCGGAGCGAGGGCAGTCCGAACGTGGTAGGGGAGGCCATGGCCTGCGGCGTGCCCTGCGTGGTGACGAATGTGGGCGATGCGGCCCGGCTGGTTGGCGAAACCGGCGTCGTCGTGAGTGTTGGTGACGATCGCGCGATCGCCGACATCTGGGAACGCCTGGCCACGCGCGCCACCTTGCGCCGTGCCCTCGGCGCCGCAGCGATGCGACGTATTCACGCGCGCTACTCCGTGGCCGCCGAGATCAATGCCTACGCGGATATTTGGGGGCTGCATCAGAAAACGATACCGATCGGTCGCAGCGCGGGCGACGCGCCGCGCGCGTTGTTTGTGACAACTGTGTCCACAACACTGTCAGCATTTCTAACGCCGTTCGCCGCCCACTTTCGCGCGCGGGGATGGCAGGTTGACGCGATGGCGGCGGGCGCCGCTCTACACCCGCCACTCGCAGACGCGTTCAACCGCGTCTACGATGCGCCCTGGACGCGGGCAGTCCCCGGCACGGTTGGCACCCTGCAGATGATGGCGCGATCACTTCGCGCGGTGCGCGAGGTTGTTCGTTTGGGTCGGTACGACGTGGTGCACGTGCATACCCCAATCGCCGCTTTCCTGACGCGCCTTGCGTTGCGTCGACAACGCGCCGGTGGCGCGCGCGCACCGCGCGTCGTCTACACCGCGCATGGCTTTCATGCGCACCCGGATGGCTTTCCGCTCGCCAACGCGGCGTTTCGCCTGGCCGAGCGCCTGGCTGCCCGGTGGACCGATTACCTCGTCGTCATCAACGCGCACGATGCGGCGCTGGCGCGACGCGATCGATTGGCCGCTCCAGGGTTTTTGCTGGAACACGCCGGCATCGGTGTCGATCTTGATGTGTATCGCCCTCGCACACCGATCGAACGCTCCAGTGTGCGCGCCATGCTCGGACTCACCGCGCAGCAGCCCGTAATCGCGGTGGTGGCCGAGTTCAACCGCAACAAGCGGCAGCGGGATGTCGTCGCTGCCCTCGCTCGTCTGCGAGACGAGGCCTCCGCTCCGCTGCCGGTGATCCTCTTCGTTGGTGAGGGCAGACTCCGTGCGTCGGTCGCCGCACGCGCGCGAGGTCTCGGTGTCGAGTCGCATATCCGATTTCTTGGACACCGGAACGACGTTGCCGAAATCGTCGGTGCGTGCGACGCGCTGGTGTTGGCCTCGAAACGTGAAGGGTTGCCGCGCTGCGTGCTTGAAGCGATGTCGCTGGAGGTGCCCGTCGTGGCGTCAGCTGCGCGCGGCTCGGCCGACCTGCTAGGCGACACGCGGGGATGGCTGTTCCCCGTCGGCGATGTGGACGCGCTCGCCGAGCGTATTCGCATCGTCTTGAGCGACACCCCCAGCGCGCGGGCCCGTGCCGTGCGCGCGAAGGCGTGGATTACCGAGCACGCGTCGTTCGAACGTATTGCCGAGCGACATGATGCGCTGTATGCCGCAGCGCTTCGTGGCGAGCGCGTGTCCGAATCCGAACACCGGGCAGCAGGCGTCCGGCGCGTGTTGGCAGCTCCTGCGGTGGGGACGGCCGCGTAGCGGCACAATCATGGGATCACTGTCGATGTTATATACGAGCTCATCTTTTTTCCTCATGCCAAACACCGTGTTTCCGCGGGTGTGCCCATGACCAGCAAGCGTGTGTTCGACGTCATCGTCGCACTCACCATGCTGGTGATACTGGCGCCGGTATTCGCGCTCGTCGCGCTTGCCGTGCGCATGAACCTCGGCGCACCCGTGCTTTTTCGGCAGCAACGTCCGGGGCTGCACGAACGCCCGTTTCTGCTCGTCAAATTTCGTTCGATGCGAAACGGCACCGACCGCGCGGGGCACTTGCTTGAGGACGCGCAGCGCTTGACGCCGTTTGGTCAGCTGTTGCGTGCAACCAGTCTCGATGAACTCCCCGAGCTGTGGAACGTGCTCATTGGCGAGATGTCACTGGTGGGTCCGCGGCCGTTGCTGATGGAGTACCTCCCACGCTACTCCGCGAGGCAGCGTCGGCGACACGACGTCCGCCCGGGAATCACAGGATGGGCGCAGATCAACGGGCGCAACAGCACCACGTGGGAGACCCGCCTCGAGCAGGATGTCTGGTACGTCGAGCACCGCTCATTCCTCCTCGACGTGCGGATTCTCGTTCGGACCATTCGCCAAGTCTTCGTGGCGGAAGGCATCGCGCAGCCGGGGCACGCCACCATGCCGCGCTTCACGGGATCAGGACGGGTACAATGACCAGCGAGTCGCGCACGCCGATCGTCGTGTTCGGCACTGGCGGACACGGTCGGGAGACCGCCCTCTTGATCGAATCGATGATTGCGTGCGGCGCGCCGTGGGCGCTTGCGGGATTCCTCACGGATGATCGCACGCAACATGGCATGCGTCTGGGCGCGATGCCGATCCTTGGCGACGGCGCGATGCTGGCCGATCGTGCCGGCGAGTACCTGGTGGCCGTGGGCGTTGGCGCTGCCCGTACTCGCCAGGATATCGTGCGCCGACTGCGGCCGTATGCGCGCGGCTTTCCTGTATTGCAGCACCCGTCTGTTCCGCGCTATGAGCGCGTCGTGATCGGTGAAGGTTCGCAGATTCACGCCGGCGCAATTCTGACCACCGATATCTTCATTGGAGACTTTGTGATTCTGAACCGTCATGTTGATGTCAGTCACGATTGCCGCATTGACAGTTGGTGCACGCTGGCGCCAGCGGTGTCGCTCGCGGGTGCGGTGCATGTGCACGAGGGCGCGGACCTTGGCGTACGTGCGGCGTGCCTTCCGGGAGTCGTTGTCGGTGCCTGGAGTATCGTCGGCGCCGGTGCGGTCGTGACCCGAGACGTGGATCCCGAGTTGACGGTGGTCGGGGTGCCTGCCCGCCCGCACCGTGCGAGTGCCATCCGATGACAGAGCGCATCTACCTGTCGCCGCCGCACGTGGGCGACACGGAGCAACAACTGGTGGCCGAGGCCTTTCGCACGAACTGGATCGCGCCGACCGGACCGAATGTAGACGCCTTTGAGCGGGAACTCGCGGACTATGTGGCCACCCCGCACGCCGTTGCCTTGAGCTCAGGGACGGCCGCGTTGCATCTGGCGCTGCTTGCGCTGGGCATCGGACGCGGCGACACGGTGTGGGTCAGTTCATTGACGTTCGCCGCCAGCGCATTCCCAATTACGTATGTCGGCGCGACGCCCGTGTTTGTGGATAGCGAATGCCGGACGTGGAACATGGATCCTGCGCTGCTGGCCGAGGCACTGGATGAGGCCGCCCTGCGCGACTCGTTACCACGGGCAGTCGTGGTGGTGCATTTGTACGGACAGTGCGCGGATCTGGATCCCATCGTTGAGGCCTGCGCGCGGCACGAGGTGCTGCTGATCGAGGATGCCGCCGAGGCGCTTGGTGCACGGTACAAGGGACGCGCCGCTGGCACTTTCGGGGATGTCGGCTTCTTTTCCTTCAACGGCAACAAGATCATCACCACGTCCGGCGGGGGCATGTTGATCACCCCGCACACGTCGGTCGCCACCCGCGTGCGACTGCTGGCGTCACAAGCGCGCGAGCCCGTAGCGCACTATGAGCACTCGCACATCGGGTACAACTACCGGCTGAGCAACGTGCTCGCCGGTATCGGCCGCGGGCAACTCCAGCAGATTGAGTCGCGGGTGGCCGCGCGGCGGGCGGTGTTCGATCGCTACGCCCACGCGTTCCGCGATGTGCCGGGCCTCGCGACAATGCCAGAAGAGACGTTTGGATCGACCGGAAGTCGCGCAAACCGTTGGCTCACGGTGATCACCCTTGACCGACACACGTTCGGCGCCGATCCCGAGACCGTGCGGCAAGCCCTTGAACGCGACGGGATCGAGTCGCGCGCGGTGTGGAAGCCTATGCATCAGCAGCCGGTGTTCCGGCGCGCGGATGCGATTGGCGGCGCTGTCGCCGACGCGTGCTTTGCATCGGGCCTCTGCCTGCCAAGCGGCTCGTCATTATCGATCGCCGATCAGGATCGCGTCGTGCAGTCGGTGCGTCGCGCTTGCCCCGCATTGGCCAATCGCGCACTGTCGCCCGAGCGCTCTCGGTCTGCGGCGTGAGTGCACGGGCTTCGTCGCGACCCCTGAAACGCAGAGAGCGGGTGTCCAGCGCCCCCCCGGACGCCGTCCACCCGCTCACTGCTGTCGAAGATGGCCGCACCGCACCTTCTCCGTTTCACCCGCCCGCCGATACCGCCTCTTTGCCCGCCCTGTGACCAGCCCCTTTCGACCCCGTACCACCCCTTAACCGCCCCTTACCAGTACAGCCCCACCATCCGCGTGCCATTCGCGCTCACCACCAGCGCGGGACCCGGCAGGCGCACCGCATGCAGCAATTGCTTCACGCGCATCCACGTAGGATTGGTGCCGGGCAATTGCGCGGCGTCCACATCCATCCCGATGACGAAGTCGCTTGGCGTGCCGCCTCCGTACGCCCGGCGACCGACGGACACCCGCAGTGCAGACGGCCATGCCTGCGCGACCGACGCGGGAAGCAATTCGCGCACGTTCGCCGACAACCACAGCGTCTGGTTCGCATAGTCGGTTACGGCCGCCGTTGGTCCGTTCGCCGTAGTCAGTGCGCGTGGCGCCACCGAGAGAATCGGCGTGACATGCCGAAGTGCCGGCACGTAGGCTTGGGCCACCGCATATCCTGCCCCAACCGCATCAACCGCAAGATCGGTCGCACTGAATCCGTTGTACCATCCGTCGGATACTTCCTTGGCAGCCCCAATCGCCAGCGACGCGGCCGCTCCCTTCCACGCCGCCCGATGGAGCGCAGCGGGTGACGCGCAACCAACCGCCGTCAAACTGCGGGCCATGCGATACGACCCCAACGCATGCAGATGCGAGCTGGGATCGGCGGCGATGGCCGAACGATCGTGCTCAACAGCCATGCGCCAGCTGCCTTGCCGCGTCATGTCCACATATTCGATCCCTGTGACCGCCGCGGCGGCCGCCGTCTGCAGCGCCACCCCGGTGGCGGTCAACCGAGACGAGCAGTCGGCAGATTGGGCCGAACCAACTGACGAGGAGACGAAGAACACGGCAAACGCGGCGGCCATCGGCCACCTCCCTTCCGTACGCGCTTGCTGTGTGGTCGTCGCCATGGCTGCCTCCAAGAAGTCTTCGAGTGATCGGTCGACCACTCTGCTGCTTGAGAGAAAGGCAATGGCTGTGCCCGCTTGAAGACCACTCGCCAGCGAGAGCGAAATCGGTGGAACGGCAGCTCCGCGAGTCGCCAGAACGTGATACAGCGGGTCTCAGCTCTCTTGTACAAGCTGTGACGAATGTGCCAGGAGCGTGACGGAAACGCCAGCGCTACGAGAAGCCCGGATCACGCCCCGAGTCACCGACAGTCGCGGCGCCCGTGCAACAGCGTTGCACCAGGTCCTCATATCGACTGTCGGCTAGACCGCGTCTCTGGCCCGCCCCTTCGGAATGGTTGCATTGCGCGCAAACGCCACAAATCCCACCACAAACACTGCCGCGAACCCAAACCACTGCATCGCGTACGATTTGTGCGGCCCCTCACTCGGCGACGGCGGGGGAACACGAGTCGGGCGCAGCATGTCATGCGGCATGGTGTCGCCAAGCGCCAACAACACCACCGGCACCAGCGGCCGTGCCATCATCATCTCCAGCGTGTCGCGATTCAGCGCGCGCACGGCGCGCGGTGCGACCGCCGAACGCACGGCACCGGCGCGAGGCGGTGGAAACGCCGTGACCAGCGCATCGATCTCCAGCGTGTCGGCCTCTCTGGCCTTGGCAAAGTCGACGATGCGCGCGTCGGCGGAGTAGAGGTACCCCCGCAACACCAGCACCGAGGTATCACCCCATCCCGCGTCGAGCGGACGCACAGGAGTCAGCAGATACACCCCCGGCGCTCCGGCTTGAGAACGCGAGCTCTGGACCATCTCGGCGTCGTAGTCGGCGACACCCCGAACGGTGACGCGCTTCCAGTGCGTCGCGCTCGTGTCCTGTTCGCGCAGCGCGCGCATCGATATGACTTTGTTTGCGCCCCGTTCCAACACCAACGCGTTCTTCGCCCGTCGCGTCTCAAGTCGATCCAACTGCCACACGCCGAGACGCACACACACGCCGGCCGCAACGACCGTGAGCGCGCCGAACAGATACAGTCGCTTGTTGATTCGGGGGGGGTGGGCGTCGCTCGGGCACGAGGTGTCGTGGTGGCTTCTGTGGCCTCTGTGGCCTCTGTGGCCTCTGTGGCTTCCTTGGTGGCCTTGGTAGCCTTGGTACCCTTGGTAGCCTTGGTAGCCTTGGTAGCCTTGGTAGCCTTGGTAGCCTTGGTAGCCTTGGCAGCCTTCGTAGCCTTCGTAGCGTCGGTAGCTTTGGCAGCCTTTGCGGACTTCGCGGGCGTGGCGGGCTTGGCCTGTGACTTGGAGCCTGCCTTCGCTTCGGCCTTCGTTTCTTCGCGCGCCTGCGCTTTGGCGAGCGCGCGTACCTTTGCCCTTGCCTTCGCCTGCTCGACAGTAGAGAGCGCGTCAGACTTCACGACGCCGGCCTGACGTACGCCACCACTGCGCGCACCGCTCGGCACCTGCGGCTTCGCAGGAGCAGCCGCAGGAGCAGCCGCAGGTGCCGACGGCGGCGACTCGTCGGCAACAGAGAGTCTTTCGAGCTCCAGCGGCACGGAGACATGCTCAGGCGGGAGCGACTCGTACGCCGGCAGCGACTCATACTCCGGCAGTGAGACATGCGCCGTCTCGATCACGTCCGCGTTCGTCGGCATCGGGTCCGGACAGAGCACGAGGATGGACAAGGGTGGCAGTGTGACGCACACCGACTGCTCAAACCCATGATACGGATGCTCCTCGGTCTCCACGCCGTCCGACATCTCATACCCGCTGCCACCAAACTCGGCATGATCGCTGTTCAACACCACGCGGTAGCGACCACTCGTCGGCGCACCAAGCCGGTACTGCTCGCGTGGCACGGGCGTGAGGTTGAGGATCACGATCACGTGTTCCTTGCCATTCATGCGCGCGTACGACAACACCGACTGCTCTTTGTCCGAGACGCCAATCCACGCAAACCCCGCGGGTTCGTGGTCGAGGCGCCAGAAGCACGGCATCGATTGGTACAGGGCGCCCGCCGCGGCAAAGAAGGCCATGAGGCCGCGCCGACGCGGGTCTTCCAGCAGGTCCCACTCCAGGCTGCGGTCGTGATTCCACTCGCTCCACGGGCCAAGCTCCGTCCCCATGAAGAACAACGACTTTCCCGGTCGCGTGATCGAATACCCCACAAGCGCGCGAAGATTGGCCAGTCGCTGCCACTCATCGCCTGGCATCTTGCGCAACAGCGACCCCTTCATGTGTACGACTTCGTCATGCGAGAGCGGATTGATGAACTTCTCGCTGTACTCGTACATCATCGCAAAGGTCAGCTTATCGTGTGCGCCTTTGCGGAAGAACGGATCCACCTTGAAGTAATCAAGCGTGTCGTGCATCCACCCCATGTTCCATTTGAAGGTGAAGCCGAGGCCCCCTTCACGGATCGGATGCGTGACGCGCGGCCACGTCGTGCTTTCTTCGGCAATCATGGCGACGCCGGGATGCTGCGACTGCACGGACGCATTCAGCTGCTTCAGGAAGGCGACGGCCTCGAGGTTCTCGCGTCCGCCGAAGCGATTGCGCATCCATTGACCGTCCTCGCGCCCGTAGTCCAGATAGAGCATCGAGGCGACGGCGTCGACACGTAACCCGTCGAGATGAAACTCTTCGATCCAGTACAGCGCGTTGGTCAGCAGGAAGTTCCGCACTTCGTGCCGTGCATAGTTGAAGATGTGCGTCCCCCACTCGGGATGATCGCCAAGTCTGGAGTCGGCATGCTCATAGCACGCGGTGCCGTCAAACCGACGCAACGCCCAATCATCTTTCGGAAAGTGGGCGGGCACCCAATCCAGCAGCACGCCAATCCCTGCCTGATGCAGCGTGTCGACGAAGAACCGGAAATCGTCTGGAGTACCGTGCCGGGATGTTGGCGCATAGTAGCCACCAACCTGATAGCCCCATGAACCTCCGTACGGATGTTCCAACACCGGCATGAGTTCCACGTGCGTGCATCCGAGGTACAACAGATGCTCCACAAGCTGCGGCGCCAATTCGCGGTAGGTGAGCATACGCCCGTCCTCGGCACGTCGCCACGAGGCCAGGTGGACCTCGTACGCGATCATTGGCCGTTGCAGGGGATTGGCCATCGCCCGTGACGACATCCAGTCGCCGTCGCCCCACGTATACGCGCCACGTCGTTCCACCACCGACGCGTGTCCCGGCGCCTGCTCCATCCTGAAGGCAAACGGATCGGTCTTCACGCGGATCGAGTCGTTCGGCGCGCGAATCTCGAACTTGTACAACGCGCCGGCCGGCACATCCGGAATGAAGAGCTCGAACACGCCGCTATTGCCCATCACCCGCATGGGATGCGCACGGCCGTCCCATCCGTTGAAGCTGCCGATCACGGAGACACGCTTCGCATTCGGAGCCCAGACCGCGAAGGACGTACCCTCCACGCCATCAATCACGCGATGCTGTGCGCCCAGTTGCTCCCAGAGTCTGAGATGACGCCCCTCGCCGAACAGGTGCAAGTCCACGTCGCCCAGCGTCGGCAGAAATCGGTACGGATCCTCAAACGTGAGCTCGGTGCCGTCAACGAAGGCGACCACGAGTTGGTACCGCATCGACGGCGTTTCACCCGGGAACACACGCACGAAGAGCGCGTCGTGCAGGCATTCCATCTCGTAGCGTTGCCCGTTGACCGCGACCCACATGTGGGCCGCACGAGGCACACGCGCCCGCACCACCGCACCCGTCTCCCCCGTGTGTGTGATGGGATGAATGCCGAGCAGGTCATGGGGCGTGCGCGACTCGCCACGAATCAGTTGCCGAAGGCGATCACTCCCGCCTAGCAAGGATTCGGCGTCGGCCGATGAGCGGCGCGCGGGATCCCCGTTCGAAACGCGGGGATGCGTCAGAGTGGCGTCCAGTTCTGTCATGCCGAAAACTAGCGACCGGCGAGGCCGAGGGGATCACCCCGAAGACCCTCAGAACAGCGTGGGTTGCTCGCCGATGCTGTCTGGAGGCACGACCGCCTGACCCAAGCGCGTCTGCAGCATACGGAGGGACGCCGGACTGTGACCCGCAAAGTGGTTGTTGACGTAGCCGTAGACCGTGCGAACCTGCCGCTGAAGGACGGGGATCATGGCGGCCCATGCGTCGAGCTCCGCGGACCGATCCACCTGCACATGGGAGTAGTCGGTGATCGAGCGATCGGGACCCATCCAGCGAAGATACGCAAAGTCGGTGGTCGGCTGCTCCCCAAGCTTCAGCACCCACTTCCGCGGAATCCAGCGACCATCGGTCAGGGCAAGCGCGACATCGTGGTCGCGCAGCAACTGCAGGGTGTCAGGGGTGATCCACCCCTGCTGCCGGAATTCAATCGCGAAGCGCACGTCGCGTGGGAGCGTCGGCAGAAATCGCTCGAGCGCCTCTCGCTCCACCGGCGAAAAGTCCGGACCACATTGCATCAGGAGCGGTCCCAGCCGCGCACCGAGTTCCCTCGCTCTGTCCACGAACAGCGCAAGGATCGAACCGGCGTCGACGAATCGTCGCTCATGGGTGATTTCCTGCGGAAGCTTCAGCGAAAACACAAAATCGCTTGGCGTCCGCGCGGCCCACCCTCGCACGGTGCTCACCGGCGGCACCGCATAAAATGTCGAATCCACTTCGACCGTGCGAAAGGCTCGTGCGTACGTCCGCAGAAAGTCCGGCGCGCGCGTTTCCGGCGGATAGAACGCGCCGCGCCACGAGGGATAGTTCCACCCCTGCGCGCCGAGGCGGACCTCGCCGGCATGGCCACCCGGTACCGCACCCGGTGACGCGTTTGCAATCGTGCTCATGGAATCCCTCCCCACTCGTCCTGTCCCATGGTAGTCGCCTACGATCCCACACGTGACACCGCGAACGCGGCGTGCCGTATCGAATGCTCAGAGTTGGCGAACGGCGCGTGCCAACTCAGCGCGAGGACTACTCGTCGCCCTTGTGTTCGTGTCATTCTCTGGAGGAACCACCCATGCTCGTCACGACTGTAGCCTCGCTGGCTTTGATCGTCACCGTGCACCAGCACGTTGGTCCGCACACTGAACGCGACGTCTCGGCCACTCGCCAGACGTCCGCCCACCATGACCGCCTTCTGGGCTCGCGCGGGTCCGCCCAGTTGCTGGATCAAACGCGCACGGCCGACGAGCATCTCGACGCGGCGCGACGCGCCATGAAGAACGGGGACTTTGACATTGCGCGCAGGGAATTTCGCGCGTCGGCAGCATCCTCGCGTGCTGCGGGAACACTGCCGCTTGAGGCCGTGCTTGGGTTGGCCGAGGCACTCTATGCGCAGTCGTACACTCGCGAGGCCGCAACCACGTTGGAAGCATTGGCGACCGAGGCGTCGTTGCGGGGAGACAACAACGTCGAAGCACTGGCGCTCGCGGATGCGCTGTGGTTGAACGCCGAAGCCGGCCAGCGCACCACCGTCCGCAAACAGCGTACCCGATTGCGCAATTTGATGAAGGATGCGGTGCTGACCCCTGATGTGCAGCGGGCCGTGCGCGCGCGAGTTGGATAGTCGGCGCACTAGCGATACGTCTCGAAGAAGCCGCGTCCACGTCCCGACAAGGGAACACCGCGGACGCGGCCGCCAAGTGTGGCCTCTCCGGCCATCTGTACAAACCACGGACGGCGAAGCGCGCGAACCTGCCCGGCAGATTCACCACGCTCCGCGTATGCCAGGCGCGTATCGGTCGCTACCGCATCGTCGATCGTCAGCGTGAGGCGCAAGGTATCGCCGTCGCGCACGTCTACGAGCTCTGCGCCCGCCGGCACGCGCAGAGCGCCCGATGTGGTCATGACCATTCGCGTGTCCTCGTACCGCATCTGCGAGGGACGGAAGAGCCCGAGAAAGCCCAGGCTGTCCGTGAGATAGACGAACAGCGGCGCGCTTCCGGAAGACGAATCCTCTGGCGCAACGCGTCCGTACAACAGCGTGTACGCGCCGGCCCGCGTCGCCCCCCACTCCCACGTCACGCCGCGCCACCCGCCCCAGTTATGATCGTGATAGGCCTGCGCACGATCATAGCGATCGCAGACATCGCGCACACAGAAGGTGCCCGTGGCGGTCGCGCGAAGTCCCGGCACCGCGTACCCTGACGCAAAGTCTCCGCTGACGATGGTTGCGCCGGGGAAATCGACGCGCGGCGCCGGCGTGAGATCAAAATCGACGCGCAACGGCGCACCGCTTCCCTCCTCCCGGAGGACAGCCTTCACCGCATAGCGCCCGTCGTCGCGCACCAGCACGCTACTTTCGCCGAGACGCACATCGGCGTCGAACTGCGAAAAGCGCACCCGCTCGCGTGGGACGCGCGCACTGAACCGGCGCGGTGCCTTCCCGCGCTCATGCAGCGTGACGAGCAACTGGCCGCCCCACGCGCTACCCGCCACGTCGCCGCCAACGATAAACGACACAAACGCCCATTTGGTGGCGTCCGGCGAGAGGATATTGAAGTAGTGCCACTCTCCCCAGTTCTCGGGCGCCTGCATGCCGCGTGGTGGCGCATGGAAATGGTCGATATCGTGGCGCAACTCAGCCGCCGTCGGGCTGATCCAGCGACGGTCACCTGCGTCGTCAACCCATGCTCCGCTGGTAATGCGCGGAAGGACACCCAGCTGCGCCGTGACCGACGGAATCTCTCCGCTCGCGCGCACGGCATGTTCGACACCGTCACTCGTGGTGACATACAGCAGTTTGGATTCCAACTGCGGCGCAACCGCCCCGATGAGGTCCTGCGCGCGCGGCGACGTGAGAACTTGGCGATACACAAACCGCGCGTTCGGCACCGAGAAGAAGAGCCCACCGAGGCCACCGGTCGTCAGCACCTCGATGTCGATCCCTTCGGGTAACACCGTGACGTCGCCACCGCCCACGAGCCGTTCCTGACTCGCCTGTTGCACCATGGCTTCACCGACGGCCAGCAAGACGATCATCACGCCAACCCCAACACCGAAACCGGCGCAGAGCAGCAGTGAACGCCATGGCCGCCACGTCGCGTTGCGCCACGCGAGATGCCATGACAACGAGACGCGATGCGCCGCAACTGCCGACGCCGAACCCGGCGGCGACCCCGGCGGCGACCCCGGCGGCGACCCCGACGGCGACCCCGGCGGCGACCCCGACCCCGACGGCGACTCGTTCGCACGAGGCGAGACGGAGGCGTCGCTCACCGATTCCGCTCGTCACTCACGACACGCCCATCGCGCAATCGGACGACGCGCTGTGCGGCGCCAGCCACCACGGCATCGTGCGTGACAAACACGAGCGTGGTCCCATCACGATGCAACTGCGCGAATAACTCGAGCAGCGTCACACCCGTGTCCGCGTCCAGCTCTCCCGTTGGCTCATCCGCCAGTAGCAGCGACGGCGCGTTGGCGAGCGCGCGCGCGATCGCCACGCGCTGCTGTTCCCCGCCCGACAGTTGCGTTGGCCGGTGCGACGAGCGATCACCAAGCCCGACATATCCAAGCAACTCTCTGGCCCGTGCCATCCGCACACGCCGCGCCACACCCGCTTCCGCCATCGGCAGTTCGACGTTTTCCGCGGCGGTGAGCGTGGGCATCAGGTAGAAGCGTTGAAAGACGAAGCCGATATGCCGCAGCCGGAAATCGGTCGCCTCCCGATCGCTCATGGAGGCGGTCTCGCGTCCGTTAACCGACACCGTCCCCGACGACGGCACATCGATCGCACCCAACAAGTGCAGCAACGTGCTCTTGCCGCAACCGGATGGCCCGGTGAGCGCGACATATTCTCCATGTGCGATGTCCAGCGTCACGCCGCGGACGGCGGTGACGATGGCAGCCCCCATCGAATACTGGCGCACGGCATCCTGACAGCGAATCGCGGGCGCGGAGTGCGGCGGGTGTGACACGACAGACGAGAACGGAGCACTCACGCGAGACTACCCAATGGCTTCGTCGCGCAGCGCGCGCGCGACCGGAATAGATGCCGCTCGCCACGCGGGCAAGAGGCCGGCCAACGCGCCGGAGAGAAGCAACAAGGCCAATGAACGCCAGGCGGCATTGGCACTCCACACGAAAAAGTCGAAGGACGCGGGAAGTCCCGGAAAATCCCGCAGTATGGCGTTGAGCCACTGCGCGGTGATCACCCCGAGGCCGAGGCCGAGCAGCACGCCCGCGCCGGTCAGCATCGCGCCTTCCAGCACGACCTGCAACAGCACGCCGCGCGTTTGTGTCCCGATGGCACGCAACACGGCAATCTCACCGCGGCGTTCATTGACGGAGAGTGTGACCAGGGTGCTGACCAACAAGAAACCGATCCCAAGACTGATTGCACCGAGCACGAACGCCAGCTGGCGGAAGTAGGACAGACGCTCTTCAACCTGCCGAATCGCCGTTTCGGTAGAGATCGCGGTAATGCGCGGCTGCGTGCGCTCAATCCACTGACGCACGCCCTCAACAGACGCGGAATCGTTCGCGCGCGATTCTGCCATCGCCAGGGACATGCGATCCCGATATCCATCCCCCAGCAGCGATCGCAGCGCCGTCAAGGGAATCGCCAGCACTGGCGTCTCCGAGGGCACGTAAAAGAAGCGCCCTTCACCACGCAGGATCACGCGGCGCGCGCGTGCCGACGTGCGAAGTTGCGCGTCGAGTCCTGAGGTGACGGTGATGGTGTCACCGATGCGCGCCCCCAGCCGATCAAACAGGGTGCGACTCGCCACACCATCGATCAGGTCGTGTCGCTCCGCCCGTGGTTGGGTGTTGGCGGTTGCAACGGGCAGCGTATCGACGCGCAGATCCACGCGCATATCCACGCCGTCCTGCATCTGGTAGTCGCCCTGGACATCCGGCTCGAGGCCCAACGCGAAGGTGGTCGGAATGCGCGCTGCGGCGATGGAGAGCGTGGCGCCAAGGATCGGACTGACCGCCTTGATGTCAGGCGACCTCCGAAGCGCCGAAACGATCACAGTCGCGCCATCGATGGTGGCTTCACTGTCAAAGGGAAGCGTTCCCTTCGGCGCGATGCGCAGTTGGTACCCGCGCGTCAGCAACAGCGCACGAAAACTCTCGCTCATCCCGGTCGCCAGCATGACCATATCCAGCAACAGCGCTGCAGCCACCGCGATCCCGAGGATCGCGAGCAGTGTGCGCGCGGGATGTCGCGTGAGCGTTGCTGTCGCCAAGGTCAGTCGCATACTCACTGTCGTCAGCGCCCCAACAGGACAAGCGGCGGCGTTCGCACCAGCCGCCACGCGGCGAGCGCGCCGGCACCGATACCAAGCACCAGAGACAGCGAAGTGGCGAAGGCGAAGATCCCCGGTGTCAGCATGGCAAACGTCAGGGGCGTACGATACACCACCTGGTAGTGACTATTCACCAACAGCGACGCCACCCATCCGATGGCTGCCCCGATCAGACTCCCAAGGATCGCAACCAGCGCCGCTTCCAGCACGATGGCGCGCACGACGGTCGCTTGCGAGATGCCCACCAAGCGAAGGGCTGCGATGTCGCGACGGCGCTCTTCCACGGACAGCAAGAGCAGGCAGAGTAAGAACACCGCGCTGGCCACCACGGTAATGATCCCGATCGCGCGATGGAATCGCTCGACCACGCGAAACGTGCGCGAGCTCGTTACCGCGACGGCGCGCGAAGGGTGCGCGCGAAAGCCAAACGCGACACTATTGATGCGTGCGACCGCGGAGTCGGTGGCGCCCGAACGTGCACCACCGCGCGTTGCGACAGCGAACCGATCCACCCGATCATCCAACGTCAGCAGGTATTGGAGCTGATCCAAATGCAATCGAACGCGATACTCTCGCCTCGCCACCTCGGCGGGATCCGCACGGCGTTCGTAGACTGCTGCAATCCGTACCCACTCGGTGGGCACACCGGGCGTTGCGCCAATCTGTATCGTGTCCCCGACACGCAGCCGAAGGTCTGTCGCCAGTCGTTCGTCGATGGCCATGCCGCGCACCGTAGGCGCTCGACGGCCGAACGTGGGCGAGCGCAGCGTATCGCCAACGGGCGTTTGCGCCGCGACCGCCGTGGTCGCCCAGAGCATCACTCCGATCAACAGCCACCGCCACGGACACCCAGCGCGCCCCACGGTCAACGAGCGACGGATACCGACGCTCGTGTCGGACCGGCGTCAACCAGCACCTGTTCCGCCAGCCGAAGGCCGACGACCGATTCGGTGCTCCCGATGCGCAGCGTCAAGGGCCCCTCGAACGGCGCACGCGCGACCACGGTCACCTCGATGCCGGGCTGGAGCCCGATTTGCGCGAGATAGCGTAGCAGCGCCGGGTCTTTGTCGCTGACGAGTGCCATGCGGGCGCACTCGCCATCGGCCAGCTCAGCGAGCGATCGATGGAGCGTCTCGGTCACGCGCCCGTCGGCCGTGGGAATCGGCGCACCATGCGGATCGACGGACGGATGCCCGAGCGCCGTCGCCATGCGCTCGATCAGCTCGTCTGATGCCGCGTGCTCCAGCCGCTCGGCCTCGTCGTGCACAAGGTCCCACGGATAGCCAAGGACGCCCGTGAGGTAGCTCTCGAGGATGCGATGCCGCCGAATGGTGCGCAGAGCGGCGCGCCGCCCCGCATCGGTCAGCTGCACGCCGCGATACGGCACGTGGTCGAGGTACCCCTGCACGGCAAGCCGACGGATCATGCCGGTCACCGACGCCGGTGCGACTTCGAGTGCGTCAGCGACGTCACTCGTCGCCGCCGTTCCTTGCCGCGTCTCAAGCTCGTAGATGGCCTTGAGATAATCTTCAACGGGGGCGGTGAGCGGCGGCAGCGGCGCGTCAGGCTTGCGGGATGGCATCAGTGTGAGAAAAGAGACAACCGCCTACGAAGCCACGGGCGCGGCGGCGCAGACTCAAGTCTTGTGGGGGGTCTTCCGCAGATCGCGAACCATCAGCACAGGTACCACCGTGAGGTGCCGCACCTTGTTCGCTGTCTGCCCATAAATGACATCCTGCAGCCCTTTGTGCCCATGTACCGCCATCGCGATCAGATCACACGACTCACGGTCGGCCGCGGCGGCGATTTCGAGGGCCGGTTCCCCGCCCGCCAGGAGTGAGTCGGCTTCGAACCCCTCGGCGCGCAGCTCGGCACATGAGCGCTCGATGTACTCGCGATCGGCACGCATTTCTTCCGACTCGCGCAACTGCAGTGGCTTCAAGTTCCGCGCAGCCCACCCGTCGGCGACGTGAATGAGAAGGAGTGATGACTGGCAGAGTGTCGCCAATTGTCGCACGTGGGACAAGATCGCCGCGTCGGCGGCGCTGTTCTCGAGTGGCACCAGGATACGGCGATACATTAGGCCACCCACCCGCGGAGGGTCTGCCAGAGCAGCCAGAGATTGAGCGAGGCGATCACCGTCGCGACCATATAGGCGGCGAGGCGCAGTGGCGCGGAATTGACGAAGTCGCCCATCTTCTCGCGGTCGGAGGTAAAGCGCACGAGCGGGAACACGGCAAAGGAGAGTTGCAGGGACAGGATGACCTGACTGAACACCAGCAGCTTCGCGGTCCCGCTCTCCCCGTAAAGTATCGCCACGGTAGCCGCTGGGACAATCGCAATCGCCCGCGTGATCAAGCGCCGAAGCCATGGACGAATGCGAAGGTTCAGGAATCCTTCCATCACAATCTGGCCAGCCAGCGTCCCCGTGAGCGTGCTATTCTGGCCGCTGGCCAGCAACGCCAGCGCGAACACCGTGCTGGCGCCCGTCACTCCGAGCAGCGGCGTGAGCAGTCTGTGCGCATCCTGAATCTCGGCGACATCGGTGTTGCCAGTGGTGTGAAACGTCGCCGCGGCCACGATGAGAATGGCGGCGTTGATAAACAGCGCAAATGTGAGGGCAATGGTGGAATCGATGAACGAGAACCGCACGGCTTCGCGCTTGCCCGCGGCATTCTCCTCGTATCGTCGTGTCTGGACGATGGACGAATGCAAATACAGGTTGTGCGGCATGACCGTCGCCCCGAGAATCCCGATGGCGATGTACAGCATTTCCGGGTTGGTGACAATCTCCGTGGTCGGAATGAAGCCTCGCCCCACGGCCGCCATATCCGGACGCGCGATGATCAGCTCGAACAGGAAACAGCCGCCAACAACCGCCACCAACGCAATGACCAGCGCCTCCAGCATCCGAAAGCCCTTGTTTTGCAGATAGAGGACAATGAGCACGTCGAGCGCGGTGATCAGCACGCCCCACTCAATGGGGATGTTGAACAGCAGCTTGAGGGCGATCGCCGACCCGATCACTTCCGCCAGATCGCACGCGGCAATCGCGATTTCGCACATAAACCACAGGGCGAATGTGACGCGCGGCGAATAGTGGTCGCGGCACGCCTGGGCGAGGTCGCGCCCCGTGACGATGCCAAGCTTGGACGACAGCCCTTGCAGCAGGACGGCCATCAAGTTGGACATCAGAATGACTGAGAGCAGTGTGTAGCCAAACCGAGACCCGCCAGCCAGATCGGTGGCCCAGTTGCCGGGGTCCATGTAGCCGACGGCGACCAGATAGCCGGGACCGGCGAAGGCCAGCAGCTTCCGCAGCCACGTGGCTTTGTTGACGTCCACGGATCGATGGACTTCGGCGAGCGACGGTGCCAATCGCGCCTTACGCCATGCGGGCGCGGCCGTCGCGGCGTTTCCGGTTTGATCCGGTTCGGTGGGTGATTTCAGGGTAGACACACTCAAGATTTAGTACACACTAAACATTTTGGCAAGCGTGAGAAACCTACAGGCGTGAGCTCTCAGCTCTCAGCTCTCAGGTGAGAGCTCCTGCCCAGGCTTGAGGCTCGAGGTGTGAGACCTGCTCAGGTCTGAGGCCTCAGGGCTGAGCAGGTCTCGAACCTCAGCGCACGCCCCTCAAGCAGGCGCTCTCACCTGACGGCTGCGAGCTGAGAGCTCACGCCTGTATGTGCCTCACCCCGCCTCACCCCTCACCCCGGCCGAGGGGTGAGGCACACATGCAGGCGTGGGCTGTGAGCGTTGCGGTTTCAGGGTTGAGCGCCAGCTTGAGGGATGCGGGGTGAGGCTTGGGCGACTCAGGCGTGAGGTGTGAGGTGCACGAAGGTGTGAGGGTTGAGGGGCGATGGGATTGCCCTTCGGGCAGTATGGCGGTCGGGTGGTGCAGCGCGTGCGCTGGCATGTTCTGCTTACGCGAGATCCAACCACCATCAACGTGCTGACGTGTGCGAAGGCGTTTCAGCGTTCCGTGCACGAATCCCCGTTCCCTCAACGCGCTCGCGCGATCCCGGGCTGAGAAGCCGCCTCAAAGCTCAAACCCCAGGCCT
>JANOPS010000082.1:0-2259 GCA_031421995.1 Gemmatimonadaceae bacterium
TTTGCGCGCATGGGTGCCTGACGCCGAGGGGTTGAGTGACGTGCCGTCTGCAGCATGAACTTAACGGTGTCGCCAACTCTGGTGCCGATGGTCGTGACAGGGGTCGGCGAACATTACATTATGGATGCGGCCTGCCTGCGCAACGGCTCCCGATCCGCAGTCGCCCAGCCGCAACTAGAGCAAGGGGGCGGCGACACCAACGCCGAACCGCGGCTAGTCGTGGATGAGCCGATCCCGCATCCCGGCCATTGCGCGCTACGCGACCTGCGGATGGGCGGCGCGCGCCTCATCGGAAACCTTCTTGGTTGCTTCGCCGATGAGTTCGAAGCGACGCACACAGGCGCGTTGGATCCCCGAGGAAGGACTCGCGACTCACACCCGCCGTCGCCTGTACGTGAGACTCCGTTTCATCCGCGATGTGTCGCAGGCACTCGCGCGGCCCGTAGGACATCCTGAGCTTCGGCGAGAATGTAGGGGCGCAGGTACGGCGAGAGGGACTCGGCCGTCACCAGCTCCACGCGCTTTCCAAGAGCGGCCTCGAGGAGCTCGCCCAGCGCCAGGAGGTTATCGAAGGGTCTTCTGTCCCGGGGCGAATTCGACCAAGACATCTAAGTCACTGTCGGTTCGTGCCTGAGTATGTCCCGCAATCAGTTGAAATTCGGGTGAGTGCCGGTGCTTCGCTGCTCATGCAGCGACCGTGGGTGCGTGGAGTTTGGAGCCCAACGCTTTCTGGAGCAAAGGTAAATGCGTCATGCGCGCACGCGGCGAAACTGGACTTCCACCTCCAGCAGCGTCGCGGCGACCCAGCGTTGTTTCTGATCGCTGGTGAGCAGTGCGTGATGCGGCGCGTGTGGCGTTCGAGGCAGGCCATCACACTCTCGATCGGTTGGTCGTGTTGAGACTCTTTCGCAGCTCCTCGGGGATCCGCAGGCGATGCTGCGCGCCGCCGAGGCATTGATCGGATCGAGCTCCTTCACGAGGCGCTGCAGTGCGCGTTTGGCATCGTCGTATCCGGCGTGGGCATACGCCGCGATCAGCTTGCGTCGCCACACGACCTGCTGCGGTTTCGTCAGGTAGCTCAAGACGTTTTGGCGCTTGTGCCATTGGCACCGCTGCACCGCGACGTCGTTGCCAAACACGTCCCGCACCGCGGCGCGGAGGCCCTTCGCGCCATCGAGCACCACCAGCACGCCCCGTAGCGCGGTGAAGCCGCGCTCGACGAGGTCGCGCGGGAAGGTGGCGCAAATCCGCTTGTTTTCGGTCGCGGTTTGCACGAGCCCCAGGATGCGTTTCTCGCCCGTCGTCGTGACGCCGAGGGCGATGACGATGCCGTCGTCGGCAAACGCCTTGCCATCCAGCAACAACACGAGCCATTCCCGATCGTCATGGCGACGCGTATGCAGCTGCTGCAACGCCTGCGCACTCGCGCGCACGAAGCGGTGCGAGACGCTCGACTTGGCGAGGCCAAACGCCTCCGGGAGCGCCTCGGCCGCCGCGTGGTAATCGCGCGTCGACATCCCGGAGAGGACCCGCCGAAACAGCCCGACTGTAGCGCCGCATACGGCGCTCGGGCGACCGGGTGTGCCTGCCGAGTTGTTCATGTACCCCGGTGCGTCGCACGGCATTCCGTGTGCGCGCAACCGGCTGGTGACGAGCGCGAACGAGATGTCGTGGACGGACTATCGCGTGCGCGGAAACGGCAAGAAGATTTCGTGGTGCGATGGGGTTCAGACGTTGGAAGACACGCGGCCCGAGCCAAGCCAACGATTCGCAAGCCCTGAGGCCGCCGGGGGTGACGAAACGCAGAACGCCACGGAGCCACCGTCTCCGTGGCGTCCTTTTGCGGCCGCGATGACGCGTCGGTGGGGGCAATAGGTTCGCAGGGGCGACTGGCGCTGGGCGCACCTTCTCCTTGCGCTTTGCTTGCTCCGAGTGCACAGATATCAGAGCAAGGTGCTGCAAGAATGCGTGGGGAGCCAACTGATTGAAGCGCTGCCATGTCTGCGGAGCGTGACATTCGGCGCGTCCAACCGGAGATGCGATTGACAGACTTGTTTGAAGTTAAAGACGCGGGTGAGTGTTGGGCGTCGCTTAAACTGCGTTGGCCCGGATTGTGGGAGCTTGTTGGCGACGTAAACCTCAGGGTCTCCCCGACCAGCGCTGCGCGTCGTCTAGCAGGTCGCTGAAAAAGTACGTGAGGTGATGGATTTTCTCTGTTTTGTCATCGCGGCGCGCGTCAGAACGCCGGGAAGTGTGCTG
>JANOPS010000083.1:0-20415 GCA_031421995.1 Gemmatimonadaceae bacterium
CGTCCAATTAGCTTTGATCGTATGCGTGTTCATCGTGTACGTCCCTTATAAAGGAATTGAGAGACCGGCCTGAACGACCGGCGGTGGCGCGACACGATCCGCGTCGACCGTTTTCGATCCACTCGCTTGTCGCTGCAGGGCGAGAGCGAATGTTGCCAGGGTTTCACCATATACGATGGCCAAGACCTGATGCGGCCCCGACATCATGCCGTCCATGCGTTGCATGCGTTTCAGGGCGGCCGTTGCACCGCTGGTTGAGATCAGTGATCGCCTTTTGTTTGTCATAGTTGCTTGAACCGGAAAAAGGCCTGCCACAACCACCGGCGTCGCCACGCGGGATGCAACGAAGGACGTCCGGAGAAGGACGTGCGCACAAATGAAAGCACGCGTCGATGGGGCTGAACGACAATCGCTCAAAGGGGTGAGTGCGGGTTCCTTCACAGGCCGTAAGACGTGCGGCAATGTCCGTTGACGCTTCGCCGCAGGCGCGGAAGTCGCGGACTTGCAGAAGCCCGCGGCGGCGTTTGATTGCGTCAGACACGGCGCTGGTGATTCCGTTGGGGGGCCTCGCATATGGGAACATCGCCTAGAATGCACCGAGGGATACATGAGACTCGCAGTCAGATCGGGCGTGATCATCCCCGTTCTCCTGATGCTTCCTAATGTGGCGTGGATGCTACTGCCAACGCCTGTTGAGGGCTCGGCGACAGCCGTTCCCGTCGCGCTCACGATTGTGGAGAACCTTGCTAGGATTGCGACGCTGGCGATTCCATTTTTCTGTTCGCTGCAGCTGACGAAGAGGTATTCGGCGCTCACCCTCACGGTCATGGCGCTCGCATTGGTTGTCTATTACTCAACATGGGCCCGATTTTTCCTCGGCGGAAGCGCTCCCATCCTTTTGACTGCTCCGTTGGCGGGAATTCCTTTGCCGCTGGCGGCTGCACCGGTCGCCCTCCTGGTGTTGTCAGCGTATGTCTTAGACTCGCGGTGGATGCTCACGGCCTCACTGGTGTTCGGCGTGTCGCACATATGGACGTCGAACCTGCGGACCTAGGTCGACGCGCAGCGCGGACGTGCTCGCGAGAAGTGTCGTCGCCTGAGATTTCTGCCGCCGAACGCCTCTTCGTTCAGCCGCGCCGCTTTACGTTCGCTTAGCCACAGATCGTCACGACTGACGTACGCGAGCACAGCAGCGACACAGCATATTCCCCTACACGATGAGCGGGTTTCGCCCGATTCCGCGATGGCAACCGCGCTCCATCTTCCCGGCTGAGGCGGAAACCGTCACACTCGCGAGTACGGCTTGTGCAGCGAGGTCGCCGTTCTATCCGGTACAGCCCCAAACGGAACGTGCTGAACGTCTCCCTCCAAGTCGGCCGGCATTTCCAGGAAGCCCAATGGACGTTGGTCGTCGTGACACTTTGAAACTGCTGGCCGGCAGCGCGCTTGCTGTTGGCGTCGTGCCGCTGCTGCATGCATGCGACGGACCCGGGCGCAGTGATGTTTCGCGGCGCGACGACAGTGTGCCCGCACTGGACCCGCTGCTTACCGACATCATTCTTCACGCCTCACTCGCGCCGAGCGGGCATAACACACAGCCGTGGGTGGTCCGCGTGCCGGATCCAGGTCGGTTGGTGATTGGCACAGCACGCGAGCGCTGGCTGCCCAAGGTCGATCCGGAGAACAGAGAGCTGCTCCTCTCGCTCGGCTGCTTTCTGGAAAACCTCATCGTCACCGCCAAGCACCGCGGTCTTGGGATCGACTATCAAGTCGTCGCCAGTACGCCAACCGACACGGCAATGCTCGACATAAAGCTGCGTCGCGAAGCGCCGTCGCCCTACCCGCTCGACAAGATCCTCCTGCGGCGTACGGTCCGCAGTCACCACTTGTCGAAGGCGTTGACGAGCGCCGACGTGAAGGCACTCTGCGCACCGCTTGGTGACCGCGCAGCGTTTTTCCCCTTTGGGTCCGCGAACGCCATCTGGCTGTCCGAGCAGACCATCGAAGCCAATCGGGTTCAGGCGTACCGCGACCCGGCGCAGGAGGAGTTGTCCCGATGGATCCGTTGGTCGGACGATGCAGCGCGCACGGCGCGCAACGGGCTGACGCCTGAGGCGATGGAAATCACCGGCATCGCCGGATGGTACGTCCGTCATTTCATGAACCAAGCCGCGGTCATGAAAACGGGCTTCCGCGAACGCGGGGTGGACGCCGTCCGCGAGCAGCTGCGCAGCTATGGCGGCTGGCTCGTGATCACGAGCCCGGATGCGTCGATCTCCACCCTGATCGAGACGGGTCGCCTGATGGAGCGCATGTGGCTCGACAGTCGGGCGCGCATGATTGGCATTCATCCGATGACGCAGATTCTCGAGGAAGCGCCCTTCCGCGACCGGGTGGGACAGCAGCTTGGTATCACGGGCCGAGTGCAGTTCCTGCTGCGCGTCAGCTACCTCACGGCGTATCCGGATCCGGTGAGTCTGCGCATGCCGCTGTCGCGCTTCGTCAGCCTTGGGTGAACCATGCAATGGATCTTCAGATCGCTCGTGCTGATGCCGTGTCGGCGTACGCACCCGATGGAACAGTGAGCACCTCGTCACTGCGCATCCGACTCCTGAGTGCGTTCGGCGTGGCGCTCTTGATCACCGTGCTGTATCTGCTCGTGGCGCGTCCGGCGCAACTGCGCTGGGGCGCGACGGATGCCGAGGTCGCTCGCGCGATGCCTGGTGACGCGCTCAGCCATCGCCCCACCTTTCTGTCCACGCGTGCGATCACGACCGACGCCGCAGCGGAAGACATCTGGCCCTGGCTGGTCCAGATCGGCTACGGACGGGCGGGCTTCTACGGGTACGACATTCTGGAGAACCTGGGGAGCCCGCGAGGGCTCAAGAGCGCGGATCACATCGTGCCCGAACTGCAGCTGCTTGCCGTTGGTGATCCGCTGCCGTTGAGTGCCGCGGGCGGACTGGTCGTGCATGCCATCGCGCCGAACCAATACCTCGTGTGGTCGGGTACGTCGGGTGCCTATCCCGGCGCATTCACCTGGGCGCTCTATCCTATCGATTCCTCACACACGCGACTGGTCAGTCGGATTCAATGGAGTCATCACTGGTCGCAGCCGCTGATGCTGGGCATGGATCTGTTCACCGAGTTCACCGATCATCTGGCGGTGCGCAAGATCCTGCAGGGAGTGAAGGACCGCGCGGAGGGGCGCGTGGAGTCGTTTGCTCACCAAGCGTTTGAGTTTGTGGTGCTGGTGTGGGCGCTGTTTGCGTTCTTCGCCGCGCTCTGGCTGCTGCTGCGCGGGCGGCTGGCTATGCCGTTCCTCTTTGCGTCAGTTGCGGGCGTGGCGTGGCTGATCGTGTGGTACGCACCAATCCCCGTCGCGCTCAGCGTTGTGATCAACGTCAGTATCGTTGCGCTGCTGCGTGGAGGCCGACGGCGACCCGAGGGCAGTCGAGCCGCAACAGCACCCACTTTTAACACCGTGCGACACTCGACATGACATCTACAGCGTCGCCATCGAACGCCGCCCTGCAACTTGGCTACTGGTCGGCCAGTCTGGCAGCGCTATTCTGTGTGCTGTTCACCATTGCGGCTGTCCTCACGGAGTCGCGGCTTCTGTCGCCCCCATGGGACGTGATCCTCACCATCGCGCCATCGCTGTTCCTCGCGCCATGCTTTCTCGTCATGTTGGTCTGCCTGAACGCGGCAGTGCCCGATGAGCGCAAGATCTGGAGTCAGCTTGGCATCGCCTTCGGCTGCGTTTATGTACCGATGTGTGTTTCGGCCTACATCGTGGAGCTGTTTGTGGTCGAGCCGCGTGTGTTGCGGGGCTCGGGTGCGGAGACGGCGCTGCTGACGCTGGTGCGCGGGGACACGGTGTTCAATGCCATTGATGGCATTGGTTACGTGTTTGCGGCCGCACTCTGGTCGGTCACGATCACGGGTTCGTCCGTGCTTCTGTTCGCCTTCTTTCGACGACAGACCCTTGCGCGGTCTGGAGTGGTCCGGCCATGAGTCTTCCCCTCTCTGCTCGTGTGCTCATCCGGACGCTCGTCGGCCTCACGATTTTCGGCGCCATCTCCGCTGGGGCAGGTACCTGGCTCGCGATCGGAGCGATCGCGCGCAGCCGGATCGCACTGCTCCTATCGGCAGTCGCCGGCTTCGGCATGCTGATCTGGATCTTTGTTGAGCTGGCACTGCTCAGACAATACTCGTGGCTTCAGACGCTGTACTTTGCGCACGGATGCAGCGAATTGCTGCTGGTGCTCGCGCTCCTCGGTCTGGTGCCGTCGCTGGCGTGTCAATGGCCTGCGTCAGAGCGCGGTGCTGTCTGACGGATCAGCGTACGCATCGAAGATCTGCTCGGCCCCCGAAAAGAGGCTGGCGAACCTTACCTGGAAACACCACCCACCTGCGGGTCTTCTCACTCAGCGGGTATTCGCGATCGAAGCAGTGACCGCGCAAGTGGACGTCGCCACGCAAAGTGGACGTCGCCACACGATGGCGATCACCACACTCCCCACGGCCGCGAGCAAGAGCGTCAGCAGCGCACCAGAGGACGGACGCCGGTACAGCAGCGATCGTCGTGTCACGCGCCCGCCACGAGCGCGTGAGCGCATCGGGGGATGCTGTTGCACCTGCCCGATGCGCTCCTCCCCTTACTTTCGCAACGACATTTTGTCCTCAAAGCGTTTGACCTCCTGCTCGATGATATCGAGGTCCTTGCCGTACCGCTCCTGCAGCTTGCCAATCAACTGCTCGCGCTCTCCGGCAATCTGATCAACATCATCGTTCGTCAGTTCGCCCCACGTCTCGCGTACGGCACCCTTGAGTTGCATCCAATTGCCCTTGATCGTTTGCGAGTTCATCGTGTCGTGCTCCATAAAATGGAAGTGAGAGATCGGCCGCAACGACCGGCGGTGACTCGGCGTGATCCGTGACGAGGCAAAGCCCGCGTCGCACCCGCCGTCTGCCCCTCGCAGCGCCAAACGCGCCATGTCCTGAACGCGCCGCGGGTGCGCGGTGCGCCGATATGTTGACTGTTGAGGCGTTCGCCAAGGCGGCGTCAACGCAGAGGGACATGTCGGAGCCGGACGACGGGGTCGGAGCATTGGTCAACAGCAGACGCTTTGCCATTGCCATCGCCAACTGGTACGTACGGCGACTTTCCAAGATGGCGGTGATGAGCGACTGCATGCCCAGGTCAGACGCATCGTCAACGTAGAGATCATCGCGAGACAAGGTGTGCTACTCCGCGGGTCTGAAAGTGGTGATGGCGGTGGAAACGGCCACCATGCGTCGCGATTGTGAAGACATGATCGCGAATCCCGGCACAGGGCACCATCGCCTGCGAGGCTGATCTTTGCACTCGTCCATAGGAGCGAGTCCACCCCGGAGTGTGCCGAGGCCGGCACACTCCCGCAGTCATGTGCGTCTATCGAGGGGGGCGAACCGGGACAATGCCGCGCATCATTCGCACAAAGCCATCGTACTTCCACACGCCACCCACTCGAAGCCAGCGTTCACAGAACGAGTAGGTTGCCCGCTGCACACTGCCCTGCACATCGGTCACAAAACGTGTGGCGTACCAGACATGCAGCTCGTGCGGCAGTTCGCCCCGTTCAATTTTCACGACCGCTAACCAGAGGGCGCTTGAGAGGAGGCATCCGTGAGGCATCGTATCCCCGCTCATGGTCGCGCTGGTCGCCTGAGCACATGGCAGTGAATCCGTCGCGCGTCCCACCGGCCAATCGCGAACGCTGGTGAACGCCTCGGGCGTCAGTACAAGGCCCCGCGCGGCATACGCGCGCACTGCAGCCGCTGTTTCTTCGCGCCCAAAAGCCCGCTGCTGGTAGTCCGCGACGGATAAGCCGCCCGGCTTGTCCTGCGTCACGATGCGCCACAGAACGCGCGCGAGCAGGTCGTTGGGATCGGGCAACGTCCATGCGAGTCCCGCAGGTGACTGGGCAGCAACGCTCGTGGAGGCGAGAACACTAGCCACCATCATCGAGAGGCTGGTGACCACCATCACCAACATCCTCTTGGGGTATTGACGCAAGAGGAGGCAGCTGGACGCGAGAGGTATGCGTGCGTGGGACACGCATACAGAGATAGCCGCCTCCGCACGAATACAGAAGCGTGTTGGCGACATCCACCAAGGCAATACGTCGCCTCTCAGTCATCTCCAACACCAATCGAGATAATCCCTTTCGGGTTCACACCATGACGCTAGCTTATGCCAACGCCTGCCATCTCGTAGTCGGTGTAGCCCGCACGACCCGGTGTGTAGAACGTCGCAGGATCTGGCACGGCGAGTGGAAGGTTGCCCTGCAACCGCTCCAGCAAATCTGGATTCGCAAGCGCAGCGCGCCCAAACGCCACCAAATCTGCCTCGTGCCGTTCGAGCATCCCCTCCGCTCTCGAGCGATCAAAGCCGCCTGACGCGATGAATGTCCCGGTGAATGCGTCCCGCAGCGCTTCGCTAAAGGTGTTCGGCAGCGCTGGTGCCCCCATCGCTTCGTGATCCACGAGATGGAGGTAGAGCACCTCCAGCACACTCAGCTGCGTGGCCAGCGCCAAGTATTGGGTTTCGACCTCTGGGAACGCGCCGGTATGGTTGAACACCCCGTACGGCGAGACCCGAACGCCTACGCGGTCGGCGCCAATGGCCTCCGAACACGCGCGCACAACTTCAAGGAGGAACCGATTGCGCGCCGCGATGGAACCACCATATCCATCACGTCGGTCGTTGATATTCGCGTTCAGGAACTGCTCGATGAGATAACCGTTCGCCGCGTGCAGTTCAATGCCGTCAAAACCAGCCAGCCTCGCAGCGCGCGCCGCGTGTGCAAACTCTTCCACAACCACGGAGATTTCCGTGTCACTGAGCGCATGCGGTGGGCTTGCTGGTTGCAGTCCCGCGGCGTCGGTAAAGATGGTGTCAGGCAACGCGACATCGGTTGACGACACGACGCGTGCCCCCGCGGGCAGATTCGAGACATGTGACGCTCGTCCACAGTGCATGAATTGGACGAAGATCGTCGCGCCGTGGGCGTGAACGGCATCGGTCACCTCTCGCCACGCGCGCACGTGCTCGTCGCTGAAAAGCGCGGGAATTCGCGCGTAGCCGAGTCCATCGGCGGACGGCGACGTGCCTTCCGTGATCAACAAGCCGAGCGTCGCGCGCTGCGCGTAGTATTCAGCCATTATTGGCGTGGGTACGTGCGCAGCGGTTGCGCGGTTACGCGTCATCGGTGCCATGACCACGCGATTCTGCAATGTCACCGCGCCCATCGTAAATGGTTCAAACAGCATGGGACTCGCTCCAGGTGGCCATTGTCGTAACTAGTTGGTGAGCATGATGAGCACGCGCCGATTCGTGGCGCGTCCGTTGTCGGTATCGTTTGGCGCAATAGGGTCCGCCTTTCCCGCGGTCCGTGCGTTGATCCGCGTGTCGGAAACGCCCTTCGAGACCAAGTACGCCTTTGCCTGATCGGCGCGATCTTGCCCGAGCATCAGGTTGTACTGTTCGCTCCCAATCGCATCGGTATTCCCAGTGACGTCTACCGTTCGCGACGCATTGACCGGGGCTATCAAGGATTCCGCAATCTTATCGAGAATGCGTTTCGCTTCAGGCGTGATGTCGCTTTTGTTGAAGGTAAAGTTGATCGCTCCAATCACGATCGGCCGCGACGTCGCCGCTACCAGGCGCACCGTATCGATCCGCGGGATAAACTGCGTGTCCCGCTGGATACGGATCTCTGTTACGCGCACCGTATCATACTGAATACGCGGTTTGCGGGGGCTGGAGAAGAAAGACAAGCTGAGGCCCGCCTGTGCACCGAGATTGAACGCCGCGGCCCGCGCAACGGGTTTGGCGTTTACATCTGCGGGCACAACGTAGGTACCCGTACCCTCGAACCGAGCGGAGAGGCGGTTGTTCAGGACGAACCGGAGCCCAAGCAACCCAGACGGTCCGCCACCGCGTGGCGCGACCGTTCGCAAGCGTCCGTACGCGTGGTAGCTGTAGCCAGCGCCCACAAGGACTTTGAGCTTCTCCGACACTGGATGATTGTATGTCAATCGATACGACCACAGCTCATCAGACACCTTGCGAAGGGAGTCTCTTGCGGGATCACCAGTAAATGCGCGGTTCACATCGGCGTCAGCGAAGCTCATGTCGAGTTCAGCAAGCCAGTTGCGAAACGCATAGATGCCCACGCGACCGCCCGCGCCCAATGCCGGGTCAAGTCGCAAGGTATCCGCATACTTGGTGTACCGTCCGAAGCCGCCAATTTCGATGGCTCCCTGCGGCTGCCCGAAGGCCGACGCCGCCGTGATCGTGAAGAGTACGGCGAGTATCGGAGTGCCGACCGCCCAGCGTGCCTTGCGCATGTGAGTTTTGTATGAGGGAAGACGCGACGATTGAGTTCGTGCCACTACCGCATGTAGCGGTAGAGTCCGACCAGACCTACCACTGCACCACCCACGGCCACGGCGTTTCCACCGTCGCCCCCAATCAGCAAACCCACCACCACAGCGGCCGCGCCCACGCCCATGAGCGCAAGGTTGGGCCCCACATTGGCGCCAGGATCACGAGGCACGGGTGCATTCGGCCGGGAGTTCTCTCGTTCCATCCGCAGACCAGACGGCGCGAGGCGCGGCCCAGTTGTCGTGCCGCTCGGCTTCGCGTTCGACGTGCCCTGCGGCGCGTCTGCGACCTCAGCCACCAGACGCGAGGCGTTGTCAGGTACATCGGGGACATCGGCACCGCGCGATTGGGCGCCAACGAGCGACGGCGACATGGCGAGGGCCAACGCGATGAGGGCGCGGCGAACTGTGGTGAAACGGAAATGGGTCGTCATGATGATGATGGTTGTCGGTGAAAGTGTCATAGCCTTCCCTCGTGGCTATTTCGCTGCCGTTCGGGCGCTCGCGTTGGCGTAGATCGCCACTTCGATTCGGCGGTTGGCCTGACGCCCGCTTTCCGTCTCGTTGGATGCGACCGCCTCGGTTTCCCCTCTCCCCGCAGTGCGCAGCCGAGCCGAGCTGACGCCGACGCCGGCGAGGAAGCGCGACGCAGCGTCTGCACGACGCATGGAGAGATCTTGGTTGTACGACCCGCTTCCCAACGCATCGGTATGTCCCACGAACAGCAGGTCAGTCTTCGGATACTTGCTCACGCTGGCCGCGAGGTTCCGAAGGTTCTGGGCCGCTTCCGCGCGTATCGCGTCGGAATCAAAATCGAAGAGTAAGCCGGACGCGAACGTCACTTGAATCCCTTCGCCTACGCGTTGTACCGTTGCGCCGGGAATATCGAGCTTGAGTTCCTTGGCCTGCTGGTCCATCTGATGGCCGATGATGGCGCCTGCGGCGCCACCAACCACGGCACCGATGATCGCGCCGCGCGCTGTCGATCCGGTGTTATTGCCGATCACACCCCCAACCGCACCGCCGGCGACCGTACCAATCGCCGCCCCCTGCTGCTTCTTGCTCAACGACGCGCAGCCGCCGGTGAGCCCGACAAGGAGCGCCGCCACCGTCGCACACGCGGGCAACCTGCTGTGGAACAGCGCGCTACCGGGCACGCGCAACGAACGCCGCGAAGTTATAGAGAGCATGACAAGACTCGGGGAAAAGAGTGTATGAACATCGCGATCAGGGTGATCGACGACGTGGCGCAGGAAGCGAGAGGCCGTGTGGCGCCGGACGCGAGCTGGCATTCCAGAGCACAAGTCGCGTGAGTGCGTACGAGAGCGTGCGAGCGACTTGCCGCAGCAGGGGCGATGCGAGGGGTTTGATAGGCGGCGGGCGATGTGGTGACATGTCTCAGGCCTTGCGGCGTACGCCAGCCACGACCAATACGACGCCAGCGAGCATGGCCGTACCCGCCATCCATGGTGCCACGGGGTACGATTCATCGGCAGTGACTTTGAGGTCGCCCACCTTGAGCACGTCACGGCGTGTGGTCAGACTGCCACCTCTCACGAGAAAGAAGCCGCCAATGGCAATGAGTATGATGCCGGCAACAGTTGAGGCCCTCATGATCAGATCTCCCACAACGCGTGATAAGGGTGTTCGTGCGATGGGAGGCAGTGTACGTCATTGCTGCGCGGTGAACCATCCGCCGATGTGGGCATCTTTTCTACTACCAATGGGACGATAGTGCTCACCAAGGGATGAATACAAAAGTCGCTCTTTGGGGTGATGTTCATCGACACCATGATTCGCGATACTGCACTGTTCGAATGCACATACGTGGTCATCCCCAACCGAGTACTCAACCATGAAGAGAACAACTCATTTTGCCGTTGCCGTTGTCACCGTGGCGATTGTTGGCGCTTGCACGAAGGACGATACGATGGTAAAAACGGCGAGTGGCACAGACACAACAATCTCGGCCTCAGCCGACTCCGCCTCGGCGCGTGGGCATTCCATGGTCCGCTTTGTGAATGTCGGCAATACCGGCAAGGACGTGGCGCTGCAGGTTGGCGACCAGACGCTCTTCGAGAGTGTCAAACTGTCGTCTGTCACGGACTATCGAGAGGTCGACGCGAATCTTGCGAAATTCTCAGCGCGCGCAGCCGGTGCAGCAGACACGACCGCCTTGGCGCAGAATGATGAGGTCTTGGCCGACGGCAATCGGTATACGGTGTTCTTGATGGCCGAGGATCTGTCACGCAACACGGTGCGTGTAATTCAGGATGAAGTGATTCCAGATAGTGGGATGGCGCGCATTCGCATCGTGCACGCGGCACCTGGTGGCCCTGAATTGGACGTCAGCGTAGCAAACGCGAAGGACAAGCTCTTCTCTGGCGTCAACTTCAAAAGTGAGGCGGGATACAAGGACGTCATGCCGACCAAAGTCGTGCTCGAGGTGCGTGCCAAGGATGAGGCCAAGGTGTTGCTGCGACTGCCGGCCATGGAGCTCCGTCGTGGTACGGCCACGACCATCGTCATCAGTGGTACCAGCAAGCTAGGCTTCTTCGCTTTCACCGATGTCATGATGCCCCCGATGGCGCCAAAGATGTAGCAGTGTTGCTGGGCCGTCTTCGGATGGCAGCGCGCCTACGTCCGCCTCTTCGCACGACGCACCGGTTACACGGTGCGTCGTGCTTTTTTATGGACCCATCGCTACACTCAGCGTGGCCCCGCGTCACGGGCTGGCGGGCAGGGCCTCGACGATTACACGATGGTGGGTCCCATCGTCCACCAACGCGATGATGCCACTGGCGATATGGACGCCGTCCACGGTGACGCGTGCGCCTCGTCGCTGGACCGCAGCGGGCTCGCGAACGAGCACCTCATACTGCGATGTGCCGAATCGATAGGACAGCTCATACTCAGGCCACGTCGTTGGCACGCAGGGGTGTATGCGGAGTGTGTTGCCAACCTTCGTGAATCCGAGCAGCTGTTCCAGCCCGATGCGGTACATCCAACTTGCCGAGCCCGTGTACCACGTCCATCCACCACGACCGAGTTGCGTGGGCGCGGTATACACATCAGCGGCCACAACGTAGGGCTCAACTTTATAGCGCTCCATCGCAGCCGCTGTGGCGCTGTGGGTCAACGGATTGAGCATCTGGAACAACGCAAAGGCCCGATCACCGTCGCCTCGGATGGCGGTCGCCATCGCGGCCCACAGGCCTGCGTGTGTGTACTGCGCCCCGTTTTCGCGCACGCCAGGCACGTAGCCCTTGATGTAGCCGGGATCATGGCTGCCGCGGTCGAAGGGCGGCGTGAGCAAGAGGATGAGTCGGGCGTCCTCGCGCACCAACTGGGAATTCAGCGCCTCCATGGCCTGCGCCTGCCGATCGTCGCGCGCGGCGCCGGAAATCACGCTCCAGCTCTGCGCGATCGAATCAATACGGCACTCTTCGCTGGAGCTCGAGCCTATCGGTGTGCCATCGTCGTAGTACGCTCTCCGATACCACGCACCATCCCAGCCGTGGGCCTCGACCGCCACGACGTACTTATCGGCTTCCTGTCGCATAAACGCTGCTTCTGCCAGATCGGCGCGCGCCTCAGCGTATTCGGCAAACGCCCGCAGCGTGGTCACGAGGAACCACGCGAGCCAGACACTTTCTCCCCTTCCCTCCACCCCGACTCGACTCATGCCGTCATTCCAATCACCGCTGCCGATCAGCGGGAGTCCATGGGGACCAGCGGTGCACGCTCGCCGCAGCGCACGCCGACAGTGTTCGTACACACTGCCGTGCTCGTCGGTGACCGCCGGCAGATCATAGCGCTCCTGCTCGTGTGGCGCCAACGCATCCATGGTCAGGAACGGCACGTACTCATCGAACACCGTGGCGTCGCCGGTCACGCGCACGTACTGTGCCACGACATACGGAAGCCACGCAAGGTCATCCGAGAACCGTGTGCGCACGCCACGACCCGTGTGCGGATGCCACCAGTGCTGCACATCACCCTCGACGAACTGACGCGCCGCAGCGCGCACGATGTGCGCTCGCGCCAGCGCTGGCTCCGCGTACACCAGCGCCAGGGCGTCCTGCAGCTGATCGCGAAAGCCGTAGGCACCGCTGCTTTGGTACAAGCCGGTCCGTGCCCACGTTCGACACGCCAGCGCCTGGTACAGCGTCCACGTGTTCAGCATGACGTCGAAGGCGGGGTCCGGAGTGCGCACGCGTACCACGCTGAGCCGTGCCGTCCATGCCGCGCACGTACGCGCTGCCGACGCGCGCGCGTCAGATTGTAGCCGTACCACCAGCGCTCGCGCAGCCGCTTCGGTCGGCGCAGCACCCAAGAGGACTGTCATGTCTCGTGTTTCGCCTGGCGCCAAGACCACCTCGATCTGCAGCGCACCACAGGGATCAAGCGCCACTCCGGTGGCACCGTCTAACCCGTCATGCGCCAGCGCTGCGGGAGCGGCCAGGCTTCCATCCCACCCCAGAAATGTGCGCCGATCGGCGGAGTAGCTGCTGATTGGTTCACTCGTGGCCAGGAACGCGGTCCAGTCTGCGAAGTTCGGATCAAAGTGGTTCTGTGCAAGCAGCGCCCCTTCACGCGCCAGGAACTGCGTGCGCACGTGGTACTGCGTCTCCTCGCGACGCGAACCCAACGTCCATTCCACGTATGCGGTGACGGTCAGTCGGCGAGGTCGCCCAGACGTGTTACTGATGCGAAGGAGCGAGATCTTTGCGGCGGCGCCCTCCGCAACGCCAAGGGTGAGCTCCGTCTGAATGCCATCGTGGTCATGTCCGAAGGTGGATTTCCCAGGACTGTGACGCACGCGATACGGGGTCGCGGTGCGGACTGGTGCAGGCGTCGCACTCCACAGATCACCGCTGTCCACATCTCGGAGATACAGCGCATCGCCTGACATATCGGTCACCGGGTCATTGTGCCACGGCGTGAGCCGAAAGAAGTAGGCATTTTCAGCCCACGTGCACCCCGATCCGCGTTCCGACACCAGACACCCGCCGTATGGATTCGCGAGGACGTTGACCCACGGTGCGGGAGGCAGGTGCTCATCGCTGATCGTCATGCAGTACGCACCCGTGTCATCCACACCACCGATCCCGTTGTCAAACAGCAAGCGCTCCGGTGCGACGATCGCCACCGTCGCAGGCACCATGGGCCGCGCCGCGCGCGGCGCGGCCATGGGTCGCCACGCGGATCCTCGCGCGGTCAACGGGAAACGGCGATCACCCGTTGAACCGATCGCAGGAACCACAGCAGGCGTGCTCCGCTCGAGGGTCCGCATACTCCCCGCGATCTCTTCGCCGACTGCGGCGGATGCTATGGCTTCAGCGCTCGCAAGCAATCGCGAGAGCGTTCGACCGTCACACGACAGGTGCACGCGGGCTGTCGCCGAGAGCATGAGCAGATCCTCGGCGTCGAAGGTGTCGCGGCGGCGAACGTACACGCCCCCGGGCTGATCGAGCATCGCGGCATCGTCGGCCGCCACCATCGCCTCGGCGATGCCATCGCGAAGGGCCTGCAGATAGTCGTGGCGATGACCGTTGAGCACGACCAGATCAACCGCAAGTCCGCGGCGACGCCAATATCCATGTGCGACAAACAGCTCACGCAACGTCGGCAAGCCATCAAGCGAGTCAATCGTGGCGAGGACAATCGGGAGGTCGCCCGAGAGGCGGTGCACCCAGAGGCGTGGCTGCGCGCCACGGTTGCGCCGGACTTCGTCAAGCGGGGGGGCCAGTGAACCTCCGGGGTACAGGAGTTGCGTGGCCAGGTCCTGATACACCGCGGCATTCGCTGAGTTAATCCCCAACTCGAGGCCCTCGCCTTCCGTCATCGACCATGCGAAGTCCAAGGCGCGTTGTGCCGCCGACGCGTCATGGTAGCGATCGGCAAGCGCGAACGCCGCGGCCCGACTGGTCGCGACCAGCGTTGTGAACGCCACGCTCACGGAGGTTCCCGGCGCTACGCGCACCCGTGTCCGCAGCGCGAAGATCGGATCCAGAACGGCGCCCGTCGAGCCGGACAGCGCGCCGTCTGCCTCCATGGCGACCGGATCACGCACGCTTCGCCCTCTCCCGAGAAATGCACTCCGATCCGTCTCGCACGTGACCGCGCCAACGCGATCGCGACCGTCATCCACGACATGGACGCACCAGAGATGCGCATCCTCAGGACTGCGGGGCCGGCGCTGCGCGGTAATCGCATTGCACCACGCGTGCCATTCGGTCTCGACAAACAGGTTCGAGAAGGCCTTGTGGACACGGTCGCTGGCGGCAGGAGCCAGCACGACCTCCGCATAGCTGGTCAGCTCAATATCCCGCACGCTGGCACCATGATTCCACACCGTCACTTGGCGTACTTCCGCAGAGTCTCCCGGCACAACGGTGATCGTCGTGCGCGTCTCGATGTCCCCGTCGTGACGCTGCAGCGTGACCCGATCCGCGCCCAGCTGCACCGAACTCCGATCTGCCGGAACGCAGAGCGGCTGATACGCCGATGACCACGCACGACCACTCGTCACGTCCTTGAGATAGCAGAATTGGCCCGCGTCGTCTCGCGTGCTGTCTGGACGCCACCGCGTCACCGCGATGTCCTGGTACCGGCTGTATCCACTGCCATTGTGATTGAGCATCACGGTGTACGGCACCGCCCCAAGCAGCGCGACGCGTGGTGCGCGACGTTCCTGCGTGTTGATCTCGCGGACAACGGGGGAATGGACCCGCACGTCCTGTACCTGTTCCTCGACCATGGGCGACTGGGAAGCCTGCAGCACAAAACGGCGAGGCACCCGCTCGTTCAGCAACAGCTCTGTGGCCCGCACCAGGGCATCCGCATGGAATCGATCCTGCCACCGGTTCTTCAGCAGCACGTTCGTCAACGACACCAGCGACATACCGACATGGTGGGCCATGTACGTGCGTACCATGGCGAATCGCTTGCCGGGAGAGGGGCGCGTGTAGTCAAGCGCATCGCAGAAGCCAAACTCCCCGAAAGCTCCCGTCGCCTCAAGCGCTCGCAAGTTCGCCAGCGCGTGCGGGGGGTCGACGAGTGCCGCCAGTGCCGAGGCATACGGCGCAATCACCAAGTCCTTCGACAGTCCGCGTGTCAGCGCGAGATCGGGAACGCCAAACGCATGATACTGATAGGTTGCCTGTCGATCGCGAACGTTATAGGCGCTTTCGCTTATACCCCACGGCACGCTCCGGAGCCGCGCGTACGCGCGTTGTCGCTCCACGGCGCCACGATACGTCTCATCAAGCAGCGTGAGAGGCCATGCGCGCATGACGAGCAGCGGCATCAGGTATTCGAACATACTGCCGCTCCACGAGACGAGTGCGGTCACCCCAAAGGCGCGATTGAGCGACCGCGAAAGCCGAAACCAGTGCTCAACGGGAACGTCATTCTTCGCGATGGCGACGAAACTTGCCAAGCGTGCCTCTGACGCTAACAGGTCGTAATACGAATCATCATTCGCATTCAGGTCTGGGTGGCACCCAATCGTAAAGAGCTTCCGCTGCGCATCGTAGAGAAACCCGAACTCCATTGCCGTCACCAGCCCATGGGCTTGGTCGGCAATATCCAGGAGTCGTTCTCGTAGGTCGGGGTGACCTTGCGCAATCTCGAGACAGGCCTGACGAAGCGCGATCAGGTGGCCGGCGATGTTTCCACTATCCACCGTACTCACGTAGCGCGGTCCCAAGACCGACAAGTCCCGCAGATCGTACCAGTTAAAGAAGTGTCCGCGATGGCGTGGTAGCCGCTGGAGCGTTGCGAACGCTCGCGCCAGACCGTCCGTCATGACCGCCGCTGTGATTAAGCCAAGATCACAGGCGCTCACCGTGGCCAACAGCTGTAACCCGATATTGGTAGGTGACGTGCGCATCGCCACGACTGGTTCGGGATCGACCTAGAAGTTGTCCGGCGCCAGCCAGTGCGTCTCGGCTGTGACGAAGCGCTCAAAGAACCGCCAATGCGCGGCGGCATACCGCTCCGCGTCCGCGCGTTCGATGGGCGTGAGCGGTACCCGACGAGGAGCACGGGGACGACTCCATACCGCAGCCCAATGCGGGGCAGTCATCCACAGCAGTGCGATACTCCAGACCGTGACGCCAACGGCGAAGAGCTCGTCCACTGGCAGCCCCTGCGCCATTTGACGACGCACGGTCACCACCGACCACGCGACGATGCCAACGCCGATGACGGGAACCGAAGCGCGAAGCGAGCGCCACAGTCTGGTCTTGTCATGCGCCGACCGTTCCGCGAACGACGCTGATTGCCACTCCAAGAGTTGTCGTCGCGATACCGCCAGCCGGTAGAGCGTACGAACGATCGCATCCAGCGACACCCACGCCTGATGCGGGAGGAACATGAGCGCGACGAGTGCCTGCTCCCCGCTCACCACCGCATCGTGACCCACTGCCGAGTAGTACGCGCGCCACGACTTGTCACGCGGGGGGTGCAGAATGGCCCGCGCGATAACAATGACCCACGGCGACACCAGGAGGCCCAGCGCAAAGAGCGTCCAGGATACCACCGAGCCTGAAAGGACGGTCCACGCCGCAACGAAGAGCAGAAGCTGCGATATCTCCACAACGCTGCGACGCAGGTTGTCGAGAATCTTCCATTTCGAGACCCACGACAGGGGATTCGGCGCGAGGCCGGCTGGGCTTGGGATCGAGCGGCGCAACCACGGAAGCAGTTGCCAGTCGCCGCGAATCCATCGATGCTTTCGTGCCGTGAAGCCGACGTAGCTTGCGGGGGCGTCGTCGTACACCATCACATCCGTCGCAAGGCCCGCGCGGGCAAAGTTCCCCTCGAGCAGGTCGTGCGAGAGGAGCGTGTTCTCCGGAAATCGACCGCGTGTGGCGAGTTCGAATGCCTGAACGTCGTAGATCCCCTTGCCTGTGTAACTCCCCTCTCCATGCAGGTCTTGGTACAGGTCAGAGGCCGCGGTCGCATAGGGATCAACGCCGGGGTGACCGGAGGAGATCTCGGCGAAGCGCGTCCGGTATGCACTTGGCAGCGAGATGCCCACGCGTGGCTGAAGAATGCCGTACCCGCGCACCATTCGTCGCCGAGTCGGATCAAACACCGCGCGATTCAACGGATGTGCCATTGCGCCAATCAACGACGGTGCGGCGTCCGGCGGGAGCACCGTGTCTGCGTCAAGGGTAATGACATACTTCACGTCGCGAAGGGCGGCGACGGCACCGCACACCACCGAAAATGCCTCGGTGCCGCCACCGCGGAGCAGTTGATTGAAGTCCGAGAGCTTGCCGCGTTTGCGTTCCCATCCCATCCATACCCCTTCCGCGCCGTTCCATCGGCGCGGCCGGTGAAGGAGCACGAAGGGATCCGCCAGCCCGACCGCGTATCGCGCATTCAGCGCGCGAAGGCCTGTTCGCGCGGCGGCAACGATGGCATCATCAGTCGGCTGTGACTCGCTTGCGGCATCGATGAAGTCACTCAGCACCGCGAAGTGTATGTGGGGCTCGCGGTTTGCCAGGAACTGCATTTCGAGCGTTTCGAGCGCGTCGGCCACGTCACCGACGTCTGCGAAGAGCGTTGGAATCACGAGTACCGTGCGCGACGATGCGGGTACGCCGTCGTCGTGGAAATTCATGCGGCCAAGCGTCCGTGGCGCCAACCATGACGTCAGCAGGTGCTTGCAGAGGTGGACGGATACCTCGAATACCGGCGACAACACCAGCACCAGCGCCAACAGCACCGTACCCGGGCCGTGATTGGGCAGCAGCCACCAGACGGCCCACAGGCCACTGATCACGCACAGGCTGAGTGCGCCGTGGAAGGCAACGTTTGGGTAGGCGCGTGCCGCGCGCTCGGCCCTCTGGCGCATCGTCGCCGAGTAGCCCGCGTGCTGCTCAAGTTCGCGAAGGCCTTCGTCCAACAGGTAGTACCCAACATGCGCACTGGGAAGATCGGGTTGGGTATCCGACGGTTGCTCGTAGCGACGCGCAAGGTCAATCGCCCACCGCGCGACTGAGGTCTCGCGATGCCCCGTGCGCTTCGAGATCTCTTCAACAACGTGGCGATACGCATCGCGGGTGGCGAACGTCATCTTGGGATAGCATCCTGACGGATCCTGACGCAGGATGGTCTCCATGGCACTCTGCTGCTCGACAAAGGTCCGCCAGTCGCGTCGCGCAAGATTGCGGAGACTGGTCACGCTATTGGCCATCATGATCTGCGTAAGCGCTCGGCGCTGTGCGGACTCGGCGATGGCGTGTTCGGGAGTTCCCCCTGCGTCGCGAATCCAGTGCTCGAGCCACAGCAGCGGCGGCGACGTCCCGTCTGCCTGCCGGAGCAGTTGGAGCAAGCGCGCCACAAAGTTTGGCGAAAGCACCGGATCACTATCAGCAAACCCCTGCAGCTCGCTGCGGAGCGCTGAGCCGCCCGACGTGCCAGCGTCGAGAATCCGGACCGCCCACGCGGCGGCCTCCTCGGCTTCGTCGAGTCGCTCCACCGTGCGCAGCGTCATCCGCCGTACACTCTCGATCAATCCGAGCCGGAGCATCGTCGGCATGGCCCACAACTCGCCGATCGACAACGGTGAGACGGTCTGAAACGACGACATAAACAGGTCGACATTGTCCTGATCCAGCCGTGCTTCTGTATGTGAGATCAGCGTGATAGCGATCTCGTACACGCGGGGATAGCCGGTCAGCGGTCCACTTTGGAGCTCCGGGAGTTCCCGATAGTACCCACGGGGCAAACTCGAGCGCGCCTCCTGCAACTGCTCTTGGACCAGATGATAGTTGTCCAGCAGCCACTCGGCCGCCGGACCGGCGTCCTCACCCTCGGTGCCGGTGGACTGGAGACGCGCATGCGCGTGCGCAAGGACTGCCTGCGTGTCGGCAAGTCGCGCCAGCAAGCGTGTCGAGCGCAGCGGTAGGTTGCGCACGAGCACTCGCTGACTGCGCGCAATGGCCCGTGCGCGCGCCGCCAGATGATCCGCGCCCAAAAGATCACCACGAATCGGACCTACGAGCAGTGCTTCAAAGGATTCCGCACGCAGGCGCTCGCTTCGCCCCATCATCGAACGATGCAGCGAACGCAAACCCTGTCAGTCAGGAAACCAGTCCATGCGGTGCGGCCACACGTTCACACGATCTTCCGACCTTGAATGATGCGCACCAGAACCACCACCACGGCGACCACGAGCAGGACGTGAATTAATCCACCCATCGTGTAGGCGCTGACCATCCCGAGCAACCACAGGGCGATCAAAACGATAGCAACGGTCATAAGCATAGCAAGTCTCCATGAAGGTCTGCGGCGGCGCGACGTGAACGAGCAACACATCGCGTGGCGAATTCGGCTCGCCGGATGCGGAGGATATGCACGCCCCGCCGCCGCCGCCATCGCCCGAGAGAGGGATACCCGTGTACTTCCTCGCTCCCGCACACAACGGACTACCGCCCACCCGGCGACAACTCCACAATTTGCAGCCAATAGCGATCCAGCACATTCATTGCATCGAGAAAGCCGGTCAGTGTCACCGGCTTCTGAATAAATGCGACAACGCCCATCTCCCGGCTCTCGAGCACGTCTTTCCCCAGGCGCGACGTGGTCAGAACCACCACGGGGATTGTCCGTAACGACGCATCCTCCTTGATCCGTTTCAAGGCCTCGCGTCCATCGATATTGGGCATGTTGAGGTCCATCAAAATGAGCCCTGGGCGCGGCGCCAATCCCAACTCGCCAGCGTACGCACCGCGCTGATGCAGATAGTCCAACAGCTGTACGCCGTCCTCTACGAATTGCAGGGGATTGCAGATACGCGCACCCTCGAGGGCAAGCTTGGTGAGCATCCGATCATCCTCGTCGTCATCGCACACGAGAATCGTGATCGGGATTTTGTGGAGCCCACGCGCCGCCGTCATGGGCGCTGCAAGCAGGTGCTAACGAACGGTGAGTACATGCGTTTCCGTGGGTGAGGGGCAAGGC
>JANOPS010000084.1:0-3757 GCA_031421995.1 Gemmatimonadaceae bacterium
GGCTGCTGCGTTGCATGATGCGGTACGCCTCCTGCTCGGTACTGCCGGTACGGCGCATCAGCAACCCTTTGGCGCGCTCGATGAGCTTCCGTGATTCGAGCTGCTCCTTGGCGTCGGCGGCCTCGCGTCGCGCCGCCAGCAGCTCACGGGCGCGAATCACGGCCATGCGCAGCGTCGCATCGAGCATGGTGGGCGGCGTGGGCTTGGACAGTAGTGCCACGGCGGCACTCCGTGCCGCGTCGTTCGACGACAGGCTGAGCGACAGATCCCCGGTAATCAAGATCACGGCCGTTCCGGGCAACGCGATGGCGATCTCCTGCGCTGCCTCAACACCGCTTGCTCCGGGCATATGCACATCGAGCAGCACGGCGTCGGGGGCGAACTGACGCGCACTCGCGATCGCATCGGCGCCGGAGCCGACTTCAGCGACGACCATGTGCCCCAGCGCGGTGAGCAAATCCACAAGCGTGGATCGGTCGAGCGCATTGTCTTCCGCCACCAGCACGCGAATGACAGTCGAGACATCGGACATATAGCACTACTCTGGAAGTGCCGGGCTGACCCCAGCGATGTGAGCGAGCAGTTCGGCGGCACGCAAGGGTTTTCGTAGCACGAACTCCGCGCCTAGCGCATCGTCACGACTGATCATCGGCTCCCAGCCGGTCACCACGCCAATGCGGATCTTCGCGAACCTCGAACGAACCAATGCGACCAAGTCCCAACCGCTTCCATCTGGCAGACCGACGTCGGTCAGCACCAAATCGAACGGAGATGCGCTCTCACGCCCGAGTACAGCAATTGCCTCAGCCAGTGTAGACGTTGCCTCTACGGTGTGGCCATTTGCGACGAGTAATCGACGAAGGAACTCGCGTCCGTCGTCGTGATCCTCGACGATAAGTATATGCAAGGGCGCCTGCAAATGTGAGTCGGCGACCAGCCTTGTACTGGACGGCTTCGATGCGTGGTACGGAAACGTGAGCGACACTATGGTCCCTGCTCCCTCTGTCGACTCAATGTTCACTGACCCGCGATGCCGTCGTGCGATGCCGTACACTTCAGCAAGGCCAAGGCCGGAACCGGCGGCGCCCTTCGTGGTGAAAAACGGCTCCAAAGCCCGTTCACGGACTTCATCGCTCATGCCGACGCCGGAATCGACCACTTGCACGCACGCTTCGTCGTTCACCCGAAACGTCCTCAGAATCAGCCGGCCTCCACGGGGCATCGCGTCAACCGCATTTGAAAGCAAACTCAACAGCGCTTCGCGAATCTCGCCGGCCAAGCCTCGCACAAAGACCTCGGGAGCAAAATCGCGAACGACCTCGATTTCCTTCCCATCGTGCGCGCGCGCCTTCCACATGGGCTCGGTGAGCTCCAATACTTCGTCGCCCAACATCGAGAGGTCCAGTTCGGTATCAAAGCCCGCGTGCAGCGGCTCTTGTCGAATAAACCGCCCGACGCGCGCGGCTGTGGCGGCCCCCGTCTCTGCAGCCATGCGAATACGATCGGCATAGTCGCGCACCGCGCTCGGCGATTCGGCGTGGTGGCGCAGGAGATACGCGGCCGCCATGATCGGATTGAGCGCATTGTTCACATCATGCATCACACCGGCGGCTAACTGGCCGACGGCGGCCAACCGCCGATCGCGAGACAGGGTGGCTTCGCGTGACGCGAGCGCCATGGCGCGTTCCTCGACAATCAGCTCAATCCGATCCGCCTCGGCCATCACGCGCGACAAGAGCGCACTGGTACGCGACACCTCGTCGCCCAGGGCACGCTCCAAGCGGTGCCCATAGGTGACGTCGCGGTCAAGCAAGACTGCCCCAACGAGGGTGCCGCTGTCGTCGATCATGGGTGAGGCGCTGGCTTCGAGCATTCGTCGCTCGTCCACGCCCGCGCCGTTGACGAGCAGCAGTTGTCCGCGGACCGTTTGGCCCGACAGGGCACGCAAGGCAGGCGTTTCAAGGAACGGCACGGCGAGTTCGCTCTTCCCGTCGCGGGGAGACTGCCGCTCCCAGAGCTCTCGCACCGTGCGCGGCTCTGAATTCTCGCTGTCCGACCCGTCGACGTGGCTGCGCACGATCGCCCCTGTGACATCGACCATTCGTACCGCCGAGTTCGCAAGCGTGAGCACTTGTTGCAGCCCAAGGGCCAAGCGATCACGCTCGAAGCGAGCCGCTGTCAACTCCTGCCGTAGTAGACACATCGCGTCCGTCTCGGACGACTCGGCGGCCATAGGGGCTCTGAGGGGTAGACAATACAGGCCAAGACGGCGTCGTCTTCGCGCTGTCGGTCCGCGACGAACTTAGTGTTCGATGTCGCTTCTCGTCAACTTGGTCCATCCGAACTTCGTTCCACCGCGTCGCCGGCTCCTGCCGCTGGGCTACTGACTGTCCGCCAGTCCGTCCAGTAAGTTGCCCGGATGACACCGCCATTCCGCACCACACTGTGGAGAGTCCTCGGCATTCAGCTGGCCACGCTGATTCTGCTCTGGCTGCTGCAGTCTCGCTACGCGAGCTGACCCCATGCACTGGATCAACTGGGTCATCGTCGCCGTCTACCTCGTGGTTGTGGTCTTTGATGGCCTGCGGCGCACGCGAGGGACGACCAATATCGAAGGCTATTTTCTGGCCAATCGCAGTCTGCCGTGGTGGGCCGTTGGTCTTTCCGTCATGGCGACGCAGCTCTCGGCCATCACGCTGATCGGCACCACCGGACAGGGCGCCACGGACGGCCTCAAGTTCGTGCAGTTCTACTTCGGGCTGCCCATTGCGATGGTGATTTTGGGTGTGACGCTCGTGCCGTTCCTGCATGGTGCCAAAGTGTACACCGCCTACGAGTATCTGGAGCGCCGCTTTGATCCAAAAACGCGCTCGTTGACCAGTCTGCTCTTTCTGCTCTCGCGCGGCATGTCCTGCGGCACGATCATCGCCGCGCCGAGTGTTGTGCTGTCGTCGATCTTTGGCTGGGATCTTGTCTGGTGCGTGGCGTTGATCGGCGTGCCGACCGTACTGTACACGGTGGTTGGTGGTGTGCAGGCGGTAGCCTGGGCAGATGTCAAACAGATGTTCGTGATCGCCGGCGCCATGCTGGCCATCATCGTGGTACTCATTGTCCGCATGCCGATCCCGCTGGACGACGCGCTGCACATTGCGGGCGCGGCCGGGCGGCTGCAGGTCTTTGATTTTTCCTTTGATCTCTCAAAGACCTACACGTTCTGGTCGGGCATCCTGGGCGGCACTTTTCTCATGCTGTCGTACTTCGGCACCGATCAGAGTCAGGTGCAGCGCTACCTCGCCGCAAAGTCTGTCGATGAGGCGCGGAGCTCCCTGCTCATGAGCGCGTATTGGAAGATCCCGTTGCAAGCACTGATCCTGCTGACGGGCGTGCTGGTGTTCCTGTACTATCTCTTTCAGCCGGCGCCCCTCCTGTACAATCCACGGCACGATGCGCTGGTACAGGCGCAGGAGCCCGCCGCGTATGCGTCACTGCAGTCCCGGTACACGGCGGCCATCGCATCGCGTCAAGCGGCCGCGCGTGTCGCATCCACGGCGCGGCACTCGGGCAACGACGCCACGGTGGCCAGCGCGCTGACGGACTTTCGGACATCAGAGGCGGCAGTGAACCTCATCCGCACCGACGCGCTTGATGCCGCGGCGCGCGTCAGCGGGGAGGCGTCTCGCGACGTCAACTACATCATCCCCAGATTTGTGCTGGATCAGCTGCCGTTAGGCTTCGCCGGCATCTTCATCGCGGCCGT
>JANOPS010000085.1:0-2800 GCA_031421995.1 Gemmatimonadaceae bacterium
ACACACCGAATTGACGGCAAACGACACGCCGGAAATATCACCCACCGTCGGCCGATTGCGCTCTTCCGTGACATATCGTAGCCTTGCCGTTATGTCGACCTCAACGGAAACGGGTCCGCGCCCCAACCGTTGGCGCGTGCCGCTCGGTGCAGTCTTGGTGCATCGCTGCATCGGCTCGGTGTACGCGTGGAGCACGCTGAATCGGCCGATTCAACAGCTCTTCGCCGATCAGCCATGGTGGCTCCTGCCGCCATACACGACCTTCACGACGGCGCTCGCGATGTTGGGGCTGAGTGCCGCGATCGGCGGACCGTGGGTGGAGCGACGCGGCCCACGCGTCGCCGCGCGTGCGTCGGCGTTGTTTTTCGGGGCAGGACTGGTAATCGGCGGATTCGGGCTGTCCGCGCGTCAGCCAATACTGGTACTCCTCGGCATGGGCGTCATTGGTGGCATAGGATGTGGCTTGGGATACATCGCACCAGTGAGCACGCTGGTAAAGTGGTTTCCCGATCGGCGCGGCATGGCCACCGGGATGGCGATCATGGGATTCGGTGGTGGCGCGTTTATCGCCGGCTTTCTGAACGTGTTCCTTATCGCGCGGATCGGCATCGCGAATACCGTGATGGTGTTGAGCGTGGTCTATCTCGCGATCATGATGCTGGGGTCCATGCTGCTGATGTCACCACCAGACGGGTGGTCGCCACCGGGATGGCGCGGTCGCGCGCAGGCCCCTGCGGCAGGGACAACGAAGGGCGCAACGTCAATGATCGCGACGCACAGCGTCTCGCGGAACGTGGCCGTGCGCACCGGCCAGTTCGCGCTGCTCTGGGGCATCTTGTTCATCAACGTCACCGCAGGCATCGGCATTCTGGCGCAGGCGTCGCCCATGATGCAGGACCTCTTTCAGCGCACGCCGCTGCAGGCGGCTGCCGTGGTATCGTTCATCAGCATCTTCAACGCCTCGGGGCGCTTTTTCTGGGCCTCGGCGTCCGACTATTTGGGTCGCCGCAACACCTATCTCATCTTCTTCGCGTTGCAGTTGGTGCTTTTTCTGAGCATCCCGCGTTTCGCCACACAGGGACAGTGGCTGCTGTTCCAACTCAGCCTGTTTGCGATCTTCACCATGTACGGTGGAGGGTTTGCCACCATCCCGGCGTTCCTCGCAGACATTTTTGGCCCGCAGAATGTAGGCGCTATTCATGGGGCGTTGCTTACCGCATGGAGCGCTGCGGCGATCGCGGGGCCGCTGATCATTACCGAGCTGTCGAATCGCGCCAAGGCCGCACTGCCCCCGGGGGGTGATCGCGTGCATATCTACGACGGGTCATTGCAGATTCTCGCGGCGCTGTTGGCGCTCGGATTCGTGTTGACGCTGTGCGTTCGACCGCTTCGTCCACTCTCGAATGCGACGGAGTAGATCAGTGACCAGCCTGTCCGCGACGCTCAACTGGCTCCCAGAGGGCTACTGCGAGCATGCGCCTCCCGCGCACGTCGCGCATGCCGTGGAGTGCGTATGGACGTCTGTCAGCGGCCGCGCGCAGAGCGTTCCCGTGGATCCTGATGGCTGCGTGGACGTTGTGATTCGCTACGCAGCGAGCGCGCGCGCAGCGCGGCGCACACCGTCAGTGTCAATCGTCGGTGCGATGTCACAGACGGAGATCGTGTCTGTGAACGCCGATGATGTGCACATCGGTGTGCGCTTTCGTCCTGGATACGGGTCACAGCTTGTGCACGTGCCGGTCGATCAGTTCACGGATCGTGTGATCTCGCTGTGCGGGTCTTCCCCTTTCAACGCGGAAGCTGTTCTTCGAGCCGTTGGTCGAGTCGAACATCCGAGCGTGCTGGCGCCGGTGCTGTCGTCACTCCTGATACCGTCGCCACGCGAACCCGACGCGGTCCAACGCGGGATCGACCTGATGGTGCGCTCGCACGGCCTGCTGGCGCTGAGCGCGTCCAGCGACATGGCACATCTTGGCGAACGCCAGTTTCGACGCGCGTGCCTCGCGCGCGCCGGCTTGTCACCCAAGCGTTTGTCACGCGTACTCCGACTTCGCCAGCTCATCGCAACGCTTCGGGCCGCACCGTCTGCATCGATGAGTACGCTGGCGGCAACAAACGGGTATAGCGACCAAGCGCACATGATTCGGGACGTGCGTCAGCTGACGGGGCGAACCCCAGCGACGCTGCTCGGCGTCGGCCACGCATGACCGATTTTTTCAAGACATCGCACGGACCGCTCGCTAGGATGCTGTGTGTCCGCTCGCGCCACGCGGCTTCCCTGACCCTTTGCCCCAACTCCCATGCGCCTCGCCTACACCATTTTGTACGTGCCGGACGTCCCCAGCTCCCTCGCCTTCTATGAACAGGCGTTTGGCCTCACGCGACGATTCCTGCACGAGGGCAACGACTATGCCGAGTTGGAGACTGGCGCCACCGCGCTCGCCTTCGCGGCCGAGTCGCTGATGGCAGAGACCATCGACTATGCGCGCAATCGTGCCGAGGGGAAGCCGGCGGGCGCCGAGGTCGGATTCGTGACCGACGACGTGCCTGCCGCGTTCGCGCGGGCAGTCTCGGCAGGCGCTGTCGCCGTCCAGCCGCCAACCGCGAAGCCATGGGGCCAGATCGTCTCGTATGTGCGCGACTGCAACGGGTTCCTGGTGGAGCTCTGCACGGCAGTGGGGTAGCGCGTACCCGCGTTGCCACGAGCGGTGTTCGTGGTGAGCTTACGCCACGTGCCGCACGGGCATCCCACCCCCAGTCCAAGAAGCGCCATGCTCAACGCCCAGTTAGCCGTCGAACA
>JANOPS010000086.1:0-5295 GCA_031421995.1 Gemmatimonadaceae bacterium
TATCATCCTGGGCGAAGCGCAGGCGCTGCTGGTCGTCGTTCATGGCTGTTGAGAGTATAGCGCGATCGCCGGCCGTGGCGCCGCTCTTCAGCTATTGCGGCGTAATCCGGTCAATCCAGCCGTCGCCCGTGTACATCCGCATTGGGCGGCCCGGCGTTTCCACGAATCGCACCACCTCACCCACCACACCACCACCCGTGGGTGCGGTAAAGCGAAACTGACCGCCGCCGAGTGGCACCAATTCGACCGGATTGTCCACGCTGGTTCCGTTCGGCGTGAGGATGACCAGCTTCTGGTTGAGCAGCACCACCTGCGAGTCTCCGCCGCGACCGCGATAGAGACCGGCGAACCTCGCCCACGCATTGTCCCACGCAACCGTCGTCGGCTTCTTTGCCGTCGCCTTCGCTACCGCCGCTCCGACGGTCGCAATGAGCTGTCGTGCGATGTCGCCAGGATTCGAATCGTTCGTGTTCGTAAGCACGATGATGCCGACCTTGTCGTCGAGCTGAAGAAACGTTTGCGTGGTGTTGCCCGGATAGCCGCCGCCGTGGCCGGTCCACGTGCGATTGTTGATGCGACTGATGTCGTAGCCCAGCCCGGAGCCCGACAGCCAATTCTCCTCGACCGATCGCACGCGGTGCATCTCGCGCCACGATCCTGCGCTCACGATTTGTGCGCCGCCGCGCGCACCCGTGCGAAAGTTCGCGGACACGAACTTGGCCATGTCGTTCACGTTGGACGTGACGCCGGTCGCGGCCGCCATGCCGCGTGCGTCTACGAATGGCAGTATTTCGCGCGTCCCGTCGGGCATGCGGCGAGCATACGGCACCGCGAGGCCGCTCACGTTCTTGTCCACGCTCGATGACGTCATGGCGAGCGGCTGAAAAATATTGCGATCGACGTACGTCGCCCATGACTGCCCGGCAACCTGCTCAGTCACCATGCCGGCCACTGCGTACGCGAGGTTCGAATATTTCCAGCGCACCGAAGGTGCGAACGCGGCCTTGCGGTCGGCATACAGCCGCTTGAGTTGGTCGGCCGTTGGGAACTCGTACGACACCCAATGATCACCGGCTTCGCGCTGCAGCCCGGAGCTGTGCGACAACAGTTGCTCGATAGTGATCTGTCCGTCGTCGCCGCCCGCAGGTGCCGCTTTAAACCAGGAGAGGTATTTCTCGACGGGATCGTCGAGGCGCAGCTTCCCTTCTTCGCGTAGTTGCATGATGGCAATCGCCGTGAAGAGCTTGCTGTGCGACGCCATGCGGAATTTCGTCTCCGGCGACATGGGGATCTTGGCCTTGACGTCGGCGTAGCCGAATCCCTTCGCCCACACCAATTGCTGGTCGCTCACCACGCCCACGACAATACCGGGCAGTCCGCGATACGCGATCTGCCCTTCCATCCACGCCGAGAAGAGGCGTTCGGCGCCGAGCACGTCGGGGTCGTCGGCCACGTTGGTGGTGCGCGACGGCGGGGCGGGCGTTGGTGATTGCGCGGCAACGGAGGCTGATGCGAAGACGACCGCGAGGCCGAGCGCTGTCAGCGAGGCGCGTCGGGCGTGAATGCGATGGCAGTTCTGCATGGTTGTTGCGAATGGCAAAGGGTTGACTGAGCGACCGTTTCGTGCGATGTACAGAGCGAGGGGAAGACTGCGAATCACGTCGTCATGGACGCGCCTTCGGCATTCGCGCCACCTGTTCGGCCGTCGCGCGCAACATCCCGTCTAAATTCGCGCGATCGTGATACACACCTCGTAGCACCACGCCAAAGATCGCGCGCGTGGCCGCGATATCCTGCAGCGGATTCCGATCGAGAATCACGAGATCAGCCGCGTGGCCGACGGCAATTGTCCCGTGACGCGCGGTCCGGTTCAGAAATTGTGCACCGTGAATGGTGGCGCCCCGTAGCGCCTGCAGCGGCGTCAGCCCCGCCTGCACCAGCAGTTGCAACTCGTCGTGCAGTCCCACACCGGGGTAGTCGAACGAATTGAGAAATCCGGCGTCGGTGCCGGCAAGAATCATCACGCCCGCCTGTTGCAACATGGGCAGGCGCGCGCTGGTGAAATTGAACATCTGGTGACGACGTTCGATCGCGGCCGCATCGGCCGCGGCGGCGCGATCGACCCGTCCCTGATACGTCGCGCGCAAGCCCGGTCCGATGTACTTGAGGTATTCATCGTTGGCATGCGTGTCGGTATCCAACCAGGCCAACGTGCGACTGATATTCAGTGTGGGCGTGATGGCGGTGCCATACGCCGCCATCAGTCGATAGGTCGCCATGGCCGTCGCCGAATCGAACGCCGCAATCATGTCGCGCGCCGGCGGCTGGCCGGGCTGTTCGCTGCCCGCACGCACCGCGTACGACAAGTGCTCGATAGAACTCAATCCCAGTTCGACTGCCTCACGGACCGGCACCGCAACGGGAATGTGCGCGGAGCTCTTGAGACCGCGCTTGCGAATCTCACCCAGCGCATAGCGAAACAGGTCAGGCTTGAGCGTGTTGTCGGTGAGCTTCACGAAGTCCACGTGCATAGCCTGCAGTTTGTCGAGTGCGCTGTCCACGCCGGCCCGGGTGTCCACCTCCTGATCACCGGGCCAGATGGAGTTGAGGCCTTCGATCTTGGGACCTGACGTGAAGATCGTCGGGCCGCTCAGCGTGCCACGGTTGATGGAATCCCGCCATGCCAGCACACTTTCCGACAGGTCGCCCGCCGCGTCGCGCACGGCCACAATACCATGCGCGACAAACAGTGGCATCAGCGCGCGATTCTCGGCGATGAGCGCGGGACCACCACCGAAATGCATGTGCATGTCCCACAGGCCGGGAATCACGAACTTCCCGCGCGCGTTCACGACTCGCCTGGCGCGGACAGTGGCGGCGGTGCGTGCGTCACCGATCGCGACAATCGTGTCGCCGCGAATGGCGATGGCGCGACTGGTCGTGATACCGCCGGTCTGTATGTCGATAACGCTGGCATTGGTGATCAGCAGGTCAACCGAGCGCTGCTGCGCATGGACGTGCATGAACGGCACACACACAGCAACCGCGGCGCCAATGCGTCGAGCGGCGAACGCTACCTTCGCCCGGGGCGACCGCAACAGCGCGCGTTGAAGTGTTGGGGCGTAGCTCACGGCTTCTTGGTCTTGTTCGGCGGCGGCGGACGCACTGGCGTGGTGGGCGGATTCTTTTTGAGTGCCGCCATCACCACTTCCACGGCCTTCTCGAGTTGCGGGTCGCGACCCGCCGCGACGTCGGCCGGCCACTGCTCCACTTCGATATCGGGCGCGACGCCTTCGTTCTCCACCACCCATCCTTGATCGGCGGTCCAAATGGCCAGATTGGGCGCGGTGATGGATCCACCGTCCATCAATACGGGAAATCCGAGCACGCCCACCAGGCCACCCCAGGTACGTTTGCCGATGATCGGCCCCATATCGAACTTGTGCCACATCCACGGAAAGAGATCGCCGCCGGAGCCAGCGATTTCATCCACGATCAGCGCCTTCGGGCCGGGCAGCGACGCGGTTGGTGTGCGCAGGTCGTCGCCGTAACGCATGGCCCAATAGCTCACCAGCGGACGCCGTAAAATGTCGATGTAGTAATCGGCCACGCTGCCACCACCGCGCTGACGGCGGGTTGCGACAGCAGGCGCGTATCGGTGATACTCTGCGCGCGAATGGTGCTGTTGGCGGCGCCAGCAATGCACGCGGTCAGCAGGAGCGCGAGTAATGAGGTACGCATCGTCATGTCGACTGAGGGGTGGGTGCGATGCTCCGAGCGAGGCGCCAAGGCGTCGCGGGCGGTGCCACTGCCGAGCCACAGACATACTGCACGAACGCCCGGGTGGCTAGCCGCGCCGCAGAGAGATCCGAAGGAGCGCCCCTCCATGAGTCCGACTCAGCACCGGCGAATACACCGCCCGCTATCGAATCACGTCGATCTGCACGCCGACATCGAGGCGCCCCCAGGCGCGATCGGCGGTCACCACACTCGCGCCAACCTGCACCGCTGTCGCGAGGCACATCGCGTCGGCCAATGAGAGCCCAGCCCATCGCGTCTGCGCGTGGAGCTCCCCGGCCAGTAGTGCGGTTTCGGTGTCCGCACTCACGACGATCAGCTGCAAGTCGTCGATGAACGCACGACAGCCTGCCATACTCATGCCGCGTTGACGAAGCTTACTCACCACTTCGGAAAGATTGGTAACGGTAATTCCCACGTTCGGGCGAGAGAGCGCAAGCATGGCCTGCTCGGCGCCGTCCTCGTTGAACGCGACCGCCAGAAGGGCTGACGCATCCAGCAGATGCGCAACCTTCACGAAGGGCGACGCAGCGTCTGTAACACCGACGGCAGGTCGACGCGCAGCGGCGACCCGTCTTCAGCCATCACCGACTCCCAATAGCCCGCTCGATGCGACAGAAATTCGTCGACCTCGGACCCGCTGGACTCCGGTGCACGTACGGTCGCGAGACGCTCACGCACACGGCGCACCGCCGCCCGTCGCGATCGAAGCACTAGATCATCACCATCGATGTGCAGCGTGATTTCGTCGCCGGCCCTAAGTCCGAGCGCCTCGCGAACAACCGCCGGAATGACGATCCGCCCGTTCGCTTCGACCTTCGCCGTGTACCGGCCATGCGGCTTATCGTATTCCATGACTAGAATTTACACCATCTATTGCCAGTTCGCCAGTTTCTGCCAGTTCGAGTTGATATGACATCTACGGATGCCTTCGGCCTGCGCGCGAGGCGTCGGCTGTGGCGCCGCCTGACCGTTCACTACGCAATGCGACAATGTTGAGATGCCGCGCCTCGTACGCACGACCGAGCCAGACGAAGGCCGAGTCGGTCTGTCCCATGCGCGCACGCAACACACCCATCCAATACGGGATATTGCCGGTCACCACCGGACCCAGGGCATGAAGCTTTGCCGTCAGCGGAGCGAAGTTGGGTGCGGTATCGACCTCCTGGTCGATCGCGGCCAATGCCAGGTTCCATCGCCTCGCGTTGTACAGCAGCTCCGCGCGATTGTAGGCTATGGCCGTTGATAACGGATCGAGCCGCTGCGCACGTGCGAGTTGTTGCAATGCTTCGTCGAAGCGGGCCCGCGCGTGATTGAGCTGCGGATTCCGTAGTCGCGCCCTGCGGAGACTCCACCCGCCCCCGTGCGCATTCGCCGTCGGGGCAGTTACTTCGGGGATGTCTCCTCTTCGTCCAGTCTTCATCGCCCTGACCATGTCGTGCGTCGCAGGGGCGCACGCGCAGTCGCGTCCCCTCGTCATCGAGCACGTCGCCGTGC
>JANOPS010000087.1:0-2732 GCA_031421995.1 Gemmatimonadaceae bacterium
GATAACGCGCCTTGTCGCGCGAATGAATCGCCGCGAGGTTTTCGCGAAAGGTGGCCATCGCGTCGGCGGAATCCCGCGCAGCGGTCGCCTGCGTCGTGCGGGCGCGAGTGGTAGGCTGCGCCCCAGCCGCCGCCGCGCTAGTCGTGAGTGCACATAGGCAGGCGAGGGCTCTGGCGAGGGCTCTGGCGAGCGCTCTGGCGAGGGCGCTGGCGTAGCGCGAGGAAGGCCGCATCAGTTCTCCGGGCGAAAGGTGAGACCAGCAATCTGTGCCATCCTCGCCGGAGCCGCTATCGCGCACGACGCCGCCGGCGCGGGCGTCTCCGATGCAAGTGATCATGGCGTGCGGGCCAACGGACTGTGTGGTATTCTCAACGCAGCATCACTCGTCCTTCACTTCGACGCGCGCGGCGAGCACCACCGCGCGCCACGTCCGGAGCACTCGTGTCTCATCGTTCCCTCGCCGTTGCGTCGATCTCGACGCTGCCGCTGTCCCTCGCGTTGTCACTGGCGCTGCCACTTTCGCTCTCGGCCGGCGCCCTCGCCGCGCAGAGCGGCCCAGCGGCCAGTGCCGCCACGAATTCGCTGCCACTGAAGACCGCGCGCACCCACGCCTTCACCACAACGACCGGCACCTGGTTGTCCCTCGACATTTCACCCGACGGACAGCAGCTCGTGTTCGACTTGCTTGGCGATCTCTATACGTTACCGATCGCAGGCGGCAAGGCGACGCGCCTGACCAGCGGCATGGCCTTCGATGCGCAGCCGCGATATTCGCCTGACGGCAAGAAGATCGTGTTCGTCTCCGATCGCTCCGGCGGCGAGAACGTCTGGACACTCTCGCTCGATGACAGGGACACCACGCAGCTGACGAAGGGCAACAATAACATGTATGTGTCACCGGAGTGGGCGCCGGACGGCAAGTACATCGTGGTGTCGCGGTCGGGTGGCCTCGGGGGAACCGCAAAGCTGTGGACCTATCACGTGGACGGCGGGAATGGGCTTCCCCTCTCGACGCAGCCCGCCGTCGCGCCAAACCTCAAGATGGTTGGTGCGGCCTACGGCAAGGATCCGCGCTATCTCTGGTTTGCCGCGCGTACGGGTGATTGGCAGTACAACAGCATCGGCGCGCAGTACCAGCTGTATGTGTGGGATCGCGAGAATGGCCGCACATCGCAGATGACTACGCGCTTTGGATCCGGCTTTCGCCCTACACTTTCGCCGGATGGACAGTACCTCGTGTACGGCACGCGGTTCGAAACGAAAACGGGGCTGCGTCTGCGCAATCTTGCCACGCAAGCGGAATCGTGGTTGGCCTTCCCGGTACAGCGCGACGATATGGAATCGCGTGCACCGATGGACGCCTATCCGGGCTTCACCTTCACGCCAGACTCCAAGGCGGTCGTGGTGTCGTACGGCGGAGAGATCTGGCGAGTCCCGGTTGATAACAGTGCACCGGTGAAGATTCCGTTCGAAGCCGACGTGAAAATGGAGATGGGACCCGAGGTGCGATTCGCCTATCCCATCGACACCGCGGCCACCTTCTCGGCACGACAGATTCGCGACGTGCAGCCCTCGCCCGATGGGAAGCAGCTTGCCTTCTCGGCACTTGGCAAGATCCACCTCATGACGCTGCCAAACGGCACGGCAACGCGCGTGACGATAGGAACGACCGGCGAGTTCAACCCGGTGTGGTCGCCCGACGGAAGATCGTTGGTGTACGTGACGTGGACCGATGCGGGCGGCGGCCAGATCATGCGTGCGTCGCTCGACCCGCGACGCGGATGGAGCACGCGCGCGCTGACGACGAACGCAGGGCTCTACACCGATCTGGCGTGGTCCCCGACCGGCGATCGCATCGTGGCGGTGCGCGCCGCTGCGCGTGAAATGCAAGAAGCCGGCGCGGCATTCTTTGGTCCTGCGGCCGCCGAGTTCATCTGGCTTCCTGCTGCGGGCGGCGCGGTCACCACGATCATGCCAACTGGTGGGCTATCCGCGCCGCACTTTACACAGGATGCGACGCGCATCTTCGCCTCAGGGCGCGCTGGTCTGCAGTCGTTTCGATGGGACGGTACCGATTTGCTGACGCACGTGCGTGTGACGGGGCCCATGCCGCCGAATGCCGGTGGTGTTGACGGCGACGATCCCGTGGCCGCCGGTCGCACCGGTGGAAGCCGGACACTTGACGCCGCGCTGGTGGAGCGTGAAGCGCGACACTACATCGGCGGACGCGCGGCGCGTCCGATGGGTTTTGGCACACACCTTGATGACAACGAACCGTCGCCGCCGCAAGCGCCGCCGGCCTCGGTGATCCTCATGGCCCCAAAGGGGGATCAGGCGCTGGCCATGGTTGGCATGGATCTCTACACCGTCACGGTGGCACAGACGGGCGGTTCGGCACCGACCGTGTCGGTTGCGGCGCCGGAAGCCGCGTCGGTGCCTGTCCGCAAACTCAATACCATTGGGGGAGAATTCCCAACGTGGAGCGCTGACGGTCGCACCGTGCACTGGACGCTTGGTCGCGCGCTCTGGAGTTACAACCTCGATCGCGCGCGCGTGGTCGACGATTCGCTCAAGATAGTTGGCCGTCGCATCGCCGTCGTTCGCGCGGATACGACGAAGGCTGTCAAAGACAGCCTGTTGCGCGCGGACTCGCTGGCGAAGGCGGATACTACGAAGAAGACACCGCCGGGCTACAAGCCGTCGGAAATGCCGATCACGGTGCAGGCGCAGCG
>JANOPS010000088.1:0-8155 GCA_031421995.1 Gemmatimonadaceae bacterium
CCAACCACGACTACTCGTACGCCAGCGCCGCCTTGGTGGTGATGCGCGTGGCGCGCCATGCGGGCCACGCGCACGCAATCACCGAGACGACGATCACGAGCCCAAGCCATTGTGCGACGCCCGCGAAGTCCGGGATCCACGTCACGGCTAACGGCAGCATGATGCGACCGAATGCCCGACCCAGTGCGACGCTCATGGGCAGTGACAGCGGAATGGCGAGTGCCCAGCCCAGGAGGGCAATCACCAACCCTTCCACTTGTACCATGGTCATGATGGTCCCATGACGGGCGCCGATCGCCCGCATCACGCCGATCTCTCTCGTGCGTTCAAGGACCGCCATACCCATGGTAGACGCGAGCGCGAGGCCGCCGACGACGATCATCAGCTGACCCATGATGCCAAGAAATCCGGCAACCATCAGCAGATGATCTTCCGTCACTTTTCGCGCTTCGACCATCATCTGCCCGGTTTGTACGGGATAGCCGCGTTCCGACAACCCTGTTCGCAGCCGCTGCATGAGGTCGAGCTGCGATGCGGGCCCGCGCAACGACGACGCAACGACAAGGCGATCAACGCGGCCGTCGGCCGTGATGGCCGCGATCGTCGCGCGTGGCGCATAGGCAACCGATGACGGGCCGGTTTCCACCACTCCGACCACCTTCCACGCTTGGGTTGTGCCAGCGATCGCCAGATTCACGGTTGCCCCGACAAACATCGACGGCTCCTCGCTCAGCAGGCGCCGATTCACCACGATCGCGCGTTCGTCACGCGCCTCCAGCCATCTCCCTGCAGTGACGTCATGCTGAAGCATGGACGTGGCAGGTGGCGGCGCGCTGATTGAGAATCCGTTGCCCGGAAGGCTATCGCCGCGATCAAGCGTTGCCCGCGCAGCGCTCCAGGCTTCGGCCTTCGACACCCCTCCCACGGCACGCACCACCGCTTCGAGTGAGTCCGCTGGCCATGCGTCGCTCAATCGCACGGACATGTCGTACTGCTGCGCATCAAACAGCAGCCCAACGGCACCACGCACCGACGTCCGCAAGTTGAGCGCGCCAATGTACACCGCGCCGCCCATCGCGAGCGTCAAGAGCGTGAGGGCCATGCGCTGCCGTTTCCGAAAGGCATTGCGCAACGACAGCAGCAGCGGTCGCGATATCCCGCTGATCATGTTGAGTCGTGTGCTCAGTCCTTTCGCGGGCGCAGCGGCACTCGTGGAGGAGATCCCCACGTCACGAAGTGCCTCGCCAACAGAGATGCGACATCCGCGAAACACGGGAATGGCGGCCGCAGCAACCGGGAACACCAGCCCGACGGCCAACTGCGCAAGGAATGCCGACATCGGGATGGCAAACCCCGTCGTACTGAAGTTGAGCAGATCGGCGGTGAAGTTGGCATATGCGCGGCCTACTACAGCGGCAAGTGGAATGGCGATCGCGCACGCAACGACGCCCAGCACGAACGCCAGCAGCAGATACATCTCCGCCACTTGCCGCGGTGTCGCGCCAATCGCCTTCATCACGCCAATCTCACGGACCTGCCCAGCCAGCATCGCGCCAATGAGATTGACCACAAGAATGCCGCTCAAGAGCAGGGCGATCGCCCCGAACGCACCTTGTGTGAAAAGCAGGGAGTCGATCTGCGCCGCGTGAATGTGCCGACCCGGAACAGGCACATCGACCGCCAGCACACGACGTCCGTTGGCCTGCAGTCGCTGCTGCACCTGCTGCGCCACGCGGCGGATGCCGTCGCGGTCGAGAGTGCTGTCGCGCACTACGAACTGCACTTCGTTGAAGGTGGCAGACACCCCGAACCGACGCAGTGATGCCGGCGATGCGAAGGTATACACCACGTGTTCCATCCATCCCGGCGCAAGCCCGACATCGCGCGCGATTCCCGCTATCGGCAGCGTGACCGACGGCGCGTCGCCGACCTGCACCACCACGGAGTCGCCAATGCTCGCGCCGAAGTATTCCACCGACGAGCGCTCGATCACCAGCTCGCCCTCCCGAGGCGGCCACTGGCCGGCCTCCGATTGCAGTTTGCCGATGGCGCTGCTTTGAAAATCATCGAGCGTAAACACCACCAGCGTGCGCGCGGTGGCTTCGCTCGGCATGCGCACGCCCCCGTTCACTGTGCGTCGTGCCTGCACCGCGGCAAGTGCCGGAAGGGCCCGCAGGGTATCAACGAGTGCGGCATCGATCGAGTCCACGCGGAGTGTGGCCGAGGCCGGCCGACTGAGACGATACTCTTCGCGGGTGACTTGTTGCATGAGCGACCAAGTATCCAACACCGCTCCCGCGCCCGCCAATCCAACGACCATGGCCAGTACCACCAACATCGTGCGCGAGGGATGGAGCCGAAGATCTCGCAGTACCTTCATCCATCGCGGGCTCAGCATGCGCGTCAACATCCTCAGCTCGGCTCGGCCAGCAGTCGGCCGTCGGCTAGCGTCAACACGCGGCTGGCGTGCTGCATGGCCCGATGCTCATGCGTGACCATCACGATCGTCTGTCCTTCACGGGCCAGCTGGGCCAAGATCGTGAGCATCGCGTCGGAGGTTCGCGAATCGAGGTTGCCGGTGGGCTCGTCGGCCAGCAGCAGTGCGGGGGCGTTGGCCAACGCGCGCGCGACCGCGACCCGTTGCTGTTGACCGCCGGAGAGCGTGGACGGGAGCTTGTTTCGTTGATCGGCGACGCCGAGCCGGTCAAGCAACGTTTCTGCGCGCGCCCTGCGTTCACGCGGCGGGAAGGTGGCACAAAAGTCCATGGGCAGCATCACGTTCTCGGCGGCCGTGAGCGTGGGAAGCAACTGGAAGAACTGAAACACGATTCCCACAGCGCGCCCGCGCCATGCCGAGAGCTCGTGCTCCGTGAGTGCGTGCACCTGCGTGCCGTTTACGACGACGTCGCCGTGCGTCGGTCGGTCAATACCGGCCAGGAGCGACAGCAGCGTCGACTTGCCGCTGCCCGACTCTCCGACGACCGCGACGAACTCGCCGGCGCCAATGGTGAGGGACACATTATCAAGAGCGCGGAATGGGCCGGCCGGTGTCTCGTAGTGCCGAGAAACGCCCTGAAGGCTGAGCAGCGGAGCGTTCGTGGTTGATGCATGTGCGGTCGTCATGCGAAGGACGATAGAGTGCGTGTGGGTCTCGTCGCTACAGGGTGCGGCACCGTTCAACGGTGCAGAGCGACCGTTGAGCGAATCGCCGCTACTCACGCATGCCGTGACGCGCCATGCTTCATGCGTCCGCACTCGGCGTTTCGTCTTCCGCGATCAACCCTGAATCCATCATGTCCTTCCAATACTCCCGTATCCGTCGCTGGTCGATGCGCGCCATGATTGTGATGCTCCTGCCAGGCGTTGCCATCGCACAACATAGCGGTGGTGGGGCGCCGCCTCCGCCAGTGGCTCCCAAAGAAGGCACGCAGTTCGACTTTCTGGTGGGCCAGTGGGAGTTGATCGGTCAGCCGCAGGCTACGACGCTGGCGCAGCGGATCCACGGCGTCTCCAAACTTCCGGGCACGTGGAAGGCGTGGCGATCGATGGACGGCTGGGGCATTCAAGATGAGCTTCGGCTCACGGATCCGTCTGGGAATCCGGTGCTCTTCGCACATACCGTGCGCTACTTCGACGCGGCCGCCAAACGATGGCAGCTGTCGGGTATCGACGTGTACAAGGGCATCGTCTCCTCGTCATCGGCGCAATGGAACGCCGGGCAGATGGTCGTCAGCGGATCCGGGAAGGACGGGGAGGGGAAGGCCTTCGTTTCGCGCGCGACATTCTCGAAGATCACGTCAACCAGTTTCTCGTACCGACTGGACCGGTCGTATGACAACGGCGTGAAGTGGACGGAGGGCGTTACGCGGATCGATGCGAAGCGCGTTGCCGCTGTCGCGCCGCGCTAGGTGATTGGTGGTGCGAACGTGAACGAGATGACGTCTGCCCCTGCCGTTTCGTCGCGGTCTCGTGCACGTTGGGGGATGCAGAGAACCTGGGTGTGGACGCAGTTACTGATCGGGTGGCTGCCAGTGTGGGCGCTCTTTGCTGCGCTCATCGTGTTCGCGCATCCTGGCACAGCCGTGCAATCGGCGATCTTCGCCGGGTTTCGGAGTATCGCGTGTGCCGCACTCGTGGGATTTGGCGTGAATCGATTGACGCAGCGATATCCGTGGCCCGTGCCGATGCGCCCGGGGTTCATTGCGCTGCATGTGGTCGCGGCTCCGCTATACGCCTTCGTCTGGGTGGTACTGTCCACGTTGCTCGAATCCGTCATTAGCGGCGTGCACAGCGGGAGTCTGCAGCTTGGCACCAGAGCACCACTGGTGCCCTTCTTCATTCTTGGCGTGTGGTTCTACGCGATGGTCGCCGGTGTGTCCTACGCATCGCAAGCGGCCCAGCGCGCGGCGGTTGCTGAGGCGATGGCGGCAACCGCACGACTGAGTACGCTACGCTCGCAGCTCAATCCGCACTTCCTTTTTAATGCGTTGCACACGGTGGTGCAGCTGATCCCGCTGGAGCCGAAGCGCGCCACGGCGGCAACCGAACAGCTGGCGAGCCTGTTGCGAACCAGCCTGGAAGAGGAGCGCGACTTGATTCGTCTCGCGGACGAGTGGTCATTTGTGGAGCGCTACGTGGCGCTCGAGCGGCTGCGTTTTGGCGATCGCTTACAGGTGACGATGACGCTCGGGGGTGATGCGGAAAACGCGATGATTCCGTCATTTGCGGTGCAAACGCTGGTGGAGAACGCGGTGCGACATGGAGCGTCGCCGAGTATCGAGACCACGCAGGTATCCATACGGGCGACCGCGGATGTTGACCGGTTAATGGTGATTGTGCGCGACACGGGTGTGGGAGCGGATCTGGCGGCGATGGGGAACGGCTCTGGACTTGAGCGCCTGCGTGATCGGTTGCGCGCGCTCTACGGTGCGCACGGGGTGTTGCGAGTGGAGACCGCGCCAGGCGCGGGCTTCATGGCGACGATCACGGTCCCGCGCACGGCGAGCGCGGAGAATGACGCGTGATGCCTACCGTGTCACCCAGTGCTGCGCAGCGGGTCACCGCACTCATTGCAGACGATGAGCCGTTGGCGCGCGCCGGCCTGCGCGCCATGTTGGCTGAGGTGGATTGGATCACCTGCGTTGGCGAGGCACCCAACGGACCCGCGGCGGTTCTGGCCATCGAGTCGCTCAAGCCCGAACTCGTGTTTCTTGATATTCAGATGCCGGGTCTGCTGGGCACCGAGGTGATGCGTCGTGTCACCCACACGCCCTACGTGATCTTTACCACGGCGTGGGCGCAGCATGCCGCCGAGGCGTTTGAGTTGGGTGCGCTGGACTATCTGCTCAAACCATTTGGTGCGGAGCGGTTGGCGGTGACGTTGGAACGGGTTCGCACGGTGATTGGCGAGCCGGCGGTGTCGCCGCTTGATCGCTATCGCGATGCCTCACACGGCGGACCCATCACCCGAGTGTTTGTGCGCTCGGGGCGGGCGATCATTCCGGTCGCTGTCGATACCGTGTCGTGGTTTGAGGCTGACGGGGATTACGTCGCGGTGCACGTGGGTCGATCACGACACCTTGTGCATGTGGCGTTATCGCGACTGGAGAAGCGCCTGGATCCTGCGCGATTCGTGCGCATTCATCGCACGTCGATCGTCAATCTCGATCAGATAAAGGCGTTCAAGAGCGTCGCGAAGGGGAAGCTCGTGGCCGAGCTGGTCGATGGGACGCAGTTGGAAGTGAGTCGAAACAGAGCCAAAGAGCTGCGTGGTCTGAGCGAATAGGCCGCTTGACGGCGCGGTGACTAGCGCTTCCGGCGGGCGGTCGAGTCGGGGATGAAGTCAAAGGGCAGTTGCATCAGCTGCTGCACTGCCTGCCCTTTTCGCTGCGCGGGGAGAAAGCGTTGATCGCGAAGCGCGGCCCGCGTGGGCTCGACCAAGCTGCGATGCGTGGTGGTGATCGCGCTAAAGGACTCGGCGATCATCTCCCCGTTTGTTCCGACCACGAATTCCGTCAGCACGCGTCCAGGCGCTTGTGCATTGAAGAGGGAGTCGGGATAGATGGGTCGCACGATCTTCGCCGAGTCCAATATCGCCAGCCGATCAACGTCCGCGGCCGCGAACGCCTTGCCTTGATCGATCCATTGCGCGATCAAGGAGGCTGGTGTTTGCGCGTCCTTCTTCTGTCTGGGCCCACGTGGCTCGCCGGTTCTCGACCAGAGCACGAGTGTCCCGCAGCCGCTGCTCATGCGTTGGTTGCCCTGGAATTCGACGGGTACCGATGCGCTCCCGCTATAGATCTCGATCCCAGCAAAGGTGCGGGGGTCGAATGCATCGAGGTCGAACTCCGCGGCGAACAAGCCCTGCCCGTCAAGCCACACCAGCGGTGCGCATCGGCTGCCGCGAACGCGCACCGTGTTGGTAAAGCCACGCGTTTCTATCCGAAAGCCCGGCACCGATCGGAGCAGATCCGTGAAGTTGGTGGGGTTCCGCCGTGCGATGTCTTCGCTGGTAATGAATCGCCCGCTGCCCGTCGCCCTGCGATTATAGAACCCTGCCATCGGGCCGCGTAGCTCACGTCGTCCGACGACTGTGATCGGCGCGAGATCCACGGCGACACGCGCGAGGATCACGGTGGTGTCAAGCGACTTTCCTGCAACGGTTTGCACAAACAACGATTCAGGGCGGTAGCCAATGCGGCGAACCCGAATCCAACTCCCGCCGGGCGCGACGCGCGGAAGGATGCCCAAGCCGGCGTCATCTGACTCCACGACGGTCGTGTCGGAACGGACTTGGGCGCCGCCAAGTGCCAACCCGGCAGTCGAGCGAACCGCAACGCGCACGACCGAGCCGCCTTGCTGGGCAACGAGCACCGATGCGAGTGCGCACCAGCACAGACACCCCCCCATCACGCGCTTGCTGGTGCTCATCAGCGTTGCTCTCCTGCCTTGTCTATGAGATCGGCTTCTTGCCTGGTGCCGGTGGTATGAAGATTGGCGGAAGCCCCAATTGTTGCAACTGCACGTTGAGGGCGGCGATCTCGGTGCTTTCCAGCTGCCGCAGCCGCTGCAGCTGCACGTCGATCTTCCCGCCAAGCTCATCCAGGATCTCTCCGTGCTGTTTGTTGGGCGCTGCGTCCTGTCCCAGCACCTGCGAATTGAGCGACAACATCATGTTGTAGAGCTTGATCGGGAAGTGCAGGGTGGCCTGATCGTCGTGGTTGTACCAGTCCACCAGCTCTGTGCGTACCACTTCCAAACGGTCGCGTACGGGCTTGGCGGCGTCCTTCACTTGTTTGGCGTACGCTTGCTCGGACGACTGCGCGACCCGCACATCGATCTGCTTCTGCAAGTCTTCGATGCGATCGAACGACTCGACGATGCTGTTGAGACGGTCCTGCACTTTGAGGCCGAGATCGAACGTCTGCTGCAGGTCGGCGGTAGTGGCGTCGAGACGCGGGTCGAGCTTGACGGTGAACGCCTGCGACATGGTATCCTTGCCCACGATCAACCGCACGCGATACTCACCGGGGACGGCGGTCGGGCCGTTAAGGGTGCCCATGTCGTTGACCACGGTGCGAATGCGCTTGGCATCGGCGTAGCGCAGGTTCCACCAGAAGCGATTGCTGCCAGCGCGTCGCGTGAGCAGCGAGTCTGATGCTTGATAGGCGAGCGAGTCTGTGGGCGTCTTGGTGGAATCGTGGGCGGTGCCCTTGAAGCTGCGCACCACGGTCCCGCGCGCGTCGAGGAACTCCATCGTCAGCGCTTCCTTGGGCACGTCCTTAAACCAATAGTCCACCAGCACGCCGTCGTACGGATTCTCGCCGGCGTTGCGGCCGCCGCCACGTCCGCCGGCAAACCGATATGCGAGACTGGGCTGGAACAGGTGCACCTTCTTGGTGTGCACTGAGTCGCGCAGTTGGCGCAGCGACGAGATATCGTCCAGTGCCCAGAAGGCGCGACCGTGCGTGCCGATCACGAGATCATTGCCGTGCACGCGCAGGTCCCGCACGCTCACGCGCGGCAGGTTGAGTTGGAGCGGTTCCCACGCGGTGCCATCGTTGAACGATACAAACACGCCGATTTCCGTTGCGGCGAACAAGAGCCCGCGTCGCACCACATCTTCGCGGATCGACCGCGCGTAGGCGCCCATCGG
>JANOPS010000089.1:0-3116 GCA_031421995.1 Gemmatimonadaceae bacterium
GCAAACGATGCCACCGCGCCCGCGGTGTAGGCCCCAACGCCAGGAAGCTCGCGCAATTGTGCGGGCTCCGCTGGGATGATGCCATCCTGCTCACGAGTGACGTGCCGTGCCAGCTTGTGCAAGTTGCGCGCACGCGCGTAGTAGCCGAGCCCTTCCCACGCTTCCATGACGCGCTTCGGCCGCGCCTCCGCCAGCGCATCGAGGTCAGGGAATCGATCCAAAAAGCGTCGGTAATAGTCGAGCACGCGGGACACCTGCGTTTGCTGCAGCATGAGCTCGGACACCAGCACGCGGTAGGGGTCCCGCGTGGTACGCCACGGCAGGTCGCGGGAATGCTTTCGGTACCACGCGTGCAGCTTCCGCCGAAACGCCGCTGCTTCGGTCGCGGCTACTGCAGGGGCCGAGGCGTCGCCCGCCATGGCTTGCCGCGCGCGTTTCTTGGGTGTATCTGCAGACAGGGGCGAAGACATGACGGCGCAGTATAGCCGCCCACTGGCCCGCGCGGGGGCTGCGCACGTGATCCCCCCGATCCCCGATTTAGGCATGCTGGAAACCGCTCGATACTTTGCTGAAAGCCAGCCAAACTGATTGACAAGGGCCCGCAGCGCTGCACTCGTCCCCGCCTCGCACCCACAAACCTCGCCCCATGACGTTGCCCCAGTCTGCGCCGACGCCCGGAATGTCGCCGGAGATGCGAACGCAGATTCAGTTCGAGCGCATTCGTACGATCTATCGGCTGGCACCGTTGCCGCAGGTTGGGGCGGCAGCGTTCTCGCTGATCGTGGCCTACGGAATGTGGGGGCGCGCGGAACCGGCGATCGTGGTTGGATGGCTGCTCCTCCGTGTCTGCCTGGGCATTGGGCGGAGCTGGGAAACCCGTCGATTTGAGCGGGATCCCCAGCGTGAGCAGCGAGTAGGGTACTGGCAAGCGCGCTTCGAAGCGTTGATTGTCTTGGACAACCTCGCCTGGAGCGTGATAACCCTCGTGTTCGTGCCCGCGACGCGGAATACCATGCTGGGGGCCCTGCTGTTCGCGGGCGTGCTCTGCATCACGGCCATCGGCGTGTTTGTGCTGACCAGCAGTATGCGAACGGCCATGATCAACTTTCTGTCGATGCTCCTCCCGGTGATGGGGCGCGCGCTCTGGGACGGGGATGCAGATACATGGGTGGTAGTGGCCAGCACGCTGATTTATGGCATCGTGCTCACCCAGGAAAGCTGGCGCAACAATCAAAGCTGGAGCGAGATGACCAGGCTGCGGTTGCAAAGCGACTCCGTCGCCGCGGAGCGCGAACAGGCACGACAAGCGGCCGTGGAAGCCAGTCTGGCGAAGAGTCGATTCCTCGCCAACATGAGCCATGAAATCCGCACGCCGATGAATGGCATTCTTGGCATGTCGGAGTTGTTGCAACACACGGCGCTCGACCCTGATCAGGCGCGCTACGCGCAGGCCATCTCCACAGCCGCAGCAGCGCTGCACCACCTGCTCGGCGACATCCTCGACTTGTCCAAGATTGAAGAAGGAAAGGTGTTCCTCGAGCGCGTCGACTTCGATCCGTCACAGCTCCTCATGAGCGCAGCTGGTATCTATCGCGATCTGGGTTCTGCGCGCGGGACCACGGTCGTCGCACAGCTGGATCTCGCCATGCTGCCTCGGGTCAGCGGAGATCCCACACGGTTGCGACAGGTGGTGACCAACCTTCTGGGCAATGCGCTGAAGTTCACGGAGTCAGGGACCGTGACGCTGAGCGCCTCATGCGTCAACGGTCCCGATCACGATCAGCGCCCCTGGATGCGCGTTCGCGTGCAGGACACCGGCATCGGCATGTCGTCCGAGCAACTCGGCGCGCTCTTCCAACGATTCAGCCAGGCGGATGCCTCGACGACACGCCGGTTCGGCGGCACGGGGCTTGGGCTGGTCATCAGTAAACACCTCGTCGAACTCATGGGCGGTGCCATTCACGTGCGAAGTGAAGAGGGCAAGGGAAGCGAATTCTGGTTTGAGGTTCCGATGCAGGAAGCCATGGCGCCGAAGACCCCTCCCGCTGCGGGGGTCGCCGTTTCCGGAGCGCAGGAGATAGCTCGCCAGGCGCGCAAGGCGAACGTCCTGGTCGCCGAAGACAATCCCGTCAATCAACTGGTAGTTCGCTCCATGCTCGAACGACTGGGCATGACGGTCACGGTCGTTGAGCACGGAGCGCAAGCAATCGCAGCGCTGCAGGCACAGCCGTTCGATCTGGTCCTGATGGACTGCCAGATGCCGGTCATGGATGGGTACGAAGCCACGCAGACGATTCGTGCCCTGCAGAGCGAGCTGTCGCGCATTCCGATCATCGCACTCACGGCCAACGCCATGTCTGAAGATCGCGAGCGATGCGCGGCAGCGGGAATGGATGCTTACTTTGCGAAACCGGTCACGGGCGCCGCCCTGTCTGACATGATGGAACGCTACTTAGGAGTCGGCGTCTCGTAGCGATGGCGCGGGCGACGAAGACGCGAATCGCGCACGAGCCACTCGCTTACGAGCCACTCGCTTACCAGCCACTCGCTTACGAGCCACTCGGCATCAGGCCCGCTCCACATTCTCCAGTCGTCGCTGCGCCATCATCAGCGGCAGCACGGTGCAGGCGACACAAATCACCAGCGCCGCAACAAACGGCAACACCATCCGCGTGGGGTCGTTCGTCCACCCGAAGTGATCGGCCACCACGTACCGCGCCGCCGGGCGGCCCGTGAGATACGCCACCACCCCGATCAGCGCGATGCCGCTCATCATGAACAGCAGCCCACCAAACGACGTCGGAATCTGCGCCGCGTTCTCGGTGTCGAACTGGGGATAGAACGTGCCGTAGGCCAGGGCCAGCGCGGTTAAGGGAAAGACCAGCGCCGCGATCGCCGACAACGACACGATCTGCACAAACGGCAGGACGCCCAGCATCATGTTGGTCGCACCAACAAGAATCAGTGCCAACACGAAGAGCGGAAACGCACCCACCCAATACTTGGCCCACAACACATCGCGCATGGACAGTGGACTGGAGCGCAATAGCCACCACGTGCGCCCTTCCAGACTCACACTCGGAAATACAAACCGCGCCGCGATCGACGCCAGCACA
>JANOPS010000090.1:0-2201 GCA_031421995.1 Gemmatimonadaceae bacterium
TGGGGGCCGGAAGTGGGGGGCCCGATCATACGCGTATTCCGGAACACGCTGGCGACGGGCGAACCCTACATCTCCCCGCCGTTCACCGAGAAGCGCCACGACCTCGGCATCGAGCAGACCTACGAATGGGAAACGCAGCGCGTGACTCTGCCGGACGGCCAGCACGGTGTGGTCTGCTATTTCCATGAAGTGACCGAGCGCGCGCAGGCCACGGAAGCGCTGCGGGCGAGCCAGGAGCGCATGCGCCTCGCCGCCGAAGCCACCGGCGTCGGCATCTGGGAATGGAACGTCCTCACCGATGCGATCCGCTGGGATGCGTCGATGTTCCGGATCTACGGCATCGAGCCCACGCCGGATGGGCTGGTGCACTACGACGATTGGAGCGGGGCGGTGGTGCCTGAGGATCTGGTGGACAACGAGACAATCCTCCAGGACATCGTCCGCCGTTGCGGGCAAAGCACGCGCGAATTTCGCATCCGGCGGCGCAGTGACGGCGAGTGCCGCTGGATCCACGCCGTGGAGACGACTCGCGCGAATCACGAGGGGAAGGCCGAATGGGTGCTGGGCACCAATCTGGACGTCACTGAACGCGTAGTCAGCGCCGGCGCTTTACGCGACGCAAACCGCCTCAAGGACGAGTTTCTGGCAACGTTGGCCCACGAACTTCGTAACCCGCTGGCCCCGGTGCGGATGGCGTCCGAATTCTTGCGCTTGAAAGGACCGGCCATCCCGCAACTGCAATGGGCGGTGGACGTCATCGACCGGCAGACGCAGGCGATGTCACGGCTGATCGACGACCTGATGGACGTCAGCCGCATCAATCAGGGCAAGATCGAACTCCGACGGGAGCACGTTGCACTGGGGGAAATTGTACACGGGGCAGTCGAGACCAGTCACCCGCTCATCAACGAGCTGGGTCATGAGCTGACCGTGACGTTGCCGCCGCGCCCCGTGATCGTGGACGCCGACGTGACTCGTCTGGCGCAGGTGTTTCTCAACCTGCTCAACAACGCCGCCAAATATACGGATCGCGGCGGCCAGATTGCGCTGCGCGCCGAACTGCAAGGCCGCGACGTGGTGGTGTCTGTGACGGACACGGGCATCGGCATTCCCGCCGACAAGCTGCCGACGCTCTTCGAAATGTTCTCGCAGGTCGAGGGCGCGTTGTCGCGGTCGCGGGGCGGGCTGGGCATTGGCTTGTGTCTGGTGAAGCGGCTCGTAGAGATGCACGGCGGGAGCATTGAGGCCAAGAGCGGCGGGCTGGGCAAGGGCAGCGAATTCGTGGTTCGCCTGCCGATCGTTGTGGAGCAAACCGCCCCGCGCCCCGCAAGCCACGACGACGGTGGGGTCAAGTCAATCTCCAGCCTCCGCATCTTGGTCGTGGACGACAACCGGGACGCCGCTGAGAGCTTGGCCATGCTCCTCACGGCGCTGGGCAACAGCGTCCACACCGCGCACGACGGCGAAGAGGCCGTGGCAGCCGCGGGGACGTTTCGGCCCGATGTCGTGTTGTGCGACATCGGCCTGCCGAAACTGAACGGGTACGAGGCGTGCCGCCGGATGAAGGCACAGGCGTGGGACGAGAAAATGATCCTCATCGCGCTAACGGGGTGGGGGCAAGACGATGACCGGCGGAAGTCGGAGGAGGCGGGGTTCGATCATCACATGGTCAAGCCGGTAGAGCCGCAAGCGCTGATGAAGGTGCTGGCCGCGATAGGTTCGGTGAAGGCGAGAAGCGACCTATTGTCTTGACGCAGCGTTTATCCATGACGCACATGGCACCCGCGTTGAACGAGGCAGGCATGGATGAAAGCGGCGTTGGTGCGTCGGTTCGGCTCGTGTACCGGACGGTATCGCTCGACGGGATAGTCAATCGGCTGCGTGTGTTGGCACGAATAGTTGCGATCGCAATGCGGACATTCGTGGCATGCGAATTTGCTCCAATCGAGCGATAGTGCGGCCTAGTCAGGTCCTCTACTATGCGGTACGAGAGTAGGCTCACCATCAACGGTCGGATACCACCATGCGCACCTCAGCCGAGTGCGTCATTGTCTTACACGCCCACGCGCTCGTAACCGCTTCATACAATCAGGCGCTATCGCAGCGCCGGGCAAATTCGGCCGCGTCATCGCAAGAGCCGCAGCGCGTCGTGGCAACGTGAGCGCAAGCACTCTTACGACGCCTCCCGCGCAATTCGCGCC
>JANOPS010000091.1:0-10593 GCA_031421995.1 Gemmatimonadaceae bacterium
CGGGAGCAGCGCGCAGCCTACGCAGCTCGCTGTCTACGAACCAGTCGGAGAGCACGCTATCCAACGTGGCGATGCGGGCAAACGCTCCGCGCGCGGCGCGCTCAACTGCGCGCTCAACCCACAGACTGGCCGAGGGAGCGCCCGAGGGCTCGGCAGACGCGATGGCGATGCGGACCTCCATGCCCATGTGCACTTCCCGGAATTCCGCAATCGACCCCTGTGCAGACAGCGTGGCAGACGCCAAGTTCATCGCGACCGCTGCCGCCCACCTCCACCCTCGAGCGCGCCCTGCCCTTCCTCGCGTGATCCGCATCCGAAGTAATGTACGTTCCCTGACGCGACTTGTGGCGCCGCTGCTGACCGCGCTTCCGTTGCTTGACGCGTCGGCGCAAGCCACCGCGCAAGCCACCGCGCAAACGACCGCGCCAACCGCAGCGCGTCACACCCCACGCGTCGTCGATTCCCTGCCGGGCCTCCGACTGCAGTGGGAGCTGGCGCCGGTGCCTGGCGGTGAGGTGACAGTGCCCGGGCCCAACGGCCCCGCGCGAGTAGCCGTCGTGCCGTTCCTGATTGGCGTGACCGAAGTACCGTGGGAGCTCTACGACGTGTTCTACTTGCGACTCGACGTGCCGCGCGACAAGCGCGTAGGCATCGACGCGACCACGCGACCGTCCAGACCCTACGGCGCACCCGATCGCGGATTCGGACATCGCGGCTGGCCGACGATTTCGCTGACACACACGGCGGCTGTGCAGTTTGCTTCGTGGCTTTCAGAGAAGACGGGCCAGCGCTATTCCGTTGCCACTGACGCACAGTGGCAACGCGCCGCCGACGTGGCGCTCGCAGGCCTGGACGCCGCAGCGCGGCAACGCCTCACGTGGTCTGCGGCCAACAGCGACGGCACCACCCGTGTCGGCGCGACACGCGACGCCGATCAACTTGGCCTGCATGATCTGCTTGGCAACGCCGGCGAGTGGGTGACGGGCGTTGATGGCACACCGTGGCTGCGTGGCGGCTCATATCGTACGCCGTTCGACTCGCTCTCTGCCACCACGCGCGAACGCCAGCAACCCAGCTGGAACCAGACCGACCCACAAGACCCCAAAAGCCGCTGGTGGCTTTCCGATGGTCCATTTGCAGGTGTCCGCTTCGTGAGGATCCCATGACCGTATCCCGTCGCACCTTCGTTGAAGCATCGAGCCTTGCCCTCGCCGCGCTCGCGGCGCCGCGTCGCGCCTTTGGCATCGGACGACGCACCGTCGACCCCATTCGCATTGGCGTGATCGGGTGTGGCGGTCGCGGATCGGGCGCCGTACGCGATGCCGTCCGTGCCAGCGACAACGTGTTGATCACCGCACTCGGCGATCTCTTCCCCGACCGGATGACATCGGCGCGCGCCGGTTTTGCGCGCACGGTTGGCGAGGACCCGCGCTTTGCCGCGGCCTACAAGGTCACGGAAGATCACTGCTTCACCGGTTTCGATGCATTCACCAAGGTGCTCGCGACCGACTGCGACTTGGTGATTCTAGCCACGCCGCCGGGATTTCGTGCGGAACACCTCACGGCAGCGGTGAAGGCCGGGAAACATGTCTTTACCGAGAAGCCTGTCGCCGTCGATGTAAAAACCGCGCTGGCCGCGATTGCCGCAGCAGACATGGCCAAGTCCAAAGGCCTCGCGATCGTGGCCGGTACGCAGCGTCGACATGATCCCCGCTATGTCGAGACGATCCGTCGTATTCATGACGGAGCGATCGGCGACGTGATCAGCGGGCAAGTGTATTGGAACCAGGGCGGTCTCTGGAGCAACGCGCGCAAGCCAGAATGGAGCGACACGGAATTCCAGTTGCGCAACTGGCTGTACTACGCCTGGGCATCGGGCGACCATATTGTTGAGCAGCACGTGCACAACATCGACGTCGCGAACTGGGTGATGGGTGGACATCCCATACGCGCCGTGGCAATGGGTGGGCGACAGACACGCACCGACCCGCTGTACGGGCACGGCTTCGACCACTTCGCCGTCGACTTCGAATACGCCGACGGACGCCACGTGCTCTCGATGTGCCGCCAGCAGGACGGCACCGCCAGCAACGTCGGCGAAGCGTTCCAGGGCACGCTGGGGCGCAGCAACGCGTACGATACGATTGAGGGGAAGAAAGCGTGGAAGCACGCGCGTCTTGACGGCATGAACCCGTACGTCGAAGAGCATCGCAACCTTGTCGCCAGCATTCGAGCTGGGAAACCGCTCAACGAAGGCCGACAAATCGTAGACAGCAACCTGACCGCGATCCTTGGTCGTGAGGCGGCGTACACCGGACAGGCGATCACGTGGGATGAGCTCATCGCGTCCAACCTGTCGATCCTGCCCCCCGCCCTCTCGCTTGGCACGCTTGCTACGCCGGCAGTCCCAACGCCCGGCGAGACCACGTTGCAGCGATCCTTCAGCACGGGATGGTGACAATGGAACGACGCGACTTCGTGCGGACGGGAGCAACGGCCGCGTTCTCGATGGCGGGAATTACCATGGACAGTCCAGAGACGTCCTCCAGCACGGCACCCTTCGCGCTCGACTACGCGCCGCACTTCGGCATGTTCCGCGAAAGTGCTGGCGCCGATGTGATCGAACAGCTGCGGTATATGCAAGCCCAGGGCTTTCGATCGCTCGAAGACAACGGCATGCGCGGACGGCCCGTCGCCGAGCAGGAGAAGATCGGCGCCGAGCTGCGCCGACTCGGCATGCGCATGGGCGTCTTCGTGCTCAACCCTGACACGGCGTGGACAACCACGTTCGCCGCCGGCGAGGCCGCATTTCGCGAGTCGTTCCTGAAGGACGTGGACGCCTCAATCGAAGTGGCGAAACGCGTTGGTGCCAAGTGGGCAACGGTGGTGATGGGCACCGTGGCACCGAAGTTGGAGCCTGAGTACCAGACCGCGAACGCCGTGGAGATCTTGCGTGCAGCGGCCAGCAAACTCGAACCGCACGGCCTCGTGATGGTGCTTGAGCCGCTCAATCGCCGGGATCATCCCAGCTTGTTTCTCACGCGCATTCCGCAAGCGTATCAGATTTGCCGGGCGGTGAATTCGCCGTCATGCAAAATCCTGTTTGACATTTATCACCAGCAGATCACCGAAGGGAACCTGATCCCGAACTTCGATCAGGCGTGGAGTGAAGTGGCCTATGTGCAGGTAGGCGACAATCCCGGACGCAAAGAACCCACGACCGGTGAAATCAATTACGCCAACGTCTTTGCGCATCTCAAGAAACGCGGCTTTACCGGGGTCGTTGGTATGGAGCACGGCAACGCGAGGCCGGGCGTGGAGGGCGAGCGGGCGGTGGTGACGGCGTACCGAAGCGTCGATCCGAAGTAGCCACGCGCGACGGTGCGTGCGCCGGTGAGCGAACGCGCGCAGCCTGCGCCGCTCAGGAGCCCAGCGCGCGCTCGATCGCGGCCGTCAATGCGGTGTCGTTCGGGGCAATTGGTCCCGTCTTCCGCCACCGCAGCACGCCCGTCCGGTCGATCAAGAAGGTCGCCGGCACGCCAATCGTTTTGAACAACGACGACAGGCGTTCGTCGGCGTCTCGCCAGATGGGGAACGTCATCTCGTAGTCGCGCATGAACTCGCGAATACTGTCGTCGGTGCCGTCCGCATCAACGCTCACGCCCACCAGGTCCAACCCCCTGGCCGCATACTGTGCATGCAACGCCCGCAGTTCGGGGATTTCTCTCCGACACGGGTGACACCAGGTGGCCCAGATGTTGAGCAGCACGACCTTACCGCGCTCTTTGGCCAACGATACCGAATCTCCGTCAAGCGACAGCGTGGCGTAGGCCGGTACGGGCAGCCCAATATCCACGCGACCGTCGCTCACGCGTTTGTCGTTGACGCGTTCATCGTTCACCGCCTTGGCGTCGCTGCGCGCGCCGCAGCCGCTGAGCGCAAGCGCCGCCACAAGCGCGCCTGCGACGCGTGACCTGTTGAAAGTCATTTGAACTCCGTGAGCGGCGCCCGCGCCACGCGAATGCTGGACAGTTTGCCGGGCACCGTCCACGCGAACATCACGTTCGAGCCCGTGAGCACCATGCGTGGGAATCCGCTGGTCCGTGCTGCCGTTGATGACGCAATCGTCGTCGCACTGCCCGCTTTGCCGTCACGTGAAAACCGGCGTGCGCGCACCGCCGCGACTTCGCCGCCGACACGCTCCACCCACGTAACCAGCGCACCCCCATCAGGCAACAGGGCCACATCCACACGTCCGGCCGGGGCACCAGCATCCACCCGCACCGGTGCGGTGAACGTGGCGCCGGCATCGTTGGAGAACGCCACGTTCACGCGAGCGCTATCGCCCGGCGCCGCAAACCACGCCAACGCCACGCGCTCTGCACGCGCGGCAATCGCCGGCCCGTTCACCGGGCACGCCGCAATTTTCCAGTTGTCGTTGTGCACTGGAACACCCGCTTTCCACTGCCCCCCCACGCGACGGGTCACATAGATGTCGCGAATCTCGTCCGCAGAGCGATTGCGATAGGCGATGATCGGGCCGTTCACCGTGACCGCCGCGGCATTCAGGCAGCAATCGCAGGTCCGTTCGTCGAGTCGCACTTCGGGACCTCGCGTGCCGTCCGGTCTCATGTTGGTCGACACAAGCATCATTTCGTTCCCCTCGTCATGCCCATCCTTCTTGAACTTCCGCCCGTCCAGCCACACGGCACCCAATCCACCACGTTCGGGCCACATCGCGACAAACCCATGCTCGCTCTGCGTTGTATCGCGATGTGGCGTGACAGGTGCGCTCCACGTAAGGCCATTGTCGAGTGATTGCGCGATTCGCACACGGTACGCGTACGTGCCGCGACCAGTTTTTTGCAGCCAGTGCGCCGCCAGACGGCCGCCGCCCAACGCCTCGATGGATGGAAAGTCCGCCCAGTTCACAAAGAAGTCGCGACCCGACGCGATGGTGCGCGCGTCTGACCACCGCGATCCATCGTGCGAGGCGAAGCGGACCGCGTACCCAGAATCGGCGGGTTCCAGCCAGGACATGAACACACGCCCGTCTGGTGCGACACTCAAGTTTGGTTCTGCGCTCCCGGGCCGCGCCGGACTGGCCACGCTGTCAATGGTCATTGGAATGGCACGTGGAAAGGCGCTCGGCGAGGCGACGGTCGTACGTGCGCCAAACGCTGTGACGGCGGTCGTACTTACACCAACAACAGCGAATACCAGGGTTACGATCCTTACGCGTTTCATGAGGCACCTCCGCTTAGGCCTTCGTGACGTCCCAGCACCGCGAAATCGTCGGTGCCATGTCCAGCAGCGATGAGCGCGTCCATGCGCGCCGCCAGCGCCTGCAGCATAGGTACGGGCTGCGTACCAGATGTCTCGAGCATCAGTCGCATATCCTTGCGCGCCACGTCCAACGCAAAGTTCGTGTCGTCGTACTTCCCATCACGCATCATGTTGCCGCGAAATACCACCGCACCGTTGAGGTTGGTTTTGGCGAGCATCTCCAAGGCCGCGCTTCGTGGCAGGCCCGCGCTGTCCATCATGCGCATAATGTCGCCCGTCACACCCACGACCGAAAGAATCATCGCGTTGCCCACCAGCTTGTAGACCGACGCCATGTCGCTGCGCTCACCCACATGCCAGAGCTCTCCGGTCATAGTGGCCAGCCCATCACGTACACGATCAACCAGTGCCGTTGGCCCCGCCACGAGCATCATCCCCTTCGCGCCCCGCGCGGCCGGTGGCCCCATCATGACCGGTGCATGGAGATAGGCGATACCTGCGGCGCTCAGCGCCGCCGCTCGTGCCGCCGTTCGTGCGGGTTGCGTGGTGCTATGGTCGATGATCACCGCGTTAGCCGGCAACGCATCCCGAAACAACGCGATGGTCGCGTCGACGGTGTCGTCGTCCAGCAGCACCAAGTGCACGCGCGTGGCGTCGCGCACCGCATCGGCCGCCGTGGGCGCGACACGCGCACCCAACGCCGCCAAGGGCTCGGCACGGGCGGCCGTCCGGTTCCACACGACAACGTCTTTTTCGCCACGCGTCAGTAGTCCTTCAGCGAACGCACTACCAAGCAGGCCGGTACCAAGAAGAGCGATAGACACGATGGGGAGGTTGGAGACAGTTCAAGTGTTGGAGCGCACTGCGTACAGAGAAGGCGCCCGTGATCGTCGTGCGCCAGATGGTACTTAACGCGGAACCGCGAGCATCGGCGCCGAGGCCGGCGCCCTGCGGTGCTTGGTGAGCTGCTCATAGTCGTACGCGAGCGCAATCAGTCGTCCCTCCGACCACGCACGACCGAAGAACGTGATGCCAGCGGGAAGTGCGTTCTCGTATGTGTACCCCATCGGCACGGTGATCGCCGGGAATCCGGTGGTGGGCGAAAAAAGCTGGCTGTTGTCGCCGTGCGGCGTATTCAAGTCCCCGATCAGGCGCGGGGCGTTGCTCCACGTGGGATAGATCAGCGCATCGAGCTTGAGTGAATCCATAAGCTGCGTCACGGCCACGCGTACGGCAGAGCGCACGCGCTCGCGGCTCTGGCAGCCGGCACTCTGCTCGGGTGTCTCAGTAGCTTGCGCGGCGTCACGAAGCCGTTGCTCCACGGTGGGATGGTAGCGACGGCTGCGTAGCACGTCATCGATCGTCTTCACCGGAGCGTTCGGCGCTCGCGCCGCGAAGTAGCGTTCGAGATCGGCCTTGAAGCGATTGCAGCCGCCTTGTTGACGTCGTTGAATTGCATCGAGTGAATCAACGCGTGCGGGATCGATGATCGTGGCTCCCGCGCTGCGGAGCGCGGCGATGGCCAGCGTAAACACGCGCTGCACAGCTGTATCGAGCGTGGGGCGCTCATACGCCTGCCGAAGAATGCCAATGCGCGCGCCGCGCAATGCGCCACGCGTGAGGTGTACACGGTAGTCCGCATCGCGCTTGCTGTCGGCAGTGGCCGTCACCGTATCCGCCGGATCGCTACCAACGACCACATTAAACACGGCTACCGCATCGGCCATCGTGCGAGCCATTGGTCCCGCGATGTCCGCCGTGGCGTTGAGCGGCACCACGCCAGCACGGGACGTCAGCCCCATGGTGGAACGGATGCCCACCAGCGCCTGATGCGCCGACGGGCCACGAATCGAGTTGCCTGTGTCGCTGCCGAGCCCCACCTCTCCGAAGTTCGCGGCAACGGCAGCGGCCGTTCCGCCACTTGATCCGGCGGTCACGCGGTCCAGCGCGTACGGGTTGCGCGAGTACCCCGGTAGGATCGAGCTGACGGTCTCATAGGGCGTAAACGCCCACTCAGCCAAGTTCGACTTCGCCAGCACAATGGCGCCGGCCGCGCGGATCTTGGCCACCATCGTGGCGTCCTGCGGCGGCTTCCATCCCTCAAGTGCCAACGAACCCGCCGTGGTCGGCATGTCCGTCGTCTCGAAGTTGTCCTTCACGATCATGGGAATACAGTGCAAGGCGCCCACGGGCCCACCGCGCGCGTACCGTGCGTCAAGCAAATCGGCGACCGCGAGGGCGGCGGGATTGATGGTGATGAGCGCGTTGATCGCTGGCCCGCGCTTGTCGTAGGCCGCAATGCGCGCCAGATACGCGCGCACCAACGAGCGGCAGGTCAGCGTGCGCGCGCGGAATGCCGCGTGGACCTCGGCGATGGTGGTCTCTTCGACGCGAAAGCGTGCGCGCGCGGCCGGTGTTGCTTGTGCTCCCGCCGCGGCGGCACTCACAGACGTGAGCGCGACCATGGGGAGAATCCACGTGAAGCTGCTGATGCTGATGATGCTGATCATGCTGCTGATGCTGCTGATGCTGCGGATCGCACGGATTCCGCGCCGTGCACCGAACCCGCGCGCGCGCGCCGGCGACGTGCTCATGGTGTTGACGTCCGCCCGGTCGCGCCGGGCGTGCTTGGCCAGCTGTTGTCATTGGCATCCCGGTCCGGGAAGCGCCGCTGCGGGTCAAGCGTGATCTTCTCGATCTTCCGCCCGCCGAATACGAGATCGGCCACGAACGTCCGCTTGCCGGAGAACCACACGTCAACCGGCCAGGTCAAACGCGCGGTAGTGGCGTCAAGCAACACCGCATTCTTCATCGGCCGAATGGCCGGTCCTTCTGCGGCGAAGGTGACGTCCAGCACCACGGGCGATGGCATCTGTCCATCCTGCGCAATCGTGACGGTGGTGCGCATGCCGGCGTTCTTCACGCTGGCAATGCGTCCATCAACACTCTCGGTGGAGAACAGCCAGTAGTACCAGAACCATCCGAGATCACGCCCCAGCGACCTGTTCATGGCGAACATGTAGTCCCACGGTGACGGATGCTTGAACATCCAGGCCGTCGCCCACTCGCGATGGGCGCGTTGCACCGCGGAGTCGCCAACGATGCCACCAAGCATCGACAGCATCAGCGGCGTCTTTTGGTACGTGGTAAACCCATAGAAGCCCGGCCCGCCGTAGTTGGCATTCCACATCATCGGCGGCTCGGCCTCATTGCCGCTGGTGCGGCCATAGCTCTGCCCCAGTCCGTCCAGCACCGGCGCCTTCTTCGCTGCATCGGCGTCGGACAGCACGTTCATGTATTGGTTGAAGCCTTCGTCCATCCAACCGTACCACGTTTCATTGTTGCTCACCACCATGGGCCACCACATGTGCGCCGTCTCGTGATCGGCCGCGCCCTGATTGGAGTTGATCACCATCGGGTACTCCATGCCGGCGCTCGGACCATCCTGCAGCGTGAGCTGCGGGAACTGATACGGGAACCACAGCGCACTATAGAATTCGAGCGCATGACGACTGATCTCGCCGGCACGCGCAAACGCACCCGCGCGACCGGGCAGATACACCATGTGAATCGGCACAACGCCCTTTCCAGGGATCGTTGCCCGTGTGGCTTGCCACACGTACTTCTTGGCCGTCGCCCACGCAAAATCATTCACGGTGTCGGCGTGGAACTTCCATGTGAGTCGCCCACTCGGGCCACCGGCAAGTGTCGCTTGCCCGGGCCCAACCTCATCCGGACCAACGATCATCGTGTTCTCGTTGGTCGTGAGCGCCTTTGCCAATCGCTGGCGCGCTTGCGGTGTGAGCACCTCGGTTGGGTTTTGCAACACACCCGTGCCGCTCACAATCCACCCCGCGGGCACATCGACGTTCACGTCAAAGGTGCCGAAGTTGTTGTAGAACTCCGACGGGCCGAGGTACAACTCACTGTCCCAGCGGCGCAAATCGTCGTACACCGCGACACGTGGATACCATTGCGTGGGTTGAAACAGCGTGTCGGCCCATCGTTGCACCATGCGATGGCCCGAGCCCGGGCCACCAGGCAACTTGTGCGACCAATCGATTTCCAGAATCGCGGTGGCATGCGCGGCAACTGGTGTGGCCAGTCGCACGCGAGCGTTCGTTGATTTCGGATTCGTCAACACCGGCTCTCCACTCGTCGGAGCGCTCGCGGCGTTCGCCGCAGCAGCCGCCGCCGCCGCGCGCGCGCCAGTGCTCCCGTCACCAAGTGCTGCCTGCGCGCCAAGATTTGCCGCTTTCCCATCCACCACCAATCGCGTGATGGTCATACCATCGGTTACTTCGGCCGGCACCCACGGCGCGGCGTGCGGCGCATTACCCAGGAAATGATTGGGATCGAGTCGGAGCACAATCTCGGTCAACGCATCGCTGCTGTGGTTTTGGATCGCAATGCGCGCCGTGCCGCTCAGCCGCTGCGTCGCCGGGTCGAGCGACACGTTGATACGGTAGTCGGTCCGCAATTGCCAGTACGCCCGACCGGGCCGCCCACTGGAATCACGCGTTCCGGCCGCGAAGGCGCGCCGGATGGCATTGGTCATCGGGATGTCACGACGAATGGCGCGATCGGGGAGCGCTGTCGCCGAAGGCCCTGCTCCGCTGGCCGCTGTGGCTGCCTGCGCCGATGCCAGCGCGAGCGGCAAGGCCGCATTCGTGGCAACGACTATCGTGAGTACGGCATACAGCCAGGGGCGAAAGGGGCTCTTCATAGACCGGGAATTCCTGAGCGAGGGGAAACAGCTCATGGAATATGTCCTCTGCGGTCCTGCGCCGTTGACTTTTTGTTTTAGTCGAGCCTAATTCCTGTATATCTTTAGTCTCTCCTAATTCCAGAGTTCATGAAGCCTAACCGCCCTCGCCTGACTGCGTTTCTCGCTTTCGCCACCGCCATGCTGACGGCTGGCGCCTCGGTGGCCGCTCACGCGGTCGCCGCTCCACAGCCACCCGTGCCCCCGACGGATTCGGCGCGCCGCGCGGCTGCTCTGCCGACCGTGCAGGTGACCGCATCTCCCGTTGCCACCGATGCCCGCCGCATCGCGCAGCCGACGGTGTCCTTGTCCGGATCCGCGCTTCGTCGAGCCAATGGCGCCTCGCTCGGCGAAACACTCGAGCAGATGCCTGGCGTGCGCTCGCTGTCGATGACCACGGGCATCGGCAAGCCCGTGATTCGCGGGCTGACCAACAATCGCGTGGTGACGCTGGCCAACGGCCAGCGCACGGAAACGCAGCAGTGGGGCCACGACCATTCGCCCAACGTCGAGTCGGCGGATGCCGAGCGCATTGAAGTGGT
>JANOPS010000092.1:0-3944 GCA_031421995.1 Gemmatimonadaceae bacterium
GGCGAACGGCCTTAGCGGCACCGCTCGCTTCAGCAACGTACGAACGGTCTATGCCGGACAGTGGGGCGACACGACGATTGCCCTGGACCCGAGTCTGTTTCAGGGGAAAGTCGCCGTATTCCGCGCGGGCCCAACAGCGCCGAGCGCTGGCGGCGGACGCGGCCCGGCCTCGTTCGTGAGCTGTGCGGATGTCCCGAACAAGTTCGGTGCGGCGGCCGCGGCGACGGTGGAAGCGTCGCCTGCAGGCGCGCGACGGCCGGCACTGCCAACTGCGACGGCGACAGCCGTGCGGGACGTACGCGCGCAACGCGCCGGCGCCTTAGCGGTGCTGGTGATCGGACTCGACGACATGAACGAGACGGCCCGCGCCAACGCCTTCACAGGCCGCATGACCATGCAGCCCAGCACGGCGACGACGAACAGCGAGTCGATGTCCGGTGCTACCATCTCGCGGAGTGCCGCCGCCTCACTGTTCGGTAAGAGCGCTGACCAGCTGGCCGTCGGCGACGCCGGAAAGCCAGTGTCGGCGAATTGGAAATACGAATGGCGCATATCGTCTTCGCCCGCCCGCAACGTCATCGCGGTGCTGCCGGGGTCCGATCCGACCCGCGCCGCCGAGTATGTCTTGGTGGGCGCGCACAACGATCACGTAGGCGTCAACACCACCGTCTTCGATCATGATTCCCTGCGCGCGGTCAACATCGTGACCCGTCGTCAGGGCAACAATGATCCTGCCTGCACGCCTACGGCTGAGCAGCAAAAGCGGATCGATTCGCTGATTGCCGTGGCTCGCCGCATTCGCGCGCCGCGCGCCGATTCCATCATGAATGGCGCGGACGACGACGGCTCGGGCTCCATGGTCATGCTTGAAATCGCTGAACGCTTCGCCACGGAGAAGCCCGCCCGCTCGATCATCTTTGTCTCACACCAAGGAGAAGAGGCCGGGTTGCTGGGCTCCAAGTGGTTCGTTGACCATCCCACCGTCCCGCTGACCCAGATTGTGGCCGCACACAACATGGACATGCTGGGCAAAGGCCGGACGGATCAGGTCAAGTTCGGTGGGCCGACGTCAGTGCAAACGCTGGGCTCACGACGGCTGTCCCGCGAGTTCGGCGACATCATCGACTCGGTCAACGCCGTGCGCGCAGAAACCATGGCCATCGACAAGAGCTGGGATGTGACGGCAAACCCGATGAATCGGTTCTGTCGTAGTGATCAGGTGAACTACGTGAACAAAGACATTCCCGTCACGTACTTTTCCCTAGGCTACGCCCAAGACTACCATCAGGCCACCGATGAACCACAGTACATCGAATATGAACACGCCGCGCGCCTGGGCCGCTTCATTCATGACATCATGATGGCCATCGCCCAACGCAAAGATCGACCGGCGATCGCAGGCCCCGATCCATCGTATCCCAGCTGTCGCCGATAGGATCCGTGTGACGACGCATGCCTTTCGAAGGAGCGCTCGGATAGCCGCGTTGTGCGCCGTGGCGTTGGTGGAGGTCGGCTGCCTTGACGAGTCGTTGATCAAGCAGCCCGAGCTCAATGTGATTCCCGGCGTGCCACCAGGGTGGTCGGGTACGGCCAACACGTCGGGCATTGGCACCACGATTGACAACGCGCGAACGGGGAAGAACGCCGCCTATCTCTCGAACGCGTTTCAGATCACGTTCGACGCCTTTCGCTTGGTGCAGACCATTCGCGCCGATGACTATCGCGGTCAACGCGTTCGACTTACCGCGTGGGTGCGCCCCCGCAATGTGTCCTCAACGGCCACCTCCGGCATTTGGATGCGCGTTGATGGCCCCGGGGTGATACTCGCCATCGATGAAATGCGCCTGCGCCCCGTGTCTGGATTCGGAGACTGGCGGCAGGTATCCGTGGTGCTCGACGTGGCCGAGCGTGCGGTCGGGATTTCGTTCGGTGCGCTGTTTCAAGCCTCGAACACGCTGTTGGTCGATGACATGGAGCTTGAGGTCGTCTCGACGACCGTCGCGAGCACCAACACGCTCTTGTCGCCAACGTCAAGCGGACTGGACTCGCTCAGCACGATCGAAGCGTACGCGCGGAGCCCGCGGGCGCCGGTCAACCTCGACTTTGAAGGCCTCCCGCCCCTTGAGCCAACCAGCTCCGCGTGGATTGCCCAAACCGCCACGGCCTTGGGTACCGACGACCCAGGCGCTGCACTTGGCGAACTGGAGCCATTGCGGGCCATGGTCGGCACCGCACACACGGTTGGTCTGGGCGACGCCACCTACGGCTCGCGCGAGTCGGCTCGGCTCAAACACCGCGTGGCGCGTTTCCTCGTATCACAGATGGGGTTCACCACGCTGGTGCTCGAAGCACCCTTTGCGGAGGCCGAGGATCTGAATGCGTACGTGAACGGGGGCAGTGGTTCGCCCGAACGCTTGCTGTCGCGTCTGTACTCGTGGACTACCAACACGCAGGAACTCGCCGAGGTGATTGCCTGGCTCCGCGAATGGAACCGCACGGCACCACTCGCGCAGCGCGTGCAACTGCGCGGTATGGATATCGTCGCACCGGGCGCGTCAATGGACAGTGTCGCCTCGTTCATACGTCGCGTCGCGCCGGCCTATGATGTTGACATACAAGTCTGGTACCAATGTTTGGCCGTGTTCCGGAACCAAGGCGCGACACCGGGACGTCCGCGCAGTGAGTACGCGGCCATTTCGGCCCAGTCACGCGCGCTGTGTGCTGAGGGCATTAACGACGCGGTGAATCTGATTGTGGCACGCGGCGGCTCATCAGCTGGATCACAGACGGCGCTTCAGCATGCGCGCGTGGTGCAGCAGTTCGAGGCACTCGCCTCGCTGGGTAATGCAGCGACCTCGTCGCGACTGCGCGATAGCGCGATGGCCACCAACGTGGTGGCGCTACGCGAGCAGCCTGGTGCGGGCCGCGTCATGGTGTGGTCTCACAACGACCGTGTCTCCCGACAGGCCGGTGCGATGGGTGGGTTTTTGCTCGCGCGTTTCGGCGTCGACTACCGCCCGCTCGGGGTGGCCTTCGCCACGGGGCGCTTCAATGCGCTCCTCCAGCAAGGCGCTTCAACGGGGGCCGTACAGTCGCACCAGGTCACCGCGGCTCCGCTCCGATCCATGGAAGCGGCCTTCCTCGGTGCGACCAGTCCGAGGCTGCTGCTCGACACTCGGCGGATTGCACAGGGCGGCGCAAGCGCAGCGCCGCTGGCAGGCCCGATTGCCATGCGCACGATCGGCGTGGGCTTCAATCCAAATACACCGAATGCGTACGCGGCAGCCAAGCTCTTTCCCGCCGATTTCGATCTGCTGCTGTTCTTTCGCGAGAGTACGCCCACCACGTTGCTGCCATTTGTGAACTGACGCCGCCACGTGATTCACCTGGCCACTCGCACACCTTTCTGGGAGCCTGCGCATGCGAACACGGATACTTCGATCAGCGGTGATGGTGCTCTGCAGTGTGGTTGCGCTGCGAACGCTCGCTGCACAACAACTTGGGATTGTGGTTGGCGGCACGTTCTCTCAGCTACGCGGACTGGAAAACGTGCAGACGAAGAATCGCTCCGGTACGATGTTTGGCGTGTCGCTCGCGATGCCGGTGGGAACGGCGTTCGTGTTGCAGCCCGAGCTGTTGTTCATCAATAAGGGCGCCGAGCTGAACCTGACCGGTGGCGTGGCACAGGATATTCGCTTGGATTATCTTGAGATTCCATTGTTACTCCGGCGGAACTTCGGAACAGGGGCGATCACGCCTCATGCGTACGTTGGCCCGAGCGTGGGGTATCAACTGGGTTGCAACTTGTCTCTGAGCGGCAACACCATTCCAAAGACGTCCACCGACTGCAAGCGTGATGCGTTCTTTGAGCCATCGTCTGTCGATTGGGGCGCAATCGTGGGTGCCGGCGTGAATCTGTCGCTGGGTGGTTTGGGGGTCACCGG
>JANOPS010000093.1:0-3464 GCA_031421995.1 Gemmatimonadaceae bacterium
GGCGGCCATGACCGGGGCGCTGCAGGGGGCGGCCACCAAACCCGACGCGGCGCCCATCACGAACGCCCCGGCCACTCGGCCACCGGTTCCGGCGTTGGCGGCGCGCTGAAGGATGCTGGCGGGGACGCGAACGGGAAGCACGTCGAGCATGGACAGCGCGGCCAGCAGCAGCAGGTTGGCCATCGTGAAGTAGGCCCACGGGTTGGCGCTGACGGTGCCGAACATGGTGCCGGTCAGCCCGGCCAGCAGGCCGAGTCCGGCGTAGACGCTGGCCAGTCCAAACACGTAGGTGAGCGAAAGGCCAAGTGGACGCCACTTTGACGCGATGGTGGCGCCCGACTGTTCTGATGCTGACTGGCCACCAACGATCGCCGCCGTGATCGGGATCATCGGGTACACGCAGGGCGTGAGCGACGTAAGCACGCCGGCGCCGAAGAGCAGCGGGATGGCGGCGGCTGGGTTGTTGGACAGCTGGCTGGCGACGTCGGCGATTTGCATGTGGTGAAGTTACGCCCGAGCGCGGCGATTGGTTTTATGGGAGGGCATCAAAGGCGAACACAGCTCGTGTGAGGACGTGCCAAGAGCGCGTCATTTGGCCTCACGCGCGTCTTCATTGCCGGCTGGCGATTGTCCGCCGAGCGATCATGTCGACCAGGGCGGGCGAGATCAGCTTGAGCAGCCGGCCCACCTTCCCCTTGAAGGTCATGACCAGAGCCCGATCGCGGCTCGCGGTAGCGCGCAGGATCTGGCGGCAGCACTCCGCGGTTTCCATGGTTTCGCCGGGCTTCCTCACGTAGGCGCGCGGGCCAAACGGTTGGCCATTGGGGGCCAAGGCGTGCGTGTTGATTTCGGAAAAGACAAACCCCGGATAGACCACCGTCACGCTCACCCCGGTGCCGGCCAGTTCGATGCGAAGCGAATCAAAGAAGCCGGCCATCGCGTGTTTGGTGGCGGCGTACGCGGTGCGCTTGGGGACGCCGGTCAGGCCGGTCAGGCTGGAGATGGCGACAATCCGGCCGCGGGTGGCTTTGAGATGGGGCAGGGCGTGCGCGGTGCACCAGACGCTGCCCAGGTAGTTGACGCGCATGAGCGTGTCGAAGATGGATAGGTCGGTGATGTCCTCGAAGGGGCCGCTGGCGCCGATCCCGGCGTTGTTGACCAGGGTGTCGAGCTGGCCAAAGTGCGCGACCGTGGCATCGACGATCCGTTTGCAGTCGGCCTCGATGCCTACATCACCCGCCACCACGAAGGCCTGTGCGCCCAGCGCTCGGCAGGCGGCGGCCACGGATTCAAGGCGTGCGGTATCGCGGGCGGCCAGCGCCACGCGTGCGCCCTGGGCGGCGAACTGTCTGGCCAGTTCGGCGCCAATGCCACTGGATGCGCCGGTAATGAGAACGACGTCGTTGGCGGCCATGTGCGTGTGCTTCGGGTAGCGAGGGGGAGACGTGGTGGACGCGTGCTCACGAAACATACGACCGTGCAACGGCTCTTGAGGCCCGTTAGCTTTGGGCATCCGGCGTTGTGCAAGGTGCAGACGCCCTTCTCTGAATTCAGGACGGCATCCGTGGCACCGCAGTTCATTTACGTGATGAAAGGGTTGCGCAAGGTCGTACCCGTCTCGCGCATCATTCTCGACGAAATCTGGTTGTCGTTCTACCCTGGGGCCAAGATCGGCGTGCTTGGCGCGAACGGCGCCGGTAAGTCGTCATTGCTGCGCATCATGGCCGGCGTGGACCAGGATTTTCAGGGCGAAGCGTGGGCCGCGCAGGGCACCAAGATCGGGTACCTGCCGCAGGAACCGCAGTTGGACGCCACGCTTGATGTGCGTGGCAACGTGGAGCTGGCGATCAAGGCGCAGCGTGATTTGCTGAACGAGTTCAACGACATCAGCATGAAGTTCGCCGAGCCGATGAGTGATGCGGCGATGGAGAAGTTGTTGGACCGGCAGTCGAAGGTGCAGGAGCGCATTGATTCGCTGGATCTCTGGAACTTGGACAACAAGATCGAGATCGCGATGGACGCGCTGCGATTGCCGCCGGGTGATGCCGACGTGACGACGTTGTCGGGTGGTGAGCGCCGACGTGTGGCGTTGTGCCGGGTGTTGCTGGAGCAGCCTGACATGTTGTTGCTGGACGAGCCCACCAACCATTTGGACGCCGAGAGTGTGGCGTGGTTGGAGCGGTTCTTGGCGGATTTCCCGGGCACTGTGGTGGCCATTACCCACGATCGTTATTTCCTGGACAACGTGGCGCAGTGGATTTTGGAGTTGGACCGCGGCAAGGGTATTCCGTGGGAAGGCAACTACACCAGCTGGTTGGAGCAGAAGAAGAATCGGTTGGCGTTGGAAGAGAAGACCGAGTCGGCGCGTCAGCGCACGCTCACGCGCGAGCTGGAGTGGGTGCGCATGGCCCCGCGTGCGCGTCAGGCCAAGAACAAGGCGCGTGTGCAGGCGTTTGAGGAACTTGAGAGCGAGATGCAGCAGGAGAAGGTGTCGAACAACGAGATCGTGATTCCCGTGCCGCCGCGGTTGGGCAACGACGTGGTGATCGCGAAGAACGTGACCAAGGCGTACGGCGACAAGTTGTTGTACGACACGTTGAGTTTCTCGTTGCCGCGCGGTGGCATTGTGGGTGTGATCGGCCCCAACGGTGCTGGTAAGACCACGTTGTTCCGCATGATCATTGGCACCGAGGCGCCTGATGCCGGGTCATTGAAGACTGGTGAGACTGTGCATCTGGGATACGTCGATCAATCGCGCACGCTGGACCCGACGAAAACCGCGTGGCAGGAAATCTCCGGCGGTGTGGAGCAGATCATGGTGGGCAAGCGCGAGCTCAATTCGCGCGCCTATCTCAGCTCATTCAATTTCCGCGGAACAGATCAGCAGAAGAAGGTGGGCGATTTGTCGGGCGGTGAGCGCAACCGACTGCACTTGGCGAAGACATTGATGGCCGGTGCGAACGTATTGCTGCTGGACGAACCGACGAACGACTTGGATGTAGATACGTTGCGCGCGTTGGAAGTGGCGTTGTTGGATTTCGCCGGCTGCGCGGTGGTTATCTCTCACGATCGTTGGTTCTTGGATCGCATTGCGACGCACATCTTGGCGTTTGAAGGTGAGTCGGAGACGGTGTGGTTTGAGGGGAACTACGGGGCGTACATTGAGGATCTGAAGCGGCGGAAGGGGTCGGATGCGGACCAGCCGCATCGGATTAAGTACAAGCCGTTGGTAAGGAAGTAGGGCGGGCGCGGTCTGTTGTGAGGCGTTGTGTGGCGGGGGTGGTTGTTGCCGTTGTCCGCGCGACGAGGTCGCTCGGAGTGTGGAACGTAGGCACGCGCATGGGTGCCGAGTTCGGCGGCCGCGGCGCGTCGCACTCGATGAGGGTGTTAAGCACCTCTCGTGGCATTGGGTCGCTATACTGCAATACTCGCAGCATATCACGACGTCGGGTTCGTGCTGGACC
>JANOPS010000094.1:0-5991 GCA_031421995.1 Gemmatimonadaceae bacterium
AGGTCTCAGGGCTCAGGATTGAGCGCCTGCTTGAGGGGTGAGGAGCGAGCGGTGAGCCCTGCTCAGGGCTGAGGCCTCAGGCTGGAGCTCTCCCCTGACCGGCTGAGAGCTCAGAGCCCACGCCTGTGGTGCGCCTCACCCCTTCTTTTCCTCAGGCCTGAGCGCTCAGGCCTGCTCCCATGCTGTCGCTCACCCCTCGCAGTTCCCTCGCAGTGCCGTGTGCCGTTCGCGGTGTTTCAGGATGGACACGAGCTAAGCTAAATTAGAACCGCCTGCTCCAGCTCACGCCGAATGACGGCAGAATGGAGAACCAGCTTTCCACCGCACGTTCGAGTTGGAGGTTGCCGGCCGCGTCGCGCACACGGAACACGTCGTAGCCCAGTACATTCTCGTGATTGGTGAGGTTAATGACCTCGACGAAGAGGCGCAGTTCGCCATGCTCCGTCCGGCGTCTTCGGGTGAGGCGCGCGTCAGCACGTTGATATCGCGGCAAGCGGCCCCCGTACAGCGTATCCGGCAACACCGCGAGATCCTTGGTGCCATTCCGTCGCGTGACTGGCACACCGATCTCCGTGGTGTACGGCCATCCTGAATGCGTCGTCAGCGCGCCATCGATCGTCCAGTGTTCCCGGAATCGATAGCTGGCGTCCACGTTCAATGCATGTCGCTGATCCTGCGGCGCGGCGTGCACGGGATTGAAGGCGAGCTTCAGTCTGTCATTGATGTTGGCGACCTTGCTCACCCGTTCCTCGACCATCGAGAACGCGTAGCCCACACGCAGGTTCACCCGCTTCCCGAGGTTGCGCTCATGGTATAGTTCAACGCCCCGCGACGAATTGCCCTCGGGATATACCAGAATACGATCTTCGGCCGACTCCGGGAACACGTTCAGACCGGCCTTCCAGTTGCGCAGAATCGGCCGGAGCCGCGACCCTGTTTTGTCGTACGCTTCGATACGCAGCGAGCCACCCTGCGCGTATTGATGCTGCAGACCAAGCGTCCACTGGCGTGAGAGCTCTGACCGGAAGTACCGGTTCAACGTGTCAAACGCGTTCTCGTCGGCAATGCCCTGACGCTGGCGGTACGCGCCCCATCCAGCGCGCAGCGACGTGCGATCGCCAATCCGGTACAGGGCGTGCAGTCGGGGGCTCCAGTCATGATCGCGCGAATACGTGGCGGCATCGTATCGAGCGCCCACCTCGAGCGTCAGCGGTTCGAACAGCTGCAGCCGATTACTCACGTACGCGCCCAGCGTCGACCCCACGCTTTGCTTCGTGCGACGTACGACGCGTGGATAAAACCCCGTCGTATCAGGCCGAGGATCATCGGGGTTTTGCGTGGTTCGGTTGACCCAGTCGTAGTTGGCGTGCAGCCAGCGCGCGTCATAGCCCCAGTCCAGAATGGCCCTCGCCGTGGGTTGGTAACTATAGTCCTGTTTCACCCCGCGAACCGTGAAATCCCGACGCCCGTTCACGCCGTAGTACTCCACCGGCACCAACGCGTGATGCTCATCGCCTGCGCGCGACGCGTTGACCACGCCGGCCGATGCCAGTGAACGCACCGTCAAATGCTGTCCGATCAGCGAGCGCAGCGTGAGCCACGCGTACGAATTCCCGTACCCGTTGTCGGCGCGCTCCTGCGTGGGAATAGAGTCGGCGAAGCCGGTCGTGCCCCTGATGGTGAAGCGATAGTCATCGGAGGCATACAGGCCGTTCAACGCGAGGGCGTGGTTGGGACGCAGCTGGTAACGCACCGTCCCGAACGCGTCCTGGTAGCTGGGGGCCTTCGCCTCCTTCTTGTTCAAGATGCGCAACAAGGCATCGATGAATCCCCGCCGACCGGACACCAGCCACGAGCCGTTCGTGCCAGCGAACGTGCCTTCCAGCAATGCGTGCGCGCTGGTGAGGCTCGCGCCGACGCTGGCGTGCGTACCGTTCTTGGACGGCGTGCGCGTGGAGATGTTCATGACGCCGCTGCGTTTGTCACCGTAGTGCGCGGAAAAACCGCCGGTGAGCAGCTCCACGCCATCGACCGCGTCGACGTCGATGATGCTTAGCGCGCCTTCGTTGAAGTCCTTCAAATGAAACGGTTCGTACAGCTCAAGCCCGTCCAGCAGGAAGAGTGTTTCATCCTGTCGTCCGCCACGAATAGAAAACCCTGCCCCATAGTCACCCGAGGAAAGTCCTGGTAGACGATTCATTGCGCGAAAGAGATCTTCACCAAAGGGCGCATCCTGTATCGATGTGCGCGACAGCGTGACCCGCGACACGGGCGCCCCGTCCAGGAAATTGAATGCGCCGGGTGCGACGGCGACCTCAGACAACCGAAAGGCCGACGGCGTAAGCGCAATCGCCAGGTCCGTCGCTTTCACGTCGGGCACCAGCGTCACCGTGCGAACCACCGGCTCAAATCCGATGCGCTTGATATCCACGGTATAGGTCCCGAATGGCACTCGGCGCATGACAAATCGACCGTTGAGGTCGCTGACGGCACCAATGGAAGTGCCTCGAACGCGGAGTTGCGCCAGCGCCACAGCCTGGCGACTGACGGCATCGACGACGGTGCCGCTGATGGACCCACGCGCCGTCGTGTCCACCATGACGGGGCCGCTCGGTGTTTGCGCGCGCAGCGGTGGCGCGTCGCGCAACGCGACCACCATCACGAGCAGCAGAACGACGTGCGGGCAGGACGTATCCATGGCAATGGCCTCGAAGGGGGTTGTACACGGAACCCGTCAGCTGTCCGTTTGTGACAGCAGCCGCGACGTGGCGGACACCCGTGCTTGCGTTGGCACGGGGATTGCGACAACGTGAAGGCGGGCCGTTCTCCTCCCTCTCGGGACAGCCAATGGCATTTTTCACGCTCGGTGGCACCGCGGTCTTGCTCTCCCTGCAACCGGCACAGGCCGTTGTAGAGGGCTCCGTGCGCAACAGTGCCACCAACGAGCCGTTGGCCGATGCGATGGTGTCCATGACGGATGTCAATCGCCTGTCGCGCGTCGACTCAACGGGTCGCTACGTGTTTCGCCAGGTTGCGCCCGGTCCTCATCACATTGCGGTGCGCGCTTTCGGTTTTGTGCCCCGCACCGTGCACGCGTTGGTGCCGACGGACGGCGTCCTGGAGATCAACGTGTCGCTGGTGCCTGAGACGCGTCTGCTCCCAACGCTCGTCGTTCGCCCCGCGCTCGCGGTGCGCGAGAGTGGCGAGCGCACCGCGTTAACGTTGACCGACCGGCGCGCAACGATAGACGCGGTGCGCAACAACCCGATGCTGACAGAACCCGACGTGTTATTGGCGGTGAGTGGCGGCACCGTCGGCGCGCGACCGGAAGCGCCCAGCGGACTCAATATCCGCGGTGGCGCGTCTGGTCATGTCGCGTACCTCCTGGATGGCATTCCCGTCTTCAGTCCGTACCACACGGCTGGTGTCTTCAGCGCGTGGAATCCCGACGCAATATCGGCGGTGACGTTGTCGTCATCGATGCCGAATCCGAGCGACCTCGCGTCGCTGTCCGGCACCGTGTCGGCGACGACCCGGTTGCCATCCGACCATATTGCTGCGCAGGGCTCGATCAGCACCACGCAGGCGCGCGTGACCATGGATGGCCCATTGGGAAACCGCGGTGCCACGATGATGGTGAGCCTGCGCGATGCCCTTCCCGGCCTCGCGGCACCTCGGCATGAGCAATCGTATGTGCGCGGCGAGAACGCTGATCGGCTCGGCAAGGTCGAGGCGCCGTTGTGGGGCGGGCGGATTCGATTGCTTGGTTTCGAGACGGTTGACGAGGTGACCACGTCCGTTGTGGTATCCGACGCACCACCATCCGTTTCCGACCCCGCTCCAAACATGTACTCCTGGCGCGGTCGTTCGCTGGGTGGCGAATGGAGCGGTACGCGCTTCGGCCGCGAGCTGCGGCTGCTCGGATGGCGCGCCTCAAGTGACGCCAGCGCCGCATGGGGTGACCCGTCTCAGTCGCTGTCGATGCAATCGTCTCGCGACGATGCCGGGATGCTGGTGTCTGCAACACACGCGACATCTCGATCCGCCACCGTCTTCGGTGCGCGCGTGGAACGCAGCCGAACGTCGTACAACATCAGCGGGCATTCGGAAGATCTTGTGCCGAGCCAGCGCTCGACGATCGCGTTTACGACGACCGCATTCGCGCGGAACGAGTTGCGGCTGACAGGTGCCACCACTCTGCACACCGATCTTGCCCTGACCGCGTTTCAGGGCCGCGTCTTCGTCGGGCCGCGCGCGCAATGGCAGTGGAAAGTCTTGGACCGTGTATCACTCTCCGGCAGCTATGCACGCTTGCATCAGTTTGCGCAGTCACTGCGCAATACGGAATCGATCAACGGGACCGTGTTCCCGGTGGAGTTGTACGTCGGCGCCGGCGGCGCTGCCGTGCCCGTCGCCCGCAGCGAGCAGGGCATCGCGACGGTGGCATACCAACATCCGGGTGGACTGCGCGTGGGGGCGGAGGCCTTTACCCGACGATTGCGCGGCATCGTGCTGGTGGCCGCCAACAGCGCGGCGCCATTTGCCACGCGCCCGCCCGCCGTTGGAAGCGGTACCACGCGCGGACTTGGCCTGGACGCGTCGCTAAGCCGGACCCGCTATGGCATGGTTGCGAGCTACGCGCTGCAGCGGGTGCGATACGCTACCGAACACATCACCTATGCTCCCGAACACGGCGCGGTCCACACGTTTGACGGCGGCGTGACCGTCTACCCCGTGCCGTCCTTCTCAATTCGGTTCGGCGTGGCGGGCGCACTGGGGCGTCGCACCACGCCTGTCGTCGGCCCCTTTGAGTGGGAAGCCTGCAACTTGAAGGATCGCGGCTGCGAGTTCGCCGGTAGTCCTCGCACCAGCGTCGAATCGCTTGGCCGCACCAGCCTGCCCGGCTATCTCCGTGCGGATCTCGGCGTTCGCCAGCATTGGCACACGGAGATCGGCGGTCGCGATGTCGTGGTGGCCCTCTTTGGAGCGGCCACCAACCTGATGGGACGTCAAAACGTTCTCACGTACGCCAGCGATCCCTTGACGGGTGCGAGCGGTCCAGTGGAGATGCGCCCGCGAGCGCCCCTGGTGGTGGGATTGGAGTGGCGCTTCTAGGCGCGGCTATGCGGTCGCTTGTCACAAACCACGCCGTCGTCGGTTCTCCAGTATGCGCCTGCTCATGGAGCTCCCCCTGTTTCCTCCTGTCGATGACGACGTGCCGACTTCCACACCGGACGTATTGCCGGGTCAGTTCGCCAGCAAGGCTGACGCGCGCCCATCGTTCGATCACGAGTTCGCGGCTTTGTTCGACGTGCACTATCCGCGGCTGTTTCGCTATCTCGATCGATTGTGTGGCGATCCGGATGTGGCCGCAGACGTGGCGCAGGAGGCGCTGATTCGGTTGTATGGGCGCGGCGCGTTGCCCACTGTGCCCGGCGCATGGCTGGTGAGCGTCGCCATGAACCTGCTGCGCAACGTCATGAGCACGCGAAATCGGCGACGGCGACTGCTTACAGTGGGACGTGGCGAGCGGGCACACTCCGATCCGCCTCCGGCGGCCGATGCGTACGTGGTGGCGCTGGAAGTGCGCGACCGAGTGCGCGGCGCGCTCGACGGCCTTCCGGAGCGCGATAAGCGTCTGATTCTTCTCCGTGCCGAAGGCTACAGCTACCGTGAGATCGCCAGTGCGCTGGACATGCATGAGGCGAGCATCGGGACCGTACTCGCACGGGCGCAACGTGAGTTTCGCCAGCGCTTCGGAGAAAACATATGACGCTCCATGACGATGATGTTGGCGACCTGCTGCGCCATCTTGATCATCCCCTGCCTCCGCTGCGCGCGAGCGACGTCATGAAGCGCGTGTCGTCGCGGCGCTGGGCAACGGTGGGCCGAGCCGCTGCGGTGATGCTGGTGGTGGGCCTGGGCGGTGTCGCGTGGGCAGCGCCGGGATCGCCCGTCCCTCGGTTGATGACACGGCTCACGTCGTGGATA
>JANOPS010000095.1:0-7093 GCA_031421995.1 Gemmatimonadaceae bacterium
CAAGGTCTCGCGCGTTCCGGGCTGCCGGGCGACGTGATGGCCTGGCGCGACGTGTTGCACGATGGGCCGGTGCCGGATGACGGTGATCTCCACGCGTTTCGCAGCGCGCGCGCGCAGTTTCTTGGCGACCGCGGGTGGGCAACGGTCGTCGAGGTTGAGGAAGACTTGCACGCCCGCGACGATCGCCTGGCAGGACTGACATCGACCGACGCCATCATGCTGTGGTTTGAGCCTGATCTCTACGATCAGTTGCAGCTGCTGCAAGTGTTGGCGCGACTGGCCAGCCGCGACGCGTCAGATCGACCAGCGGTCAGCATCGCCCCGGCCGACTTGATGCTTGGCTCGCTGCCTCCGGCCAAATTCCGGCCGTTATACGATGCGCGCCGGACGATCGTCGACATCGATTATGCGCAGTGCGTCGCGTCGTGGTGCGCGTTCACGGCGGCGACACCCGACGCACTGGCCGCCGTTGTTGCGCGCTTGGACCGGGAGATCGTCGCGCGTCGGTATGCCGCGGATGACGACGTTCGACTGCCGCACCTGACCGCTGCACTGCGACGGGTGCTTGAGGAGTACCCTGACATCGACAACGGGCTCTCACGCAGTGAGCGACAGATCTGCGAAGCGCTGGCCCCAGGGCAGATCACCCTCGGGAAGCTCTTTGAGGCTTCGCACAAGACGAGCGAGTCGTGGGTCTGGCTTGGCGATTGGAGCTTTGCCTGGTACGTGCAGCGGCTCAGTGACGTCGCTCGGCCAGTCATCACGCACCCCAACGGGGCACGCGTCATTGCGCCGCGCGATGGCATGGATGCCACGCGATTCTGGGCCCAATCGGTGGTGCTCACCCCCTTCGGCCACGACGTCGTGCGCGCGCGCGCCGATGCGGTGCTCACGAATGGTCTCGACCGCTGGATAGGAGGCGCCCATCTCACCGCCGATCGGCATTGGCGGTGGAATGCCCACGTACAGTCGACCGTTCGTACATTTGTGCATGACTGATACCACGAGTGATCGGGACGCGTTGCTGGCGCAGCTGGATATCGATCTCGAAGCCGACACCACCTTGGCGGCCGCCGAGCCGCTGCTGGCGCTCGCGGCTTCGTACCTGACGGAGACCAAGCTCGGTGAAGGACCCGTCTCCACGTGGCACAGCGCGCAGACCATTGCCGATAGGTTGGAACCTGAGATGCCGCGCCGCGGACGTCCGATGGCCGACGTGGCGCGGCGACTTGGCAAGATGCTGCTGGAGGACATCAATCGCCTCGCGCATCCGATGTACATCGGCCATCAGGTGTCGGCGCCGCTGCCGGCGGCGGTGTGGACCGATGCGCTGATCAGCGCGCTCAATCAGGGCATGGCCGTTCGGGAGATGTCCCCATCGTTTACGCCGCTGGAGCATCAGGTCGTGGCGTGGTTTACCGACTTGGTGGGGTGGGAAGAGCACGCGGGCGGCACGATGACCTCGGGTGGCACGGAGGCCACGTTGACCGCATTACTGGCGGCGCGGGCGCGGGCGTTGCCCAATGCGTGGACTGTCGGTTTGCCGACTGAGATGCCCGTGATCGTCTGCGGTGAGCACGCGCACTACGCGGTGGTGCGCGCGGCAGGCGAGATGGGGTTGGGTACGCAGCGCGTGATCACCGTGCCATCGCGCGATCATCGCATGGACGTGATGGCGCTGCATGACACGCTGCAGCGCTTGAAGGACAGCAAGACGCAAGTGATGGCCGTTGTGGCCACGTCGGGCTGCACCGCCACGGGCAGTTTTGATGATTTGCATGCGATCGCGGACGCGTGCGCGACGTTTAAGGACGCGTTGGGTGATCTCTGGCTGCATGTCGATGCCGCGCACGGTGGCGCAGCGCTGATGTCACGCGAGCACCGGTCGCGCGTGTCGGGCATAGAGCGCGCGCGGTCGATCGCGTGGGACCCACATAAAACGTTGTTGCTGCCGCTCGCGGCAGGCTTGCTGTTGGTACGCGACGAACGTGAGCTGACGGCGGCGTTCGCCCAGAAGGCTCCGTACTTGTTTGGGGCGGGCGAAGACGCGCGCATATGGGACAACGGCCCGCGGAGCTTTCTGTGCTCGCGACGTGCCGACGTCTTGAAGCTGTACGTCGCGCTCGAGCGGTACGGTGCGGATGCGCTGGCGGCGCTGTACGACCGGTTGTGTCGCGTGGCGCACGCACTGTACGACGTGATCGCCACGCGAAGTGATTTTGAGGCGCTGCATGAACCGGAGTCCAACATTCTGTGCTTTGCCTGGACACCGCCGGGTGTTGCGGCCTCGCAGATGGATGAACTCACCAATCTGCTGCGCGAGCGGTACAACCGGTCGGGGCGGGGGTGGATTACCGCAACAACGCTTGATGGGCGGCGCGTGCTGCGCATTACGGTGATGAATGCGCGCACCACGGAGGCGCACGTGGCGGCGCTGGTGGACGGGCTCGCGGCCGAGGCCAAGCACGTGCTGCAGTAGCGTGTGCTGGGTCGGGAGTACGCAGTCCTCCGTCCCGCTGGCGCGAACGACCTCAAGACCCACGGCGGATCCTCAGTTGGTTTCTTCTGCACCATCACTCATGCTCCGCCGTACCGTATTGCTCGCTGTTGTTGCTTGCCTCGGCCTTGGTGGCGCGGTGCCTGTGCATGCGCAACGGACCATTGATCTCGACGCCGCCACTATCACTGAGATCAACGCGGCCTTTGACGCCGGAACGTTGACATCCGAGGCGTTGGTGAAGCGGTACCTCGCGCGGATTGGTGCGTTCGACACACAGGGGCCGCGTATTCACGCGGTGATCGCACTCAATGCGAATGCGGTGGCGACGGCGCGCGCGTTGGACGTCGAGCGCAAGAGCAAAGGCAAGCGGTCGCCGTTGCACGGCGTCCCGATTGTGCTCAAGGATAACTACAACACGCGCGACCTGCCCACCACCGGCGGCTCGGTGCTGTTGGAGGGCTATGTCCCCTCTCGCGATGCGTACGTGGTGCAGAAGCTGCGCGACGCGGGCGCGATCATTCTGGCCAAGGTGAACATGTCCGAGTTTGCGTCGTCGGGCGCGTACAGTTCGTTGGGCGGCCAGACGCTCAACCCGCACGATCTTGGCTTTTCGCCGGGGGGCTCGTCGGGTGGCACTGGTGCCGCGATCGCCGCGGCGTTTGCACAACTTGGCCTGGGCACCGACACCGGCGGAAGCATTCGCGGTCCGGCCACGGTGAACGGCATTGCGGCGCTCAAGCCCACGCTTGGATTGTTGAGCCGCAGCGGCATCATTCCGCTGGCGCTGTCGTTCGACACTGGCGGCCCGATGGCGCGCAACGTCACCGACCTTGCGATCGCCCTTGGCCTCATGACGGGCGTGGATGCTGCCGATAGCGCGACACGTGCCAGCGACACCCACGCCGAGCGTGACTATACGAAATTCCTGCAGCCCGGCGCACTCAAGGGCGCGCGTATCGGTATCGCGCGCGACTTCACCGGTTTCGACGTTGAGGTTGACTGGATTGTGGAATTGTCGCTGGCCACCATGCGGCGCGCCGGTGCGACGATTGTAGAGGTGCGCTTTCCCGCGTGGATGCTTGCGGCCAAGGGGGCGTGGTACACCGCGGTGCGGTTTCCCGAGTTTCCCGGGCAGATCGCCGACTATCTCAAAGACGCGCCCAGCACGTATCCCAAAACGCTCGGCGAGATGATTGAGCGCGCACGGGCCATTCCCTCACTGGGCGCCACGCGCGACGGCACGATCACCGCACCGAACGCGTCGCGCTGGGCCAAGTTTGTGAACGAGCAGGCCAGCGTGAGCATCGATGACTATCGCTATCGCTCGGTGCGCGATCACGCGTTGCCGCTGATGCGGGACGTGGTGGACGGCATGTTCGCGGCGAATCAGTTGGACGCGATTGTGTATCCCACGCAATCCATCAAGCCGCAACGCATTGATGCACCAGAGAACAGCAGTGCGCCCGACGCGATGAACATCGCCAACCTCACGGGCTTTCCGGATCTCATTGTGCCCGCTGGCTTCAGCGACAATCGCCTGCCGATTGGGATTTCATTCCTGGGCGCCGCGTGGAGCGAGCCCAGGCTCATCGCACTTGGCTACGCCTTTGAGCAACTCACGAAGGCGCGTCGGCGGCCGGTGCACACGCCGACGCTGGGTGGTGAAGGAATTGTTGTGAAGTAAGTCGAGCAATGGATCGCTAGCTCGTGCAACGGGGCCGGCTCTGCTACCGACTCCGCCGCCGCAGTACGCCGCAACAACTCGCCGTTCTTGACGGACGACCAGCCCTCCGCTTGGACCATCGGCGCGTCGTGGCCGATCAAGAGCGGCACCAGTTGGCGCGGCAGCGACTCGTCAATGAGGATGCGCACGTTCCGCCAACGCTTCGCCCGCCAGCTCCAACGCCGCGATCGCCTGTTGCCGCGTTACGCTCGGGAACGCATCGAGGAACTTTTCGAGGCTGTCGCCGGCCGCGAGATAGTCGATCAGGTTCTGCAGAAGTACGCGCGTACCGACGAACACGGGTTCGCCGCTCAGAATGTCAGGATCGCAATGAATGACGGTGGTACAGTGGACATGACGAACTCCGGTTGCGGGCTGCTGGAACTTACTCGATATCGGTTTGCGTGACCGCATCGATAGGCACCCTCGTCACGGAGTAAGTGTGAGGCTGCGAAGGATGGTCTGCTTATCCGCCCTTGGGGCAAGCAGCGGAGGGCTTTCGACGACCGGCGAAAACATGAAGACCAGAGAAAACGTGCGCCGACCGATTCGTCGCGAATAGATCTCGAAGCGCTCGAAGCCGATACAATCGCCGCAATCGAAGGTCCACCTCGCTGCGGCAATCTGCCATCCCGCTGAATCGCGTGCCGGCTCGACGATCGGCGTCGAATAGCCACGATAGAGCGCAATGCGCGTTTCGCTCAGTCGCTGAGCCAGCTCGGATGGCGACCGGTCCTCGAGGTAGACGCGAACCTGCTGATCACCGTTGGTATTGTCGCATTCGCGCCACCCGCGCGCACCCACATGCGCGACCAAGTCGGCGACTGCGAAGACCGAGTCCGCAAGGGCGGAATAACTTTGATCCGCGAAGTACGCGGAGCCACCGGTCATCGTCCGAAGCGACTCGCGGTCCGTGTTGACCGCGCGAGCGCTCGGCGATCGCGGGTCACAGCCTACGCCGCCGAGCCGCGGAAGTGTTGAATCGAGCCATGCGGGTGGAATCTGAAAGGAGACGCCGACCGGCTCGACGATGAGGCGGCCGCCGCTGACGTGCGCCGAATCACCGAGCGACGGTGGCGAGGCAAATTGGAAAGCGAGCGCGATCGAAAGTATCAGCATCACGGAAGCCATTCAGGTGTGCCAAGCGCGCCCGCGTTCTGCTGCAGCGCCTCAAATAGTGTACGCGCGGAGCGCGCATTCCGAAACGCGCTGTCCGCAGAAACGCCCGTTATGCAATCGCGCGACGACACGGCCGTACGGCCGCATCGCGTTGGACCGCCACGCGTTGGCCACGTAGACCTTCAAGAGCGACTGGTAGGGGACATCGCGCTGATTGGCGAGGAGCAGCGTGAGGTTACACCGTGACGTGCGAGGCTTGCTACAGGTCTTCCGGTCGCAAGCCGGTGCGTTTCGCGACACGAGCGAGCATCCGTGGTCCGACCTCGTCGCCATCGTGAAACGCGAACACCGTATCGGACCAGCCATCGCGAGAGAGGACCTTGTGCGAGCTCGCTTCGCGTTTCACGATCCACCCTATGCGGAGCAGCGCGGCCAGCACCCGGCGCGCCTTCATCGACGGCCATTCGCTCATTCCTGGCGCACCTTGCGGTTACGCCGCGCGAAAATCGAGCGGGAGTAGGCTGGGTGCTGGTTCACCATTCTCCAACCGGTCGGCGAGCACGCGGAGCGCGAGCGCCTGGGCGCGCGCCACCGCTTCTTGCTCGGTCGCCCCATAAGCCAGCACTCCCGGTAGATCCGTCACTTCCGCGATGAACCGGCCATCCGCTTCGCGATCGACTTCTAGGGTCAGGTACATGGAGTGCTCCGCAGGCGGGGGGTCCAACCCCTCAAATGTACTACAATGGACGACATCGGTATAACGCGCAATAGATCGCGAAGTAGATCGCGCGCGTTGCTGCCTACAGCGCCTTCTTCACGGCCGCTTCCACATTCTGCGTCCCACCAACGCCGGTGTAGACCACCATGCCCGCCTTGTCGAGCACCACCACATAACTCGTGGCCGGGGTGTCGTAGGCGCCGCTCACTTCGCCCTTGCGGTCGTACAGGATGGTGCCCGGCAGCGCGTTGATTTTCTGCCACGCCTTCACGCGCTCGACCGACTGATTGATGGACACCGCGACGGTGATGAACTGCACCTGCGCGCCGTACTTCTTCATGGCTGTGCGCATGGCAGGCTCCATCTGCTTGCAGTTACCGCACCACGTAGCCCAGAACTCGAGGACGACGGGCCCTTTGCCAAGGTAGGTCGAAAGGTCGACCGCTTTGCCTTCAAGCGTTTCCAGCGGACCACCAGGCCCTTTGTCGCCGATGGGAATGCCGATGTCCTGCGCGAGCAGGGTGACAGCGAGCAGGAGAGAGCGGAGCATGCGTGGAGTCGGGAGTTGGGAGTATGGAATCGGGAGTCGGGCGTGCTGCCCTGCAGATCCGACCTGCAGAATCTGACCTGCAGTACTGAGTACTTAGTACTCCGGACTTGGTTAGAAGTACACCTGGCCCATCTTGACCAGGTAATACTCCGCCATGCCGAGCATGACAAAGGCGAAGCCCTTTTTCACCCAGACCATCCACATGCCTGCGCGCGGCAGGCGACTCACAGCGCCCGCGCTGAGGCCGACCACGACCAGCAGCGTGCACATGCCGAGTGAGAAGGTGAAGAGATAGACGAAGCCCAAAAGGGCCGAGCCGGTGGAGGAGACCCAGGTGAGGACGGCGGCCATGACCGGGGCGCTGCAGGGGGCGGCCACCAAACCCGACGCGGCGCCCATCACGAACGCCCCGGCCACTCGGCCACCGGTTCCGGCGTTGGCGGCGCGCTGAAGGATGCTGGCGGGGACGCGAACGGGAAGCAC
>JANOPS010000096.1:0-15310 GCA_031421995.1 Gemmatimonadaceae bacterium
CGCGAGGAAGCCGAAGCAGCGCTCGCTCGATTGAACAAGGGCTCGTAACAACACTCGGCGGGGCGGTGTCCTGCGCGTATCTTTGGGACGGGGCACCCCTTCTCCGCCAACGCTCCGCCTACGCTCCGCCAACCTCTCCGCGATATGCTGTTGCCGATGGTACGATCTGTACGCGCTGTCTGCGGCGCTGCCGCGTGCGGCGCCATGTTCTCCGCGCACGATGCAGCGGCACAACCGGCGCGCGATATTCCGATCGCAGAGTTTGCAGCACGCCGTGACGCGCTCGCTGCGAAGATCGACAGTGGGGTGGTGTTGGCGTTCGGCGGACGAACACTGGTCCACGACTTCAACACCTTCTTCCAACTGCCGGCCTTCCGGTACCTCACCAACCTCGACGAGCCCGATGCAGCATTCGTCATGGTGGTGCGCGGGAAGAAAGGCGTCAGTACCGTCTATCTCACGCCGCTCGACGCCAGAACGGCGTTCTACTACGGGCAGCGCACCGACCCGACAACCAGCGCCAAGAATCTCGGCCTTGCCGGTCGACCGTTCAGCGCACTCGCGAGCGCGTTGGATTCGTTGGCCGGCACCGGATTGCCGTTCTTCCACATCCCGGACGTCGAGACCACTGACTTCTCGCGGCTCGATACGTTGACGCGCGGCCAGGAAGCGGTGAAATCGCTGGCCAAGAAGTTCCCGACGCTGGTGATCAAGAGCGCGATGCCGCAGGTGCTGGCGATTCGCGCGAAGAAGAGCAACGCGGAACTGGCTCTGATCCGCAAGGCGGCGGAGATCAGCAGCGAAGGGCATCGCGCGGCCATGACCACCGCCAACCCGCTGCACGAGTACGAACTCAAGGCGGCGTTGGAGTTTGAGTTTACGCGCCGAGGTGGCGAACGACCGGCCTATGGATCTATTGTCGGCTCAGGTATCAACGGCACCACGCTGCACTACATGCGCGACAGTGATCCGGTTAAGCCCGGTGATCTGGTCGTGATGGACGCGGCAACCGAGTATCGTGGGTATGCGGCTGATATCACGCGAACCATTCCCGTGAACGGGACGTATTCGCGTGAACAGCGACAGCTCTACCAGTTGGTGCGTGATGCACAGCAGGCTGCCGAAGATCTCTCAAAGCCGGGCATGAGTATCCGCGCAGCGGCCGATTCATCCGTGGCGGTGCGCGCTCGGGGACTCGCGGCACTTGGATTGATCGAGAGTGTTGACGCGCTCTACGATCCACCATGGGCGGCTGACTGCACGGCAAGCCCGGCGTCGTGCAGACAGTCCAACCTCTGGATGATCCATGGCATATCGCACGGCATCGGACTGGCCGTGCATGATCCGTTGCAGGGACAACCCGGCGACGGCACGTTCAAAATTGGCGACGCGTTCACGATTGAACCGGGCATCTACGTCGGAACTCGCTCGCTTGACGTGCTGCCCGATACGCCGAGAAACCGGGCGTTCATCGCCAAGGCGCGCGCCACCGTGCTGAAGTATCAGAACACCGGTGTGCGTATCGAAGACGATTACATCATTACCGACAAGGGACTCGAGCGCATCAGTCTTGTGCCGCGTGAAATGGATGAAATCGAAGCGCTCATGAAGCGGCGCGCGAAGATTCAACCCTGACCGCACCTACGTCTCGTCGCACCATACCGCTTTGCGTGAGAGATATGTTTGCGGGGCCCATGGGGTGACATCAAACGTGCCTTGCTGTGGCACGTCGGGCGGTGGTGTCGTGAACAGGTAGCGTGCAATCTGCTGCAACTCGACAGGGATCAACTCACCAGCCGCCGGTGACGATCGTTTCACGTTCGGATCGAGCCGAGTGACCGCGCAGACCGCGTTGAGCACCGAGATCCCGCTGGCGATCTCGCTGAAGGTGCTCATGGCGCTCAGACTGGCGATCCCCCGAAGGTTGCGAGGCAGTTTATCCGGACGACTGAGCTCGAGTTCCATTTTGCGCAGCTGCGACGTCGCGCTGTCCAGATAGAACGATCCGTGCACATCGGGCGAGGAGAGCTTGTCGTCAGCACGCACGTCAAGCCGAAACCATGTCTCTTGGCCGGTTGGTGTTTCCTGTGTGGTGGAACCGCCGTAGAAGAAACAGTGTGCGCGCACAAACGCCGCGTCGGTCAGGTCGAGAATGGTTGGCAAGATCATCGTATACCCGCGCCCTTCTCGTCGCACGACGCCGCCGCGCCGGTACAAGACCTTTGAACGGCTCGGCGACATCACCGCATCGGTCGATTGCACGAACATGACGTCGTTGCGCAGTTCACCCAACGCACGATTCTGGGTGTAGACGAACGGGTATTGGTCGACCAGCAGACGATAGCGATCGGCATTTTCCTGAAGCAGGGACAGCAGTCCCAGCACCTCCGGCTCACGCACCGCGTCTGGAAGCCCCGGGTTGGGACACGGTCGCGCGGCCAACACTAACTGCTGGCTCAGCCGCTGAGCGACTCGGGTGAGCTGTACCGCCAACACGGTGGGCTCACCGGCCCGGACGGTCACCTTGCCCCGGAATGGTATATACCCCAGCCGGCGGACCACCACGTCGTACGTATTGGGTGCGATGTCCGGGACAATGATCGTGCCACGGGCGTCGGTGAATCGCTCAATGCTGAGCTGTGCGATGCTGAGTACGGCATAGGGCAGCGGCACCTCGCTTGGCGATGCCGTAACCGATACGCGCAGCACGCCGCGCGCGGCAGGTTCTTGTGCCATGGCGGGGACGGCCATCAGCAGGGCACAGCAGGCAATCAGGACGCGCATGCGACTGTCAATCGTTGGTTGTGAATGTTGGGAACGGCACGCAGTTTTCACCGCATGACTCGCTCACTGCCCTGCCCCGCTTCGCGTGCCACTCGTGGCGCCGCGACCCTCGTCCTTGCCGGACTCACGCTCCCCGCATTCGCGTGGGCGCAACCCTCACCTGCTTCGTCGCGTGCTGCGCCCGTGTTTGCCAACGGCATGGCGCAGGTCGTCCCGGCCTTTCAAGACACCACGAAGTGGATCCGCCACGATCTCTGGGTGGAAACTAACTTCGACAGCGATCGTGATGGCAAGATGGACCGCGTTCACGTTGACGTGACGCGTCCCGGCCAGACCGACAGTGAAGGACTCAAGGTCTCGATCCTGTACGGCTCCAGTCCGTACTTTGCGGGCACCTCACGCGACGACTCCAATTGGGACGTGAAGCAAGAGCTGAACGCACCGTCTCCCAAACGCCGACCACTGGCGCCACCGGCGTATGCGCCGAATCGTCGACGAATTTCCAACGTGCTCATCAACGAATGGGTGCCTCGCGGATTCGCCGTGGTCCATTCGTCTGCAACGGGAACCGGACTGTCCCAGGGCTGCGCAACGGTCGGCGACGAGCCGGAACGCACGCCGATGCGCTTCGTGATCGATTGGTTGAACGGTCGCGCGAAGGGATACACCACCCCAGTCGGCACCGAAGAAGTCAGCGCGACGTCGTGGTCCACCGGCAACGTGGGCATGATCGGCACGTCGTACGAGGGCACGTTGCCGCTGGCCGCCGCGACGACCGGTGTGGAAGGCTTGAAGGTCGTGGTGCCGGTGTCGCCGAACACGTCGTACTACCACTACTACCGCGCCAACGGCCTCGTGCGTTCGCCGGGCGGATATCTGGGCGAAGATGTTGACGTGTTGTACGACTTTGTTGCCAGCGGAGATCCTGTGGTGCGCGCGAAGTGCGATACGATCTGGCGCGACGGCATCATGGCCGGACCCAAGGGCCAGGATCGCGCGTCAGGCGACTTCAACGACTTCTGGGCCAAGCGCGACTTGCTCCCGCACGTCAAGAACATCAAGGCCGCCGTGCTGTTGGCGCACGGGTTGAACGACTACAACGTGACGCCTGACCACAGCGTGCGCATTTACCACGAGATGAAGGCGCGCGGGCTGCCGGTATCGCTCTACCTGCATCAGGGCGGGCACGGTGGTAATCCGCCGGCCGATATGCTCAATCGGTGGTTCAGTCACTACTTGTACGACGTTGACAATGGTGCACAGAACGATGCGGAAGCGTGGATTGTACATGACGTCCGCGCCCAGGCGCCGGGCGCCGTAGCACCAGCGCCGGGTGGCGGCCGCGTGGCGCCGACGCTTCCAAAGCCGTTCGCATCCTTTCCCGTGCCCGGCTCAACACCTGTCGTGCTGCGTCCCACCGCCGGCGGAGCGACGATCGGTGCGTTGTCATACACCATCACGGGCAGCGGAACCGAATCATTGACCGACGATGTCACGTTCAGCGGCAGCACGTTGGCAAGTGCGAAGCAGTCTCCGAATCGCCTGCTCTATGCAACGCCGGCATTCACCGACACGGTGCATATCTCCGGTACGGCGCGCGTCACGCTCCGTGTATCGTCAAACGTGAAGGCGGCCAACCTGAGCGTCTGGCTGGTCATGCTGCCGTACGACTCCGCGCGATCCGGCTCGCAAAGCACGGTGGGAAGCATTACGAAGGGGTGGGCCGACATCCAGAACGCCAAGGCGCTCAAGACTGGCGGTCTCTACGCGTCGAAGGATAAGGGAAAGGCCCTCAAGCCCGACAAATTCTACGATCTCACGTTCGACATGGAGCCAGACGACGAGTTTGTCCCGGCGGGTAAGCAGCTCGCTGTGATGGTCATGTCAAGCGATCGCGAGTTCACGCTCTGGCCGAAAGCCGGCGCGCAGCTCACGATCGATCTGGCGAAGTCGAGCTTCTCCATACCGATCGTGGGAGGCGTTGGCGCCCTGCAGAAAGCGGGAATGCGCTAGCCGAGATGCGTTGGCCGTGGTGCGCGACGCAGGCTACTTCGCCAGCTCCCGCACCACGGCACTCAGCGCTTTCACACGCGCCATCTCCACACTGCCAGCGGCGTCGCGATCCAGTTGCGCCGCGAGCGTATTCAGCGCCGACATGCGCGACGTCCCCTTCGCCTTCTCGGCCGTCACCAGTTGCGCCAGTACGCCATCCAGCCAGACCTTGGGCACCGCACGATTGCGCGCCATCTGATCGGTGTACGCCCGCGCCACCACAAACGCCGCTGGCCAGACGAACTGCGGCTGCTCTTGTGCGTTGAAGTACGCATACTTCACGAGCTTTGCGGCCTCCAGTTCGTTCTTTGAGAGATGTTCGCTGGGCGTGAGTTCCCACACGTCAAGCCCGCGCGAAATCTCCGAGCCGTAGATCAATCCGTTGTACCAGTAGGCCGACCAGTGTCCCGCGCTGACCAGCTGCGTCGAGTCCATCGGCCCGCGATCGAAGTAGGCAACTTCGAATGCGTGATTCGGATCGGTCCAATCGAACACGTTGATGCCGCCCTGATACCACGACTGCACCATCACCTCGCGACCCGGAATCGGGATCAACGACCCATTGTGCGCCACGCAATTCTCATTGCTTGTTTGCGCCGCCGGTAACTTGAAATAGCTCTTGAAGTCCAGCTTGTCGCCGTTGCGCACAAAGATCGCATCGGCGCCCCACTCCACCTTGTCAGTGGCGCGGCAGCGCGGCGACGATCCACCGCCCCATTCATCCGAGAACAGCACTTTGCTGCCGTCGTTGCTGAAGGTGGCCGAGTGCCACGCGGACATGTTGGTATCGGCCGCAGCATACAGACGTTTGGGGTTCTTGATGTCACTGATGTCCAGCAAGATGCCGTAGCCACTGCACGCGCCGCCCGCCAAGCCAACCGCCGGATACGTGGTAATGTCATGGCACTGCGTTGGGCCGCGGCCGGCAACCGATGGTCGAGCGGGCGCACCCGCGGGACGCTCACGGACATCACTCGGCGCATCACCATGCCGAACAGCTGCGCCGAGCCCGTCAAAGATGCGCGGCGAACTGACGATCGCCGCAGCCGCGGGGTTCTTGACCGGCACCTTGATCACTTCGATGCGAAACAGCGCCGAGTTCGGATCCACGTCGGGAGACAGCGCCGAACAGCCGGCCAATTCTTCGCTGGACCGCACGCCCGCGGAGCCGGAAACGTAGACGTAAATGTTGTCAGGATCTTTGGGATCCGTGACCAGCGTATTGGTATGCGACCCGCGACAGGTCTGCACCGTGGTGATCGTTTTCGGATGTTGAACATCGCTGATGTCGATGATCCGAATGCCCCGAGCGCGTTCTTTGCTGACCTCCGCTTCGACGCCTTGCAGGCCGCAGTCCACACGACCGGCCACGGCTTCGGCCGAGACGAACAGCAGATTGCCATACACGGTCACGTCGCTTTGCGATCCGGGGCAGACGAATGCCGTGCGCAGCTTCGGCTTGCGTGGATTGCCGATATCCCACACTTGCCATCCGCTATAGTTGCCCTGGAACACCAGCGAACCGCTGAACGCAAGATCGGAATTCTTGAGCCGCGCGTCACCGGGCGTACTCATGTTGAGGAATGACTCGGACGGCTTGGTGGTCGAGACCAGCGTGATGTTCCACGCGGCCTCTTCCGCGTTAAACCATCCGGCTTTGAGTCCAACGCGCGGATCGGGTTTGGGTTGCGCGCCGGAGAGGTGGGGGAGAGCGGTACTGCCGGTAAGCATGATGCTGCTGTGGAGCAGGAACCGAAGGACGGTGCGCATGGGAGGCGGGGACAGGAGGAGAAAGCACCAACAATCATCGAACGGCGACGCGGGTTACGGGCGTGCGCGTGACTTGAGCAGCAACTCCATGCGATCAATCTCGGTGCTTTGATCGGCAACCACGTCCGACACGAACTTGAACACATCGTCGTCATTCGCGGCGCCCTTGGCGGCCATCAGGTCGTCTACCATACTGATCGCGCCGCGATGATGCTGGATCATGTACGTCAGGAAGTACCAGTCGAAGGCCGTGCCTTTCGCCGCTTTCAGCGTATCCATCTGCGCCGGTGTCAGCATACCGGGCATCATACCGGGCATGCCGCCACTCATAGCGGACATATCCATGCCGGCGTGTTGCGAGTGATCCATTTGCCCCATCTGCTCCATCGTCCCGCTCGGCACGGTTTGCTTGCGATTCCGGAGCCACGTCTTCATGAACGCGATCTCATCGGTCTGCGACACGCCAATGCGACCGGCAAGCACCTTGACCTCAGGGCCTGCGCCGTTAACCACGGCGTGCGACGACATCGTCACCGCTTGGGCGTGGTGCCCGATCATGCCCTGCATGAAGGACACGTCGGCTTTCGTGTACGGCGGAATACCGCCATCGCGCGCCGCCATCTGCGCGGGCGTGAGCGGCCGCGTGGTGGCGCCTTGGTTGCTGGCGGCGCAAGCGCCAAGGAGCGCCGCCGCGATCAGGAAGAGGCTGGAGCGTGTCATGGGGAAAACATGCGACCCGTTGCCCTGTAGCTCAAGGCGACGAAGCAAACTGCGTTCGGCGGGCCCGCGACCGCGTAGTCCCGGCGACTTCCGACCCTCCTCGCCCAGCCGCAGATTGAAGCACCCTCACGTGGAGCAGGACCACGACAGCTGGGGTGGCGCGAGCTCGCTGCGCGGCGCTGTGATCCTGACGGTTCATCCACTCACGCTTCTCGCCGGAGTCCCATCAATGCGTACCTGGATTCGCTCTATCGCGCTCACCGCCTCTGTAGCGCTCGCACCGTCGCTTTCCGCGCAAGCCACGAAGACGAAGCCTGTGCCGCCACCACCGCCGCCGGCAGCGATGGCCAAGCCCGCAGTGCCTGCACCGGCTGCACCGGCTGCACCGGCACAGGTAGACATCAATACCGCCACAGCCGCCGAGCTCGAAGCGTTTCCCGGTATCGGCAAAGCCTACGCCGCCAAGATCATCGCCGGACGTCCCTACGCGAACAAGGCGCAGCTGGTGCAGAAGAAGATCCTGTCCAAGGCCGTGTACGACAAGATCAAGACGCAGCTCATCGCGAAACAGTAGCGCGGACGCCGCGCTCCGAACTGCCGACGACGCGCTTCCACTCCTCATTCGCCGTCAGCAGCTCGACCTGCGCCTGCAGCAAGCCGATTTCGGCTTGCCGTTGATTGGCCTGATCGATCAACAGCTCCACCGACGTGATCTCGTTGAGCGCGTAGCGGGCGGTCTGGATCTCCAGCGTTCGCCGCGTGATCAGCGACTGTTTCTCGGCGAGATCCAACTGCAGGGTGGCATTCGCGACACGCTGTGCGGCGAGTCGAACCTCATTCTCCAACTGGCGCCGTTGTTCGGCGAGGTTGGACTCGGCGATGCGCAGATCGTTCTGCGCACGCGCCACGGCATTCCGCTCTTCGAAGCGGTCGAAGAGCGGAATCGAAACACCCAACACCAGGTTCTGCGAACGGTTCTGCCCGTCCAGCGCATCACGCAGCGACGACGCCGCCGCGTTGGCGCGTGCCGACCCGTCAAAGCCAATCGTGCTGTTCACCGACACCGTGACCGGCGACGTGCGCCGCGCGTCACGAAGCCCCATCTTGCGGTTCTCCACGCCCATCACCGCAAGCACGTAGTCCCATCGATTCGCGATCGCCTCTGACACGCCCTCCTCGACGTTGATCGTCTGTCGCTGCACCGAAAGGACCGAATCAGGAACGATCACGGTAGTGGCGGGAAACCCCAACACCTCATTGAGGCTGGCTTGTGCGCGCAACAAGCCCTGCTGCGAGCGCGTGCGATTGAACGCCGAGCGTGAGACTTCGAGTTCAAATTTGAGCGAATCCACTTCGCTCATGTCGGGACTGCTGCGCCCGGTGAACAGACTAGCCACCCGCAAGGAATCGCGCACGAAGAGCACGCTGTCGATTTGCACTTGCTTGCGCGATGACACCAGGCCGAAGTAGGCGGAGAGAACATTGCGCTGCAGGGTGCGCTCCTGATCGGCGAATTCGGCCTGCGAGCGAGCATACGATTCACGCGACAGCCGGTAGTTGCGAATGCTGTAGTTCACCCCGAACAGGCTCTGTTCCAACCGAAACCCCAGGAAGGTGCGGCCGGTGTATCGCTGATCAAGCAGCAGCGGCTGATTCAGCGAGGCCACGCTGCCGGTCATGCGCAGCACGCCGCCGGTGGGCAGCGGTTGCGAGACCGCCATGCCCGACTGCAGCGTCCGCCGCTTCGTGGGCACGTACACTTCGCCGTCGGTGGTCGTCACGCGCGTCAGCGCCGACACGTATTCGGGCGTCGTCACATCCATGCTGACGGTGGGCAGGTAGCGCGCCGCCCGTGCCGACGCCATCCAGAGGTCGGCATTGTTGGCCACCAGCTGCTGGCGAACGAAACGCGGATTGGATTTCCGTGCCACGTCGATCGCCTCCGTGTACGAAATGTGCACGGTATCGGCAGATTGAACGAGCAGCAGCGCGGCAACTACGGGGAGTATCATCGGCAACTCGCTGAACGGTCCGTCAGTGGGGGGTATCACCATCCGGTTTCAGTATAGCATCAGGGACGCGCGCTGCGGGCCGCGACTAGATTCTTTCATGGTCGGCAACGCCTTGCTTGTCGACGGTCAGCCCCCGAACACACCGCACCAGGCACGAATGCGCCACACCAATGGGTCGTACTCCCTGTCGGCCAGCGATCTCGCGGCCTTCCTCGGCTGCCGCCACCGCACCGCACTCGATATGGCGGTGGCGAACGGCGCCATTAGCCGCCCGTATGAACTGCCCGACCCTTTGCTGGATGCGCTTTGGCAGCGCGGATTGGCCCACGAGGCACGATACGTCGACGCGTTGCGGGCAACAGGGCGTAACGTGACTGACCTCCGCGACGGGGATTTTTCGGCGCGCGCCGCACGCACCCGCCAGGCCATGCGTGACGGCGTGGACATCATCGTGCAGGGCGCTCTTGGTCACGACCCATGGATGGGATACCCCGATATTCTCCAGCGTGTCGATCGTTCTAGCACCCTCGGTGCATGGTCGTACGAAGTGGCCGATACGAAGCTGTCACGAGAGACACGGGCGGGCACGATCCTGCAGCTCTCGCTCTACTCCTCCATGTTGGAACAGGAGCAGGGCCTCGCACCCGAGTGGTTTTCCGTGATCACGCCGGATCCGATTGCGCCGCAGCAGCGATACCGCGTGCATGACTATGCATCCTACGTGCGCTGGGTGCGTGCACAACTGGTGAGTACGGTGTCGCAGAGCTGGGACACGGTGTCACGCATGCACTATCCCGACCCGGTCGAACTGTGCCAAGTCTGCCGTTGGTACACACACTGCGCAAATACGCGGCGCGCCGACGATCATCTTTCGTTGGTGGCGGGAATTTCGCGCGTGCAGCGCCACGAGCTTGCCTCGCAGCACGTCGACACCATCACAGGACTCGGTGCCATGCCGCTCCCTGTCCCTTTCACGCCGCGCCGCGGATCGGCGGAATCGTTCGTGCGCGTACGCGAGCAAGCGCGATTGCAGGTCGCATCGCGCGACTGCGTTCCGCCGTTGCATGAACTCCTCTCCGTCGAAGCACGCCAGGGGCTGTGCCGGTTGCCCGAGCCGTCGGCCGGTGATCTGTTTCTCGACCTGGAAGGCGATCCGTTCGCCGCCGAGGGCGGGCGCGAGTATCTCTTTGGCCTTGTCGCCGCAGACGGCAGCTATCGCGCGCAATGGGCGTTCAACGAGGGAGAGGAGCGCGCCGCGTTCGCGTGGGTCATGGACCAGATCGCCGCATCGCTGGCGGCGTATCCGGACATGCACGTGTATCACTACGCGCCGTACGAACCCGCGGCGTTCAAGCGCATGATGGGTCGCCACGCCGCGTACGAAGCCGAACTTGACGCCATGCTGCGGGCTGGCCGTTTCGTTGACCTGTACGGCGTGGTACGTCAGGCACTGCGCGCCGGAGTAGAGCGGTACTCGATCAAGAATCTGGAACCGTTGTACGGCTACACGCGCGAGGTCGCGCTCGCCGACGCCAATCGCAGTTTGCGCGTGATGGAGCTGGGGCTCATGACGCAGTCGGCACACGAGGTTCCTGCCGCCGTGCGTGACATGGTGCAGGGCTACAATCAAGACGACTGCGTCTCGACGTTGCGATTGCGCGATTGGCTGGAGTCGTTGCGCGACGAGGTGGTGTCGAACGGGACCGACGTGCCACGGCCAACGCCCGAGACGGGGGCCGCGTCGGACAGTGTTGACGAGAAGGCGCGGCGTGTCGATGCGTTGCGCGCACGATTGCTTGACGGAGTGGCGCCCGATCGTGAGGACCGCGACGATGTGGCGCAGGGGCGGTGGATTCTTGCCTACCTGCTGGACTATCAGCGGCGCGAAGACAAAGCGGCGTGGTGGGAGTACTTCAGGTTGCGCGACCTACCCGAAGAAGACTTGTTCGACGAGCGCGGTGCCGTGGCAGGATTAGAGTTCGTCGAGCGCGTGGGGTTTGTGAAGAAGTCGATGGTTGACCGCTATTGCTATCCGCGGCAGGAAATGGAGCTGGAACGCGGCAACGAACTCAAACTGCAGGACGGCAAAGGCTTCGGTAAAGTACAGGCTGTTGATCGGATGCAGCGCACGATAGACATCCTGAAGGGACCTTCGCGGGATGGGGTACACCCCAGCGCCGTCTTCGCCCATACGTTTATTGATCCCAAGGAGATGGAAGGCGCCCTGCTGCGCATTGGTAACGCGGTCGCAGGTGGTGAGAGCACGTATGGCGCCGCGCAGTCTTTGCTCTTCGCGCGACCGCTGCAGCTGGAGCGTCTCGAAGGCGAAGACATCGTGGCACTTGCCGTGCGCGTGGGCTCGTCGTTGAACCACAGCGTCTTGCCAGTGCAAGGCCCGCCCGGCGCCGGCAAAACGTATTGCGGATCGGCAATGATCTGCGAGTTGGTCAAACAGGGCAAGAAAATTGGCGTTACGGCTACCAGTCACAAGGTCATTCGCAATCTGCTGAACGCTGTGGCGAAACAGGCGCAGCAAACGGGCGCACTCGTGAAGCTGGCACACAAGGCGGGCGAGACTGATGACGAAGCGCACGAGTCTGCAGCCGTCACCGCGCTTGCCAGCAATGAAGACGCGCGCAACGCACTCGCCAGCGGCAGCGCGAACGTGGTGGGTGGTACCGCGTGGCTCTGGGCTCGCGAGGACATGGCCGGTAGCGTAGACGTGCTCTTTGTGGACGAGGCCGGTCAAATGGCGTTGGCGAACGTAATTGCCGTGTCACAGGCCACCAACAGCGTGGTGTTGCTTGGCGATCCACAGCAGCTGGAGCAGCCGCGCAAGGGCACACACCCTGATGGCGTGGGCATCTCCGCGCTGGAATACGTGCTTGCTGGTCAACAAACGATTCCAGCAAACCGCGGCATCTTCCTGCCGCAAACCTGGCGACTCGCTCCCGCCATTTGTGCGTTTACGTCTGAGTTGTTCTACGAAGGGCGATTGACCTCGCGACCCGGGCTGGAACAGCAGCAACTGCGCGGCGTACACGGATTGCCGGTGAGCGGCCTCGCGCTGATCACCCTGCAGCACGACGGCAATCGCAATTGGTCGGGCGAGGAGATCGACGTTGTCGCCGACCTCGTGGCGCGATGCCTGCATCCCGGTGCCACGTGGACCGATCATCATGGCGAAACCCACGCCGTGCGCGGCGAAGACATCCTTGTCGTTGCGCCGTACAACGCGCAGGTCACGCGCCTGGTGGAACGCTTGGCATCGACGGGCGCACGCGTGGGCACCGTGGACAAGTTCTAGGGGCAGGAAGCGCCGATCGTGATCTACTCCATGGCCACGTCGCGCCCAGAGGATGCGCCGCGCGGCATGGAGTTCCTCTACAGTCTCAATCGCCTGAACGTGGCCACGTCGCGGGCGCGCTGCGTTGCCGTGGTTGTCGCAAGTGCGCGGTTGTTTGAAGCCGAGTGTCAGACGCCTCGACAGATGCAGCTGGCCAATGGTCTCTGCCGATTCGCCGAGCTGGCGGCGACAGACGAGTGACATAGCGGAAGCCTACGGCGTGAGCCGCGCCCGCCACGCGGCCGCCTCGGCGGGCTTTCCCCACGCCTCGTACAGCGCAACCATCCGCTTGCGCGTGTCGCGCACCGGCGGGGCATTGTCCCCGCGGATCGCCACCAACTTCTTCTCGGCCCCCACGAACAGCTGCTCCGCCTCTGCATAGCGACCGGCGACGGTGAAGTTCTCGCCCAATGCGCTTTCGGTGGCGGCCAGCAGCCAGTGCCCGGCAGGCAGCGTCTTCGTGCGCAGCGCCATGCCTTGTCGTATCCATCGCTCACCGTCGGCAGTGGAGTCCATCCGCGTGAGGGCGCGCCCCAGATAGACCATGCTCACGGCAATCGACGGATGCCCCTCATCGATCGGCTTGCCGCGCAGGGCAATCACCTGCCGGGCGTAGCGTGCGGCGTCTGGCCACTTTTCTTGTTGGAGCATGACATCGGCGTAGTTCGCCACGTTCATGGCGTACGCGGGGTGCGTTTCACCAAGTGTGCGACGTCGACCTTCCATCGCGGCAAACAGCATCTTCGCCGACTCTTCCTTCCTACCCAAGAATTCCAGAGTCCCCGAGCGAACGGCGAGGGCGGCGAGTGTCGTCGGGTGATCAGCGCCATACCCTGCTTTCGAAATTTCGTAGCCGCGAACGGCAAACGAATCCGCTTCGGCGTACCGCCCGATTTCGGCTGCGATGACGGCCGCATTGATAGTGGCCGACGCCATCTCCGGAACGTCCTGTACTCCCGCGGCGCGGCTCACGGCGAAGGCGCGCCGCAACGCATCCAGTCCCTCTTGATTCCTCCCCAGATTGCGCAACACGCGCGCGCGATTCTCCAGAACGCTCACTTCTTCCAGCGGATCCGGAGGCGGATAGCGCGTATACATCTGCTCGGCCAGCCGCAATAATGAATCTGCCTGCTCGAAGTGTCCGTTGTTTTCCTGAATCAGACTGAGCTTGCTGAGCGCGACCGCCGTATTGTAATCCCCCTCCGGCGCATCCTTCCGACGCTCCGCCAGCATCTTGACCAGCTGTTTGTCCGACGTCTCGTACTCACCAAGCGCGAGATAGGTGCTGGCGATAATGCTGCGGATATCTGCCGAGAGCGATGGTGTGAGCGAGTCCGCGTCAAGGCGCACGGTGGCGGAATCGAGCACTTCGCGCATGGTGACATCTTTGCCGAACGACTCCGGGCTCGACGCGCCAAGCATGGTCGTCAGGAAGTCGGTAATTTCCTTCGCCCGCGTACTTTCTGCAGTGGCCACTCGCTTCTGTTGCTGCGAGACCACCACGCCGCCGATCAAGGAGAGAATCGCCACGACGCCCGCCGCCGACTCAAGGGCGTGACGCGCCACGAATTTCCGTGTGCGATACCACGCGCCATCGGGGCGCGCGCCAACGGGCCGTCCGTCGAGATAGCGGTCGACATCATCAAGCAATGCATCAACCGATGCGTAGCGGCGCGCAGGCTCCGCCCGCAGCGCCACGCGGGCGATGGCATCAAGGTCGCCGTGCAGGCGACGACGAGCGCGTTCGGTGGACGTCTCGCCGAGTGCGCGAAAGCGGTCGCCGTCGAGGGCGCGGTCCATCGGTGATACGTTGGCCTTGCTGATCAGCTGCGCCATCTCAAAGGGCGAGGTGCCCGCGAACGAAATGGGGCGACGCCCGGTCAGCAATTCATACAGCACCACGCCCAACCCATAAATGTCGGCCCGCGTGTCGATCGATTCGCCTCGGATCTGCTCGGGCGCCGCATATTCCGGCGTGAACGCCTGCTGTCCAACTGCCGTCACTGGCGTACCGGTGCCTCGCGCAGCGCCGGTATCACTCAACAATTTCGCAATGCCGAAGTCGAGCAGCTTGACGATACCGTTGTCGGTGACGAAGATGTTGCTGGGCTTGAGGTCGCGGTGGACCACCAGCCGTTGATGGGCGGCGCGGACCGCAAGACAGACTTGGCGAAACAGCAACAGCCGTTGACGTACCGTCAGTCGCCGGTCGTCGCAGTAGGCCGTGATCGGCGCCCCATCAACGTACTCCATGATGAAGTAGGGCGTGCCGGTGGGCGTCACCCCACCGTCGAGCAGCGCCCCGATGTTCGGATGTTGCAGCGACGCAAGGAACTGTTGTTCGGCGCGAAAGCGCGCCACCGCCGTGGCGTCGTCGGCGCTGCGTCGTAGGAACTTGATGGCCACGCGTTGTTGGTACTGATCATCGGCGCGGGTGCCTTCGTGCACGGTACCCATGCCGCCGGCGCCGATGCGCGGCCCCACCACAAATGCGCCGAGCCGTTCGCCGATGATGGCATCGAGATCGGCGGCGAGCGACGTAGCGACCCCGCGGAACGAATCGGTGCGATGGTGTGCGGCCAGCAGCGAGCGTAATTCGCGCGCTACTATCGGATCGTTTGCCGTT
>JANOPS010000097.1:0-3694 GCA_031421995.1 Gemmatimonadaceae bacterium
GCGCTCGCCGCGCTGTTGCTGTTGCCCGGAGTGGCATGCAACGACGGTGACGACACCCCGACCGTGCCAATCACCGGCACGACGCGCACCCTGATCACCGACGCGCCGTTTCCGTTTCACCGCGTGGCGCGGGTCGACTTATACGTTGTCAGCGTATCGGCCTCACTCTCGCCGGACACCGGCGCTGTGGCCGGCGGGTTCGTCACGCTCGCCACGCCGCGACGGCGCATCAACCTGCTCGCGCTCCAGAACGGCGCCACCGATGAACTGGGAACCGTGACGCTGCCGACTGGCGCGATCACGGCCGTGCGCATGGTCATCGACACCGACTCATCGAGTATCACGCTCAAGAACGGTGCGGTACTGACCGGCCGTTCGACACCGGGCATCCAGTGGCAATCCAGTGCCGGGCGCCCCACGCTGGATGCACTCATCCACGAGCAGATTCTCGTGCCCGACGTGGGCGCGATTGTCGTGATCGACTTCGACGTGGGCAAGGCCTTCATTCCGCCGCAGGAGATCAATCCCAGCAGCACCGACAGCGGGTTCATCTTCTCGCCAGTGATCCGTGCCGCCGATTCCCGTCGCACCGGCGCGATCACGGGCACGGTGCGCGCGCTATCAGCCACTGGCGCGCCCGTTGCTGACGCCGCACTGCGCTTGTACTTGGGCAACCCGGGAACACCCGAGAACACGTGGATCGTGTTGCAGACCGGCAAGACGGCCGCTGACGGTTCGTTCCGACTGTCGTACGTTACCCAGAGTACGTACTGGGCAGGCATCGCGGCGCAGGCCGGCAAGAGCTACATCGTCGCGGTCGACCCGCCGCCCGCGAGGGGGCGTGGACGAGCGCTCGTGCCGAATCTCATGGTGACGGCGGGTGCCGATACCCCTGCGGGGACGATCGTCGTTCCGTAGGTGACGTCGTTGGTGCCTCTTGCACACAATCGCCATGTCTTGTAAACTGAACCATATGGTTCAGTTTACGAAAGCCCACCTCGACGTCGCGTTCGGCGCACTCTCAGACGCGACCCGGCGCGGCATTCTGGAGCAACTCGGCCGCGAGGACGCGTCGATCACGGCGCTGGCCCAGCGGTTCGACATGACCCTCACGGGGATGAAGAAACATGTTGCTGTGTTGGAACAGGCCGGGCTGGTTACGACGGAGAAGGTCGGACGCGTACGCACCTGCAAGCTCGGCGTGCGCGGTCTGGAGGAAGAGGCAGCGTGGATCGAATGGTACCGCGAGCTCTGGAGCGCGCGCTTTGATGCGCTGGACACAGTCGTCGCGAACTTACAACGAAAGGAGAGCGCTCATGCACGAAAACCGAGACGGTGAAGCCGCCGCAGCGAAGCACCAGACGACAGTGGAACGGACGTCCGAACGCGAACTCGTTGTCACGCGAACCGTCAACGGTCCGGCGCGTCTCGTGTTCGAAGCGTGGACCACGCCCGATCTGTTCAGGCAGTGGTGGGTGCCAAAATCGTATGGTCTGAATTTGCTGTCGTGCGAGATGGATGTTCGCGTTGGAGGCGGGTACCGGTTGGTCTTTCGCCACGAGGATTCGACCATGGCGTTCTTCGGCACGTACGTCGAAGTAACACCCCCATCACGTCTCGTGTGGACGAACGAGGAAGGCGATGGCGGCGTGACCGTGACCACGGTCACCTTCGATGACGTTGACGGCAAAACGTTGGTGACGCTGCGCGATCTCTATCCCTCGAAGGAGGCGCTTGACGCGGCGTCCGGCTCGACCGGCGCGATGCCGGAAGCGTTCGACCAACTCGACGAACTGCTCGTCAGCCTGGGATCAACACCGACAACGTGACGTCTGTGCGGTGCTGCCGAACGCATTCAACCCGGTGCTGGCCGATGCGTTCAAGCGCATTGGACTGGTTGAGCGCACCGGTCGTGGTATTGACACGATGTTTGAAGGGCAGCTGCGCTATGGACGACCGGTGCCCGACTACCCACGCAGCAGTGGTGGCACGGTGCAGGTCGTACTCGCCGGTGGGCCGGCGAATCTGGCGCTATCTCGATTCATCACCGAGCGAGATACGCTGGCCACGCCGATCAGCTTGGAGGAGATGCTGGTAGTGAACGCCGTGGAGACCGCGTCAACCACCGCCCACGCCGGCCTGGGGCTGCCACTGCACGGCCAAAGGTGGACCGCACCATGCCCGGAAAGGCGACGTGCGCCACGCGCGTACGCGCACTGGCGCGGCAGAACGCTGTACTGCAGCTTCGACCCATGCCTACATCAACTAGAAGTTCCCGAACTAGGAGTTCCCGAGCGACGCCGAGTTGCGCGTTCGCCGCCACGGGCGCACTGCTCGTCGTGCTGCTCGCGCCGCCGGTGGCCGCGCAAACGCCGTCGGCCCTCGTGCAACGCGCGGTCGCCGCCATCGGCGGAGAGTCGGCGCTCCGTGCGTTGGCGAATACCAACTACGAGTTCAACGCCGCCGCGTTTAGTCTTGGGCAGGAGGAGACGCCAGCGTCCCCTGCGCGCGCGACGCTCTCCTACGGTCGCCTGATCACCGACTATCGCGCGTCGCGTCGACTGACCACGCAAGAGTCGCGCGCCGTCACGGGTGTGGTGACGCGGCAGCGTCGTATTCTCGCTGGCGGGATCGGTTTGACGGAGACCAACGGCGCGCCCAATCCTGATGCCGCAGCGGCGGTGGCTGCGGCGCTGGTGGACATGCGTCTGTTGCCCGATCAATTGCTGCTACGCGCCCTAGACAACCCGAGCGCCCTCACGGCGCTGCGTCCGCGCCCTGTCCGTGGTGAGATGATGGATGGTGTGCGCTTCGCCCACGGTGCGGACACCGTCTCGTTGTGGTTTGATCGCTTCAACGGTGTTCTGGTTGCGGCCGAGCGGGTCACGGATGACGGCGTCCTTGGAGACCGTCGGAACACCGTACTGTACACGCGCTGGGCCCACGCCGGCGGCGTGAAGTTGCCGCGGGAGATTGACTCAGAAGCGAACGGACGGCTGGTGCAACACACCGTCATTACGAGTGCCGTCACGAATGCGCGTCTCGACGATGCGATGTTCGCTATTCCGGACTCTCTCGCGCGTCGCGCCGCGCGTGGCCCTGTCGTGCCGACGCAGATCGTGGTCACGTTGGCCGACGTGGGTGAGAATGTGTGGCGCGCCGAGGGGCAAACGCACCACTCGCTGATTGTGAAGCAGGGGAACGGTCTCTTGGTGGTGGAAATGCCGCAGAGTTCCGCGCGTTCGAAGGCCGTGCTCGACACGCTGGCGTCTCGCTTTCCCGGGGTACCAGTTCGGACCGCCGTGAGCACGCATCATCACTGGGATCATTCGGGCGGCGTGCGCGAGTATCTCGCGCGCGGCATTCCCGTCGTCACGCACGCTCGCAACGTGACGTTTCTGCGCGGCATTGCGACCGCGCGCAAAACCATTGCACCCGACGCCCTCTCGCGGTCTCCGCGCGTCCCGGCAATTCGCGCTGCTTCGTCGTCACTCTCCATTGGGAGCGGTGACACGAAGGTCGAGTTCTTCGAACTGCCCAACACGCACGCGGAGGGTCTGCTCGTTGCCTACATGCCGTCACTGCGCATACTCTTCGTCGCTGACGTGATTCAGCCTGGTCCCGGCATGTCGCCGGCTGGCTGTCGCGAAGTCATGGCGATGGTGCAGTCGCGCGGGATCACGGTCGATCGCGT